>JAIXXP010000012.1 GCA_027490665.1 Cryomorphaceae bacterium | reverse complement strand
TCAAAAAATATTTGTGAGTTTAATTCCTTTCGTAAGGAATTTAATTGAATATATCGAGGACAAGTCATCGTCAAATTACATACTTCTTACATCTTGTCTCCATTTAAAAAATGATACGAATTCAATTACTTGTGCGGACATACTTAGTCTAATTCATAAAAGTTTCCCATCAACAACAAATCAAAACATTGGTTTTGGAGGCAAATCTGTAAAAGATTTAATTTACGAAACAGCTGATTTAATTGTTCATGAAACTAGTATAAATGAAATACTATTAGAAAATAAAATCACATTGTCCATAGCTATAAGATTAAAGGCTGAAGAATACATGTTAAGGGAAATTCCTAATTCAGAATCATTAATAATTGATCGAAATCAAACCTCAGAGTTGTTTAAGGTTTTTAAAAAGAATCATTCAAACAAGGAGACTATATCAATATTAGGCAGAATCAATTTGATGACTCCTGAAAATATTCATGTAAATGCTTTTATGTACGAACCTTTAATTGATATTTCAGTATTCCATTTAGTGGATCTGTACAAAAAGGTTAAGTTGTTGATTTAATTAACAACCTCACCCCTATTAGGTTCGGGGCTTTATTTATGGCTTAACACCAAGCAAAGAATGTTCATGGATCAAAATATGATTACAGCCAGATACATTATCTGAATCAAACAAAGAAGGTAACTATCATCTGCCCTACCCATGGCGCTTTCAATCAGGAACCGCAAAATCACCTAACGGGTAGTGCTTGCCCACAATGTGCTATTATTGATCAGCATAAACTTCAAATGAAGGAAGTTGAAGCTTTTATTCAAGACAGCATCAAAATACACGGAGAGAAATACGATTACAGTCAAGTTGATTATAAGGGCGGTAAAAAAATGGTCAAGTTGATTTGTCCGAAACATGGAGAATTTCTTCAAACACCAAATAACCATCAACGTGGAAATGGTTGCCCCAATTGCAATAGTTCCAAAGGCGAAGAGCAAATCAAACGCTTTTTAGAATCAAATCATATTCCGTTCATCCAACAACACACCTTTCCTGGACTCAAAGACCGAAGACTCCTTAAATGTGATTTCTATCTACCTAATCAAAACATGGTCATCGAATTTCATGGCCGCCAACATTACGAAGCCGTGAATAGCTTCGGAGGCGCAAAAGCCTTGATCGAAAATCGAAGACGAGACCAACTCAAAAAAGACTTTCTGTTTGCTAATAACATCAAATTCCTAGAAATCTCTTATAAGGATGATTTGCTAGAGAAGTTGGCGGAGTGTTTGGGTTGAGTTACCCTACAAAACCCCTGTTCTTCAAATTGGTTTGTGGAATTTACCAGACTTTTAGTTTAGTAGTTGTACTAATAATTGGGGTAGGTGTACTAATCTATAGATCACTTCTGCAATTGATTCTATTCTAACAACTATTCCTATTCAACTGATTTACAGAATTTCTTCTGCCTCTTGTTTCAATTGAATAACTATTTCTTGCAAAATTACATGTTTGCATTGTTTGTAAATTGGGCAATAGGAGAAATAACTTTGCTAAAACAACATATATTGAATGTATTTGGGAAAGTTTATTTCATCTATTAAGAAATTTTAGTTTACAGCATAACTTATTATTGACGGTCATTATAAACTGACAATCCTACGAAACAAAACCACAGTATGAAATTTGAAGTAATAGTTAACGACATATTTGACAATCTAAAGTTAGACTCAACACTAACACCAACCGAAAATAAAAAAGTTCTTGGACTTTTGAACGACTATGAAAATGGAAGTTGGAGATTTGAAAAGTTCCAAAATTTCATTTGGGACAACATTAAAGAAACTGCATTAAGTCACAGCGAAAGAAAGGCGCTACTTGACAAAGGAGAAGGTTCTCTTTTATCAGACGCTGCAAAAAATCTTAGATTAATTGAAACGACAAATGCTCGTGGTAGTGAAATTGCAGAAATTGCACTTTATGGCATAATGAAAAATTACTATTCTGCTTTGTCTATCGTTCCGAAAATCTTTTACAAGCAAAATAAAAAGGACGAAGCGAAGGGAGCTGACAGCGTCCATATTGTTATTGAATCAAGTGATAAATTTTCATTATGGTTTGGCGAATCTAAATTTTACAAAAGTATTGAAAACGCAAGACTTGACGAAATTGTAAAATCAGTCAAGGACTCTATAAGTTTAGATAAATTAAAAAAGGAAAACAGCATAATAACAAACCTAAGTGACATAAACGATTTTGAAGAAATTTCAAAAGACCTTAGAGAGAGAATAAAAGCAAGTTTAGCACAAGACTTATCTATTGACATAATTAAGCCGATTCTTAATATTCCAATTTTGCTTTTGTATGAATGTGAAGAAACTAAAAAGGAAACAGCATTTAATGACGTATACAAGAATAAGATTATAGATATTCATATGGAGAGAGCAACTGCATATTTTAAAAAGCAGATCGAACAATGTAAAAATATTCATCTCTATGAGAAAATAAATTTTCACATCATTCTTTTTCCAATTGCAGATAAAGTGAAAATCGTAGATACGTTCATTGCAAAAGCAAAGGCTCATCGTTTATAATATGGAAAACACAATTTTTGAACAATGTCAAACAATAAATGAATTATTGATTGCCGATAAAGAAAATGATGCAAGACAAGAACTCATTAAGCTGCTTGATTTTCACGAATCAAATAACATAGAATATACTCCACTGATTAACCATTTAATTCGTGCAACAGGACTTTTTCCTTATTTAGAACCAAAAACTTCAAATTGGGAAGAGAGATTTGTTTATGATGTCTTTAAAGTAGACGTTGGTGAGGATGAGCCATTAACACTTCATAGAGAACAATCACTACTTCTCAAACAACTTTTAGAGGGTAAAAACATTGCTGTTAGTGCCCCAACTAGTTTTGGAAAGAGCTTTGTAATTGATGCTTTTATTAAAATCAAAAAGCCTAAAAACGTTTTAATAATTGTACCAACTATTGCATTAACTGACGAAACAAGAAGACGTTTGTATAAAAAATTTGCTTCCGAGTACAAAATAATTACTACCACAGAAGTTGAGCCAGCAGACAAAAACATTTTTATCTTTCCACAGGAAAGAGCAATCAATTATCTGAACAAAGTAGAACGCTTTGATATTATGATAATTGATGAATTTTATAAAGCGAGTAAAAATTTTGACAAAGAGCGTTCACCAAGTTTGATAAAGGCTATTATCAAACTTGGCGGAAAAGCAGATCAAAGATATTTTTTAGCACCTAATATTTCATCACTAGGAGAAAATCCATTTACAAAAGGAATGGAGTTCATAAAGCTTGATTTTAATACTGTTTTCCTAGATGTGAAAGAGATGTATCAAGAAATTGGAAAAGATGAAGAAAAGAAAACTGAAAAACTTATAGAAATCTTAAAAGCACAAGACACAAAATCTTTAATTTATGCAGGTACCTACTCGAATATAGATGTTTTATCAAACATTATCAATATTCGTTTTGAAGAAAAAAATAGCGAGCTACTTAAAAATTTTTCAAAATGGCTATCCAAGAATTACAGTTATAATTGGTCATTAACCAATTCTGTTAAAAGAGGGACAGGTATTCATAATGGTCGTTTACATCGTTCACTAAGTCAAATACAAGTAAGGTTATTTGAAGAAAAAGACGGGCTAAATAATATCATATCAACTTCTTCTATAATCGAGGGAGTTAATACGTCTGCAGAAAACGTAATCCTTTGGATGAATAAAAACGGACGTTCAGGATTAAATGATTTTACATATCGGAATATCATTGGTAGAGGCGGTAGAATGTTTAGACATTTTATTGGAAAGATTTATATTTTGGATAAACCACCATCAAGTGAGCAAACACAATTAGACTTACCATTCCCTGAAGAAATATTAGGTGGCTTAGATTCTCAGAATGACGGTGGTGTTTTAACAAAGGAGCAAGTTGCGAAAATTAAATTCTATGAAGAAGAAATGTCAAATATTTTAGGAGTTGACATTTACAAAAAACTCAAAGATGAGGGTGTTTTTCAATCAAGCGATTCAGAATTTATTAAGGCTATTGCTATTGATATGTCAAGTAATCCGGACGAATGGAATGGCCTTTCATATTTAAACTCTAAGAACAGGGATAAATGGGATAATTGCATATACAGAATAATCAATTTAAAACCTGGTTACTGGGAAACGAAAAGCAGCACTTTTGTTGCTTTTATCAAAGTTCTTAGAGATAATTGGTTTAAAAGCATACCCGAATTATTGAAGTTGTTAGAACCTCATAATGTTGGTATTGATGATTTTTTCAAGTTAGAAAGGAATGTGTCATTTAAGTTTTCATCTCTTGTAAAAGACGTAAATACCCTTCAAAAAGAAATATTGAAAAGAAAGAACTACGATATTTCTCCATTTGTATCTTATGTTTCACACGCCTTTTTACCCTCTGTTGTTTTTCAACTTGAAGAATATGGTCTCCCAAGAATAATTTCAAAGAAAATACACGAATCTAAAATGATTAATTTCTATGATAAAGACCTTACTATACATGGGACAATAGAAATATTCAATGAAATAGGTATTGAAACAATTAAGGAAAAGGTTGACCTTGACGAGTTTGACAAATATATTTTGGACTACTTTTTTGATGGAATTAAAACTAACGGGTAGAAATAACGAACTTCCAACATCGGTTTGGTAAAATGCGGGCTGAGGAGCTTCGATGAAACTTTGTGCTCAGCTCAACAGTCCTACTTCGAATGAAATTTAGTGCTGAAATTCCCTTCCTTCGCTAAGCCGTAATCCCATAAATGCAAACAAAAATACTACTGAACAAATTGAACTCAGTAGAAGAGAATCTAAGAATTTGATATCCGTTTCGTCATTTGGTAGTGTTGTTCAAAAAAGGAAGGTGTCATGCGAAATGCTTGTTTAAGAAATGATCAATTTCATGATAAAATCATCATTTCAATTTGAAGATACGAATGGGGATGATTACTGTTTTCTGGAGTTAATTACTTCCCAATCCGCCACTCTCTCCAAATCCTCCTTCAACAAGTTCGATATTTCAGACCTTTCGCCCACTCCTTTAAAGCCTCAAGTTATTGGGGCTTTTTTTGTGAAAAATAAGTCTTATGGTTTGATCACCTGAATTTTTCCATCTTTGCTTACAACCACACTTTGGCCATTTGCTCGTTTAGAAGCAACCAATTTTTGAGCCGATAATTGAATAGCTTTCTTGATCTTCTCTTTCAATAATTCTTTTTCTTCGTTACTCATTTGCGATTTTTTGTAATTGGATGAATTTTTCGTTTTGAATAATCTTGAAATGCTGTTGCATCTCTTTCTCAGCAATCAGTTCCGGATTAAGTGAAGAGTTATCGTAGATTAAAATTGAATCAACCTCTTCGGAATACAAATTAAATAAATTTTTGATACCCGACACGTATCTTCTCTCGATAACTGCTGGTTCAATATTGTGACCTCCTTCTGCAACTCTTCTTTGCACTCGGTCTTTGGCTAAATCAATTGAGTCCAGCCAGAAGAAAATCAGCGTCACAAAATAACCATTTGCCTTTGCTATTTGAATAGTTTTGACAAAAGACCTGGTTGACAATGTTGTCTCAAATGAAAAATCTTGGTTCGATTGAATTAATTCATCAATTCGGGTCAGCATGAGTCTTCCCGCTTCAATAGAAACTTTTTCGGGTTGAAATGGAGATAATCCTCGAGCAATTTCGTCTGCATTTACAAACTCTTTGCAATTGAGTAATTCAGGAAGGATATTAAACGAAGCAGTTGTTTTTCCTGCTCCATTGCATCCACCAATGATATATAGTTTTTTAATATCCACACTCAAAGGTAAGATTCTTTTGAATTGATTTAATATATAGGAACTTTGATTCTTTTACTCTTTTGAAATCATGATAAGCTCATCAATTAAACTTTTAACATCACTCAAATCCTCCCTCAACAAGTTCGATATTTCAGACCTTTCGCCCACATCAACTCAAAAGCCCCTTTTAAAGGGGCTTTTCTTTTTACATTTTGTCTTTTTAAGCTCATCAACAAGGTCATTAGAGCTCATTTAATTGCTTTTTTGAGCTTTATTTCGTATATTTATGAGCTTAAAAGTTAAAATGTCTCACTCTACCGATCTTCGTCAACTCATTATCGAATACCTTAAGTATGAAGAACGCGTATCTTCCAAGGAAATTCATGATGCTGTAAAGCAGTTTGCAGCTTATGCGACTGTCAAACGAACGTTGCAATCATTAATATCGGAGGGATACATTCAAATCATTGGAAATGGAAAAAGCACAAAATATTGTCTTTCCCCAAGCTATTCCATCATCGCGCCCATCAATTTAGAAACATACTTTCTGAAAGAAATCGATGAACGACAAATTCGTTCTGACTTTAACCTGATTTTAATCGATGAAGTATTAAATTCGACACAATTGTTTTCGGAGGGGGAACTTGAGCGATTGAATAATTTACAGTCTGTTTTCAAACAAAACACTTCCAACTTAACAGAAGATGAGTTCAATCGTGAATTTGAACGACTAGCCATTGACCTGAGTTGGAAATCATCTCAAATAGAAGGAAATACCTATTCTTTACTGGAAACAGAGCTATTACTTCGGGAAAAACAAACTGCCGCAGGTAAAACAAAGGATGAAGCCACCATGTTGCTCAATCATAAAGAAGCATTAGACTTTATTTTATCTCATAAAGATTATGTCAATCCCTTGACTACTTCACGAATAGAAGATCTCCATAGCATTCTAATGAATGAATTAAAAGTCGGAAGGAATATTCGAAAGCGAAGGGTTGGTATTTCAGGAACAAATTACAAACCATTAGACAACGAATTTCAAATTAGAGAAGCATTACAAGCGATGTGTAATTTAATTAACAGTAAAACAAATGTTTTCGAAAAAGCACTATTGTCACTAGTATTGATTTCATATATTCAACCTTTTGAAGACGGAAATAAACGCACGGCTAGAATCATAAGTAATGCCATTTTAATGAATGAAGGATTTTGCCCAATCTCTTTTAGAACCATCGATTCAATCGAGTATAAAAAAGCCATGCTCGTATTTTATGAGCAAAACAACATCACTCCATTCAAAATAATTTTTGTCGAACAATTTGAATTTGCCGTGAAGACATACTTCTAATTATCTAAGCGCATTGTTTTGATAGCCTCCACATCCTCCCTCAACAAGTTCGATATTTCCAACCTTTCACACACTCCTTTAAAGCCTCAAGTTATTGGGGCTTTTTTGATTTATATTCACGAATAAAGGTGTATTAATCGGAATCGCCTTTGTTGACCTGGCTTATAATCCGATTATCTGAATATCTACCCGCTCCCCTTCAATACTTTTCTTAATTTCAGAAAGCGGCATCTGATGAAACTCTTCTTTTAACAACTGATGTTTTTGCTTAGCGAGGCTTTTTAGGGCCTTTCCTTCGGCGAAGCGTCTAAGGCTTTCTTCATCTGTAAGCAGTAGGCCAGGTACTTCTGTTGGTTTGCCGTGCTCGTCTTTGGCTACCATCGTGAAATAACAAGAATTGGTGTGCCTGACCACACCTGTTTTTGGATTAAGGGCTTCTACCCTGATTCCGACGATCATAGAGGTTTTGCCAACATAGTTAACCCGCGCTTTTAGGCTAACGAGGTCACCTACTTCAATTGGACTCAGAAATTCTACCCCTTCGACTGAAACGGTCACAACATAGCCACTGCAGTGCTTAGCGGCAGTAACGTAAGCGACCTTGTCCATTAAGGAAAGTAAAATACCACCGTGTACCTTGCCACCAAAATTGGCATAACTTGGTATCATGAGTTCGGTCAGGACGGTTTCGGCGTCGAAGGTTGTTTTCATTATCAATTTTATTGAAAAAACTCTATCTAAATACGAAGATAGCATGAAATTCATTCTGACTTTATTTAATCTTCTCGTTAAATTAGCTACCCAAATTCACCCTATGAAAAATTTCTTCCTTCCTGCCCTCTTCTTTTTCTTACTCAGCAACACCTACGCGCAACAAGCCAAACCCATTTTTAAAAGCGGTGAGGCGCAATTGGTGCCGGCGTTTAGCGATGCTTCTGAGTGGATCAAGGAGGAATTGTGGGTGCAAACCAATTTTGACAGCGATCAGAATGGGAAACTAGACCGCATGCACGTGTTTTTGACCCGGCCGTTACAGACCAATACGGAGGGGCTTAAACTGCCAGTTATTTATACCTCGAGCCCTTATTTTGCGGGTACCGGAGGCGATTCGAAAAGCTACTATTGGGATGTGAACCATGAAATTGGCGCAACGCCACCGCCCCACAAACATGCTGTGGCCAAGCGCAAGGAAAACCGACCGCTTGAGGCTTTTTTCCAGGACCAAACTTGGGTGAAACGGGGGTATATTACAGTCTATTCTTCTTCGCCCGGGACTGGGTTTTCTGACGGGGTTCCGACGATTGGAGGCGAGAACGAAAAATTAGCGCCTGCTGCTGTCATTGATTGGCTGTGCGGAAGAGGCGTTGGCTACACCACACGCACCGGAATGGACACCGTAACGGCATTTTGGTCGACAGGAAAAGTAGGCATGATGGGCACTTCTTACAACGGAACTTTATGTTTGGCAGCTGCTTGTACGGGTGTCAAAGGTTTGGAAGCGATCATTCCAAACGCACCGGTGAGTTCTTGGTATTTGTATTACCGTTCGAATGGTTTGGTGCGTTCACCGGGTGGTTATTTAGGCGAAGACACCGATATTTTATACGATTTTGTGCACAGTGGCGACCCTGAAAATCGGGCGCACAACGACGCGTTCATGCGAGACAAAGTACTGGTACCCGGGCAAGACAGAATTACCGGAGACTTCAACGATTTTTGGGCGGCCCGCGATTACCTCACCCAAATGGACAGCATGAAAGCCGCTTTGTTCATGTGCCATGGTTTTGAAGACTGGAACGTAATGGCCGAGCACAGCTTTCGCTTCTATGAGCAGGCCAAAAAGATGGGCTTGCCGTCCAAAATATACTACAATCAAATGGGACACGGCTACCCTCCTCCGCTTTGGATGATGAACAAATGGTTTACGAAGTATTTGCATGGTGTCAATAACGGCGCAGAAAACCTTGCCGATGC
>JAIXXP010000107.1 GCA_027490665.1 Cryomorphaceae bacterium | reverse complement strand
TTACAGTAACTGTTGCAGTTGCTGTAGCATTTGCACAACCGCCATTACCAGTTACGGTGTAGGTCATTACAGATGTTCCTGCGCTCACACCAGCAACTGCTCCTGTAGAAGCGTTGATGGTAGCTACAGAAGGTGTAGCCGAAGACCAACTACCACCGGTAATTGTAGATGTCAATGTAGACGTGCCGTTAGAACAGATCGCTGTTGTTCCAGAAATAGTTCCTGCACTTGGCGGCGCAGTTACAGTAACTGTTCTTGTCACAGTTGCATTCGCACAACCTCCTGAACCTGCAATAGTGTAAGTAATTGTAGCTGTACCAGTCCCAATGCCAGTAACCACTCCACTTGCACTTACTGTAGCAATTGCTGTGCTACTTGTTGTCCAGGTACCACCTGTAACCGTTGGTGTAAATGTTGTAGTTGAGCCCACACAGATGGCTTGTGTTCCGGAAAGTGTACCAGCACTTGGTGGGCTCGTTACCGTACCTGTTGCTGTAAATGTTTGCGTTGTAGCACCTGTTGAGGCGATACTAACTGATCCAGAAACAGATCCTGCTGCAGTTGTACTTGCAATTCTAAGGTAGACTGTAGTTGCACTCAAAGTACCACTAGCTGTAATTGTTACAGAACTTGCGTAACCAGAACCACTACTCAAACTGACTTCGTAGCCTGTAGGTGCAGTTACTGTTACATTTGCTGTGAGGTTAGAACCTGATACCGTAAATGATTGTGCGCTTGATGCTGTACCTTGGCAAGCTGTAAAAGTCGTAATTGATGATGAATTCACACTTAGCGATTGTGCAAATACGGTTATAGTAATAGTTGTAGATTGTCCGCAGAAGGTATATGTGATGGTAACCGAACCAGCTCCTACACCAGTTACAACGCCACTGCTATTCACTGTTGCAATCGCATTATTTGAAGATGACCAAGTTCCTCCTGAATTTGTATGTGACAACTGTAGTGTTGAGCCTGCACTAACGCTAGTGTTTCCCGTAATTTGTGGTAGGAAACCAAGAGCAAAGTTACTTGTTGCCCCGTTCAAAGCAAAGTTTGTTATTGCTCCGTTATTTGCTAACGATGTATTGTCATTTAAAGTGGTAATAGTCGTGTTATTTCCGTTAGGAACTCCTTGGTTGAAATTATAATAATCGACAAGTCCTGACTCATTCCCAACTAATTCATTGCTCATTGCAGTCTGAATTTGAGTTTGAGAGCGAGCAACATTCCAAAAACGAACTTCATCTAGTAAACCAGCATAGTAATTGTCAATGTAACCTAATTGATAAGGGCCAGTGATATTAATAGCATTTGGTGCGTTACCAGTATAAGCAAGGTTTCCGTTTATATAAATTTTAAATTGATTTCCTTCTTTTACCAAGGCAATATGACTCCAGACATTTTGAAGAATCAAAGCTTGGCTCGTCAAGAAGTCGTAACGTGTGAGTGTGACATCTTCGTATGAATCTACGTGAATTTTTCCTTGTAACAAGTAAAAAGATGGGTTTCTTGAGTTTGCATTTCCATTGGTCTGATTTCCAAAGATGGCATGGTAAGCGTTGTCCCAGTTAGAGTTGTTTGGCTTGATCCATGCTTCAATTGTAAAAGCCGTTGCTCCATCTTGAATAGAATTGTTAGTTAAATTGACGCGATCAAGGCTGCCATCAAAGTTTAATGAATTATTTGTTCGAACAGTGACTGCTGTTCTAGTACTCACACAGCCATTTGCACTAACGGCTTGAGCATAATAGGTAGTTCCCGATACTAAAGCAGTTGTTGAAGCTAAAGCTGTTCCGCCAGTAGCTGCGCTGAACCATTGTAAGGTTTCACCGCTTCCAACAGTAGCGATGAGATCAGCAACGGTAGCTCCAGGGCAAATGACGAGCGGTGAAGTCGCAGTAGGTGCATTTGGCAAGGGGTTTACAGTAACCGTTGCGCTTGAAGTTACATTGGCACAACCTCCACTTCCTGCGATGGTGTAAGTCATTACTGAAGTGCCAGCGCTTACGCCTGTTGCAACACCAGTTGTTGAATTGATTGTTGCAACCGCAGGTGTGGCAGAGGACCAAGTACCGGTAGGTGTGGTTAGTCTTCCATTAGTCCAATTGGATGTTGATCCGGTCAATCCAAAATTATATAGCGTAGCATTTGCAGGTGCGCCACCAATGTGATTTGCCCCGCTGTGATCAACTAAAGTAGTGATGCCAGTATTTGTTTGATTTGCTAAACCTTGGTCAAAACGATAGAGCGCACGAAGATCTGACTGAGCAGACACAGGGATGTACATATTTGCTTGGATTTGCGCTAGCGTTCTTGCACTTGACCAAATTCGTAATTCACCAAACTTGGCATTTGCAAGTGCATCAGGCCAATTACTTTTTCCGATATAACAATTGCTGCGGCTAACGTTATCTGTATTGATATTCCAAGTATTTGTAGTTGCTACTTGTACACCATTCATATAAATGGTTGCACTTGTACCATTTCGAACAGCAGCTAAATGCACCCATTGGTTTAATGGAATAGTGCTCGTACTAGCGACTGAAACAAGCTGTCCTGGAGCGGTATAGTACTGAAACGTTGGGAGGCCAGATGTGCCATTACTCAAGGCAAAAAGAACATTTTGCTGACCTTCACCGTTTCCGAAGTCGATGAGACGTTGCCAATTCTGATGTGCTTTCACAAAAACCCAACCTTCAATAGTATAGGTATTGTCATCAAAATAAACACCGTTTGCTGACTGAATGTAGTCATTGGAACCATCCATATCGACAGCACTACTGTTGTAAGCAACCAGTGTTGTTGTAGATCCAACGCAGACCGATTGATTACCATTGGTAGTGCCTGTTGTTGCAGGTGTTGCAATTGACAAAACAATATTATCTGTTGAGGTATACGCGCCAACAACCGTAACGGTTAATGTAACTGTACCTGCCAAAATATCTGCTCCACTTGGGGTGTAAGTTGCAGTATTTGTATTGCCATTGATGAAAGTGCCGGTACCTGATGTAGTCCATGTAATGGTACCATTGCTTGAGGATCCTACTGTTGTATATGTTGATCCAGCACAAATTGATGCGGTGGCTGGGCCTGCATTCGCAATTGCACAATCTTGTACGGTTAGAGGGAGGGAAGCAGCAACTGGATTAGGACATCCAGGAACAGTGTATGTATAGGTGAGGTTAACGGAATTGTTACCAGTACCCGTGAAGGTAAGGTTGTTGCCACTTAATGTTGCCGCTCCAGTTAAACTGTAGGTTCCACCTGTTGGCGTGGCCGTAATGTCAATAGTTGTACCGTTACAATAATTTCCAGTACTACTTAAGACAGGAGTACCAGAAATATTTACTTGGACATTTGTTGCCCCACATATGTATACTACTGCTGTAGCAAATGTATAGGTAGATTCATTTGTAGAGGCGTTTGTGCCGTCACCCATACTTCCGCGTATTCTGTGTCCGACATAACCAAAATAGTCCTCACATTTTTTAGCAAGCATTGAGGTGTGTCCGCCTGTTTCAACAGCTAAAATGCGATCAGTAGCTGTAATGCCATTTGGCATACCAGGATTGAAGTTTGTAGTACCACCGCGTCCAAGCATTTCACCATTTGCATCACCCCAATTGAAGTTTGTAGAATCTGAGGTAAGTGCATTAATTGCAGCATATCTTGAATCATGCTCGTTAGGAGATATCCAATGTATATTTGCCATTACTAAACCCGTAGCAGATGTGTAACGCGGTTGTACCCAACTCCTTCTTTCAGTTGTTGACCAATCACCAAGTTGTCTTTCATTGTTGCCACCCAACGCATAGAGATTTCCATTAGCATTGAGAACATAATAACTAGATACTCCAGTGGTGTTATCTCGAGTAGCACCAATCATTTTAATAGGATTCGCGCTCGGAAGTGTCATAAGGGTTGCACGAGTTCTTTCTATTTCGGCAGTATTATTACCTAGGTAGGTTTCTAACCCCCATGTGTAAAGTTGCCCTGTTGACGTAAGAGCGAATAAAGTATGTTTAGACCCTCTAACTGCAATAACACCTGTTAATGCAGGATTACCGGTAGCCGAAGTAGTTACCTGATGCCATTGTAAGGCATTTGCTGCAGGCAGAACTCCTGTTAACCCTCTTCCGGCATTTGCACCGTTAATAGTGAGAACATAAACATTACCTGAGCATGTTGTTAAGGCAATTGTTTCGTTTGTAACAAACAACATTTTTACGTCAGTTGGGATGACACCAGAAGGAAGACCTTGCGTGTTACCTGAAACTGTTATTTTTTGAAAGGATGTGGATGTAGTTAAGTCTGCATGAATTACCGTTCCTTCTGTTCCCCACGCGAAGAGGCCTGTTGTAGTTAATACAATGCCTTGAACTGCAGGTGTAAAATTAGAGGCAATATGCGCCTTTAAAATTGTTCCGGTAAGACCAGGAAAGTTTGTTGCATTAATTTCAGTTGGAGCCAATAAATTGTCAACACCATTAGCTGCAATATACTCACCCCAAACTTTGTATGTACCTTGGGAGGTTCTTACCACCGTAGAGTGAAACGATGAAATAAAGTTATCGTATTCGATGGATGCTGCATCTGTATTCGATCCCATTCCAAAATTGAGATAATCGGTATTAGGACAAGTTGCTTGAAAGCCACATTGCGCTAAACTCACTTTAGAAATCAATAAGTTGACCAATAAAAGAAGTAGGTAAATTCTTTTCATAAATTGAAGATTGAATTATTCTTTGCGAATAGGATTAAAGTTCGGTAGTGTGGTAATAAGTTGTAGCCTTGCCATTCTCATCAATGAAATCTATCATGATGTAGTTATGAGGCTTTGCCGAACCTTGAAGTTGAAATTTAAGCACATATGTGCCGCTGGTTGATACAATGGCGTTTTCTAAGTTTTGAACGGCTATCTGACAATCAACACCCTGAACCACAGCTTTGAAATTGTTTAAGTTAACTACGGCGTTCGTGCCGTTTTCAAGCGTGACTTCGAGTGGAATCGAAATAATTACACCACTTGCTAAGTTTGCAGCCGTAAGATTGCTCGAAAAACCAATATTTGATAAATTAAACGAGCTTTGAACAGGCGCTACTGTTATTTGGTAATTGAAATTTTGATGCTCATGTTGACAGCCTTCCGATTGGGTTGAATGAATATCGGTGATGGAAAGTTGATAAATGCCTGAATGTGGGAACGTAAATGAAGATAAAGCTTCTTTGCTGTCATCGCTGACCACATTATTTTGTACGTCTGTGATGACCCAATGGTATTTATCTGTGGCATGAATACCAAGCGCATTAAACTGAAGATTTTCAGATAATCCGACTGTTAAATTTGAGCTTTCGACAGTAACCTGCGAATTGCCCTTTTGAGAGATGAATAGTACGCTTAGTGCTAAAACGTATACAAATAAAGAACTTTTCATATGTGGGTATTGGGCACAAAGGTACCCTAAACTCACGTGATAATCTAATAAACAGCTTACTTACTGATCTTCACGGCTTCATACGGAAACTCCTCGAGCATTTCTCCGGAGTAGTAGAAATCGTAAGCTACACCACCGAAAGTGTAATCTTTTTCTCGAATTTTGAAGTTGGAACCTCCGGCAGCAGGATTCTTTTTGGGTTTGGATTTGTTGTAGCCAAGGTTGAATATAGAGGCTAAAATTTCCGGGCGCTCGTCAATAGGGTAGCCTGCTTTTTCCCATTGGGCAGCAATTTGCCGGATGAAAATACCTGCATACAAGTAAGAATAATAGTGGTCTTTGTATTGGACCAAGCGTTTCACTCTTAAACTCAAAGTATCATTGTGCTGGTTGTTATAGTTGCGGCTGGAATCGTAATCAAGTATGTGTTCGTATTTAGCACCGCAGTAAAAAGGGCTATTTGGGTCTTTGAGGTAGTTTTCAATATTTCTGGCTGTGTTCTCCTTGATGCCGGTTACGCCAAAAGACAAATTCGTTTCAAGCGCTAAGGTTTTTAGAGGTGCTACAAAATCTTTAAAGCGCTCTCTTCTCGAATTGAAAAGCCGTACTTGCTCGCCCACCAAACACGCCACAATCATGCGTGGTTCTACGCCACATACTCTGGCAGCAGAGTCTATATACCGCTTGTCTTTAGCCACGGCTTCTTTGAAGTAAGACCACTCAATGTAGTCCATCCATTCAAAAGCATTTCCGCCTTTGGCGTTATCTGAGGATTTACTTTTGGCCAAAAGTATGCGTAATTTCCTTTGATAGCTTTTGTTGTCCTTGAGTTTGAGATCGAAGGCCGCGAGCATTTGTAGCGCCGTTTTTTCTGATTTCGATTGTGCCCATGCATCTAGAATGATGCGCGCATTTTTCGGATAATATTCATTCACTAAATTGATGCGCTGCAAAATCTCATTGCGGTATGCGACGATTGAGGCGCTATCCACTTTAAAATTCTGGTTGTATTTATCGTGCATCGACTGAAAATAGCGGTTGTTATTGTCAACAAGGCCTTTGTCGTCGGTGAGGCGCAGTTTGAGTGCTACAAAAACACCCACTAGCACTACGCCGTAAGCAGCGAAACCATAAAGGGCAATTTTATAAGGAATTTTAAACCACTTGCTTTGTAAAATGCGTTTCATATATTGGTATAAGAACGGGCCTTATACGCAACGCTTGGCCTTTGGTTACAACTTGCGTATTTCGCAACAAACTTATTTTGACTTGTAAAATATGGTTTCTTTTTGACGAAAAACACAAGTAATATTGTTCTCAATGAAATTAGCTACTTCAAAAGATACCGATCGAATCATTTCCATTTTCCAAGAGGCTTTCATCGATAACCCTCATATATGCTTTTTATTGGGCAATTCAAGGCTTCCTGAGAAAATTGCCATCATGACCTCCTATGTCATCGATATTTCTATGAAAAGGCAAGGGCTCTATTTATCTGAAGACGGAGAAGGGGTGCTGATCGCATTTGAAGCGGAGCAGCTCCCGCTTAGTTTTACCGAAAAATGTGCGCAATATTGGATGGTTTTGCGTTGTTTCAACTTGCGCAACCTATTTGCGATTGCGCGCACCGAAAAGAAAGTCAAAGTACTGCGTCAGACTCAGCCCGGCGACCTCTATGTCTGGTTTTATGCCGTTTCTAATAAAGGCCTTGGCGGTAAAACAGCCCGCGAATTACTACACAGCCTTTTTGATTTAGCTCAAGCAAAAAATGCAGCCATTCTAGCTGAAACTAGCATTGAGCGCAATATGGTTATTTACAAGCGCTATGGTTTTGAGACCTACGATCAACAGCAATTTGAAAGCTTTCCTGTTTTTTACATGCGTCGGCCAGCGGTGCAAAAAGACTAAACGCAAATTACTACCTTTGCCTATATGGCACTCATTAAAGCATGTAGAGGCTTCACGCCTCAAATTGGTCCCGATTGTTTTTTGGCTGAAAACGCAACCGTTGTAGGCGATGTCCAGATGGGCGAGCAGTGTTCGGTGTGGTTTTCGGCTGTGGTACGCGGCGACGTCAATAGCATCCGAATGGGCAATAAAGTCAATATCCAAGACGGCGCGGTTTTGCACTGCACCTACGAAAAAACCAAATTGCATATCGGCAACAATGTTTCTATCGGCCACAACGCATTGGTTCATGGCTGTACCATCGAAGACAACGTCCTGATCGGGATGGGTTCTATCGTCATGGACAACTGCTACATCGAAACCAATAGCATTGTAGCCGCTGGCGCAGTGCTCACCGAAGGAACACGCGTAGAGTCTTGGAGCATTTACGCCGGTATCCCCGCCAAAAAAATCAAAACCCTGACCCCAGAATTATTTGCTGGTGAGGTGCAGCGTATTGCCAATAATTATGTGCTCTACTCGAGTTGGTTCAAAGAGAACCCTTAAATTTACCACCAAACTTCTTTTCATGAAATACGACCGCATCGACAACGCTTTATACATTGCCAATCGCCAGAAATTCGCAGCTCAAATGGCGCCAAACACTTTGGCAGTTTTCAATTCGAATGATATCTATCCGGTTTCTGCCGACAGCACTTTGCCTTTTGCTCAGCACCGCGATATCCTTGCTTTGTCTGGCGTAGATCAAGAAGAATCGATTTTGGTCCTCTTTCCAAATGCAAGCAATCCTTCCCACAGAGAAGTCTTGTTTTTGAAAGAAACCAGCGAACTCATTGCTATTTGGGAAGGCGAGAAGCTCACCAAGCAAACCGCTTTTGAAACCTCCGGTATTCAGACGGTTTATTGGCTCCAGCAATTCCCGACTATTTTCAAACAAATGATGGCCGAGGCCCGCGGAATTTACCTAAATACCAACGAGCACCTCCGTGCCAATACCGAGGTCGAAACCCGCGAAGACCGCTTCATCAAGCAAGTCAAGCAAGACTACCCTGCACATCAAGTGCACAAGTCGGCACCCATCATGCACAAAATCCGTTCAATTAAAAATCAAATAGAGCTCGACCTCATGCAAACAGCCTGCAACATTACAGAAGCAGGGGTGCGCAGGTTGCTTGGTTTCATTAAGCCTGGCGTTTGGGAATACGAAATCGAAGCAGAGCTCGCACACGAGTTTTTACGCAAGCGTTCTAAAGGCTTTGCCTACACACCAATTATTGCCTCTGGTAAAAACGCGTGTGTCTTGCATTACATCGAAAACAACCAGCAGTGTCAAGGCGGTGACGTCATCTTACTAGACGTAGGGGCAGAATACGCCAACTACTCTTCAGACCTTACGCGCTGCATTCCAGTCAATGGCCGCTTCACAGCTCGTCAGAAAGCAGTTTACAACGCAGTGTTGCACGTCAAAAACGAAGCAACTAAATTGTTGGTTCCGGGTACCATTATGGCCGAATACCACAAGCAGGTTGGCCACTTAATGGAAGAGCAATTGGTCAATTTAGGTCTCATTTCTTTAGACGACATCAAAAACCAAGATGCAGCTTGGCCAGCTTACAAAAAATATTTCATGCACGGCACTTCTCACTTCTTGGGTCTAGACACCCACGACGTCGGTTTATGGCACGAACCAATTGCCGCTAATATGGTCTTTACTGTAGAGCCTGGTATTTATATTCCTGAAGAAGGTTTGGGTATTCGCTTAGAAGATGACGTTGTGGTTCAAGCAAGTGGTGCGCCGTTTAACCTTATGGCCAATATTCCGATCGAGGCAGACCATATCGAAGAATTAATGAACGCTTAATAGGCGTTTATGCTCTCATTTTCGATCAAAGGAAAAGGCCCTGCTTGGGTTTTCTTGCATGGCTTTCTAGAATCCTCCACCATGTGGAATCACCTCCCTCTGGACAACCTTCACATTCAGCAAATCCACATCGATTTACCTGGTCATGGTAAGTCTTTTGAACTTTTAAAAACACCTTCCATCCAATTAATGGCGTTGGAAGTTCAGCGCGTTTTGGAACATTTGGCTATTTCTAGTTTCAGTGTAGTTGGGCATTCTATGGGTGCGTACGTTGGTTTGGAACTTTCTCAATCGAAGGGTTTCGAAAAGCTAATTTTACTCAACTCCAATTGCTGGTCAGATTCCGAACAAAAAAAGCAAGACCGTCTTCGTGTCGCCAATTTTGTACATCAGGCGAAGTCTCATTTTATCCGAGAGGCCATACCCAACTTGTTTTCAAATCCACAGGAGCAAGTCCAAGTTATTGAGGCACTCATCAAAGAGGCGAATTGCATGACGCCAGAAGCCATTGCTTTTGCAGCACTCGCCATGCGCGAAAGAACCGACTTCACCGAATTTGTCAATGCACACCCTGAAAAATTTACTTTTATTCATGGCAAGTTAGATCGCTTAGTGAGTGTAGAAGAACTGCAAGCAAAAATTACCGGTCCAAGTATCCATTTACTCGACTGTGGCCACATGGCGCATGTGGAGGCGAGTGAGGAAGTACTTGGAATTCTTGCTCGTTCGATTAATAATGATTAAATTTATCATGACAAAAATAGTCATGATATGAATTTACAAGAAATCTGCAGGAAAAAGGGTTTAAAAGTACACGAAATTGCACAGCAAGTTGGCATAGACTCCAGCCTCATGAGCCGCATTCTTGCGGGTAAACGCAAGCCTACGTCACTTCAGATTCAAAAATTGGCGGTTGCGCTTGAACTTTCGCACAGCGATGTCCTGACACATTATTTATCACAAGAAATTGTTCAAATTGTCCAGGATTATCCGCAATTGGCACCTCGAATTTTGCAACTTGCCGAAGAGCGCGTCAGTTATTTATTAAAAAATACTGATTTCGAAAGTGCGAAACCATCCAAAAAAATCAAAACGAAACTAGCTCAGCTAGATGAACTCTTGAAAGCTTGGCAAACAGCCCAACCGCTAGATGCCCTGCAATTGGATAAAATGAACGGCTACTTTCATACGGCCTATACCTATGAGTCCAATCGGATCGAAGGCAACACGCTAACTTTACAAGAAACGCATTTGGTGATCAATGAAGGCATCACCATCGGTGGCAAAAGCATGCACGAGCATCTTGAAGCAGTCAATCATCAGCAAGCCATTCATTTCATCAAAGATGTAGTTCATGATCAATTGCGTTTGAATAGCCATGTGCTCAAGCAAATTCACCAACTCATTTTAAAAGGCATACAAGACCAACATGCGGGCAAATACCGCGAAATTCAAGTGCTGATATCAGGCAGCAAGCATGTGCCGCCAGCGCCTTATTTGCTCGACAAACTCATGGAAGACTACTTCCTTTTCTATGAACAAAACCTAGGGCGTTTACACCCAGTTTTATTGGCCGCAGAAATGCATAAGCGCTTGGTCACTATCCATCCGTTCGTTGATGGCAACGGCCGTACAGCACGTTTAGTCATGAACCTGATTTTATGGCAACACGGCTATACAACGGTCAATATCAAAGGCGGAAAGAAAAGCAGATTAGCCTATTACAACGCGCTCGAAAAAGTCCAGCTCCACCACGACGCTACTGATTTTCAATTGCTCGTTGTCGACTACGCATTGGCTTCATTGAAAGCCCATTTGGAGTTGGTGGGGTAGTTGGCATTTAGGCAAATGTTGCCAAAAATTCATTTGGTGTAAAAACAGGTAGTTCGGATTTCTTGAAGTCTTTGATATTACGGGTAATGATAGCGTCTATTTTGTTGCTATTGACTGCAGAAAAATACTGAAGTGCATCTTCAAAATCGGTGAATTTGGATTCTAGGGCTGCCAACACTTGTTTTTGGTCCATTGCTAAAACGTGAATGGTGTTCAGTAAAAGTTGTAGTCTTTCGATGACATAATGATGCGTTGCATGTCTTCGTAGAATGTAATAAGTATTGGCGACAATGACGGGCGTTATATACGCACGAAATTGTTTTTGTTCACATTTGAGTAAAAGTTGAAGGCTGTCATCAGAAAATGGTTTGCGATCTAAATAGAAATCTAACAAGACATCTGTATCGATTAAAACTGATTTCATTCAGAAAGGTATTTTTTAGCAAGTGCTTTGGCAAGTTCTTCTTTGTAATCTCCGATTTGAGCATCCTTAAATGCTCCTTTCAAAGAATAAAGTACAGACGGCTCAGAAACAACCTGATTGCTTTCTTTGACCAAAACACTCAGGTAATTCTCGATGAGCTGCGACAAGCTCTTGCCATTAGCTTTAGCATAAGCTTTGGCTTTTGCGATGACTTCATCATCTAAAGAAAGGGTGAGCTTTGTATTCATACGTATGAATTAAAAAACAAAAATACGTATAAATTGATTTTTTGCAAAGTAAAAATACGTACTCGACTTTAAATCTCCGCTTTCGAATCCATGATAATTGTTACCGGACCATCGTTTACGAGCGCTACTTTCATGTCGGCGCCAAATTGCCCGGTTTGAATTTTGCCAGAGAATTGGTTTTGAAGGGAGGTCAGAAAGTATTCGTAAAGCGGAATGGCTTGCTCAGGGCGCGCTGCGCGAATGTAACTGGGACGGTTTCCTTTTTTGGTGGCGGCGTGCAAAGTAAACTGACTCACCACTAAAATACCACCATTGACATCCTGTACGGATACATTCATTTTGCCATCGGAATCTGAAAAAATTCGCAAATTGATGAGCTTTTGAAGCAGGTAATCGGCGTCCTTTTCGGTGTCTTCGTGTTCAATGCCGAGTAAGACCAAAAGACCTTGTTCAATTTGGCCTACAATAGCACCATCAATTCTGACACTAGCTTCGTTTACGCGTTGGATAACAATTCTCATGGTTGGGCTGGAACTCAGATTTTAAAACTCACTCCTGCGATACGGATCAGAGCTGTCCTCATGCATGAGTTGCAAATAGGTTTGGTAGCGATGAGCAGCAATGAGTTCCTCTTCAACTGCCGCTTTTACCGCGCAATGGGGCTCATTGAGGTGCTTGCAGTTATTGAAACGGCATTCGCCTAACAAAGCGCGCATTTCAGGAAAATAATGTGCGTAGTGTTCCTTTTCGAGGTCGACCAAACCAAAGGCGCGAATGCCCGGTGTGTCTATGATGTAGCCGCCGCTGGAAAGCGCATGCATTTCGGCAAAAGTCGTGGTGTGCTTGCCCTGTTCGTGTGCTTTAGAGATTTCGCCGGTGCGGAGGTCTAAATTCGGGTCGAGGCCATTGACAAGCGTGGTTTTACCTACGCCCGAATTACCAGAAATCATGACCTGTTTACCCGCAATTTCATCTCTAAGAAAAGCAATGGTGTTGGGGTCTTCAGAAGTGATGCCGTAGCAAGGATAACCTATGTTTCCATAGATGTATTGCAGGGCTTCAAAATACTCCTGATCGTCTTGATTGAAAAGATCAATTTTATTGAAGAGTAGGGTAGTTGGGATCCGAAATGATTCTGCTGCTACCAAAAAGCGGTCAATGAAAGCAATTTGTGTCACTGGAGACTTGAGCGTAACCACCAAATATGCGCGGTCTATGTTGGCTGCCAAAATCTGCATTTGCTTGCTGAGGTTGGTGGCCTTGCGCACAATGTAGTTGTGTCTTGGCTCTACCGAGAGAATAGCCCAGCTATCGTCGGAACCAGAGTCGATGACGACGCGGTCACCGGCAGCAATGGGGTTGGTGGTTTTGAGCCCTTCAAGGCGCAGTTTTCCACGGATACTCGCTTGCACAATTTGCCCATCTTCAAGTAAAACTTGATACCATTTTCCAGTCGATTTCAGAACGAGCCCTTGCATGCCGTAAAGTTAAACATTTGTATGTTTGTAGGATGAAAACTATATTTATCTTCCTTCTTGGCTTAAGCCTCTTCGCATGCCGTACCTTACCTATAAAAATGAGCGATGAAGAAGTATTGGGTGAGCCCCTTGAAGACGCTGAATTTCCCGGAGGTTACGCAAAAATGCAAGCGTATATCGCTAAAAATATGAATGATAAAAGTATTATAGATTCTTCCGGATCATTAGACGGCACCTATAGGGTAATTGTTAAATTTGATGTCGAGATGGATGGATCTATCCGTAATGCCGCAGTGGAAAAGTCAACAGTCAATTGCCCTCCTTGCGAAAAAGCAGCCCTCCGCCTGGTTCAAAACATGCCAAATTGGACGCCCGCAAAGATGAATGGGCTTCCTATTGTGAGTCCGGTTCGCTTGCCGTTGTCTTTTACTTTTTAATGCCTGCGAGAACCTTTAGTTTATGAAAACATTTTGCCTCTTACTTTTCTATTCATTGACAAGCTTCTTTGCTTTTTCACAGGTTCCTGCCTCAATGTCAACCGACACCACAAAAGCTCTAATTTTTGAAACTGTTGATGTAGAAGCGGAATTTCCGGGAGGTGCTGATTCGTTGAGAAAGTACATCATTGACAACATTATGATGGATTCAATCCTCGATTTTTCCGATAAAGAAATGGACAATAAGGTGATTGTCCGGTTTATGGTCAATAAATACGGCGAGATAGATCAAGTGGCAATTGACAGAGCTGGAGATTATTGCCCACCGTGCAACATTGAAGCGCTGCGTTTGGTCAGAAGCATGCCTAAATGGACTCCAGCCATTGAGAACGGTCAGGCTGTAGCGAGGTATTTTCGTTTACCAATTATCTTTGCGGTACAATAACCATGACACAACACTACGGCCTCATTGGCAAAACCCTCGGGCATTCGTTTTCAGCAGCATTTTTCAAGGACTACTTTGAGAAAAACAATATCGCAGCGACCTATTCCAACTTTGAACTGAATGATATTGCAGAAATTCAATCGCTTTTCAATCAAAACCTTTCCGGCCTCAATGTTACTTTTCCATACAAAGAAAGTGTCATTCCTTTTTTAGATCGACTAGATGATAGCGCGGCTCAAATTGGTGCTGTCAATGTCATTGCGTTTGAAAATGGAGAAAAGGTGGGTTACAATACAGATGCGTATGGTTTTGCCCAAAGCATCAAGCCTTTCCTTACTTTCGAGCACGAGCGCGCGCTGATTTTTGGAACGGGTGGCGCCTCTAAAGCGGTGGCGCATGTTTTCAAACAATTGGGTCTTGAGGTTTTTTATATTTCTCGCCAAGCTGATCAGCAAAATCGGGTTTATACCTACGCTGAAATCAACGAACACATGCTGAAGGCCTGTAAAGTTTTAGTAAACTGCACGCCTATCGGCACTTTTCCTAACGTTGATGCGTCTATTGAACTTCCTTTTGAATTTTTGACGCCCGCTCACTTGGTCATCGATTTGGTATACAACCCGGCTGAAACAACACTTATGAAATGCGCCAAAACAAAAGGTGCCGCAGTCATGAATGGTTTATCCATGCTGC
>JAIXXP010000118.1 GCA_027490665.1 Cryomorphaceae bacterium | reverse complement strand
CATGACGCCATTTGCATTGGCATCGCAGAATACATAGCCCGAATAGCAAAGCGTTGGCGTTACGGTGCCATTGCAACTCAAAGGAAAGTTGACGTTGCTCACAGGTACTCCACTATTGCAAGGTGTACCAGTAATGTAATTCAGGTTACTTCCGTTGTTATTCAAGACTGAATATCCATTTTGTGTCAACCAATTAGAGCTAATGGAGAGTTCTGCTGTATCGCCGATGTTACCAGAATAACTGATGTTGTAGAAGCCATTCGCATTCGAATATGTAACGGTTCCGTTTACAGAAATAGGTGCATTAGCAACTGGCGTTTCGCCGTTATCCATGACGCCGTTGTCATTGGCATCGCAGTAAACTTGACCATTTGCGCACAACATGGTGGTTTGCGAAGCGCAATGAAGTGTTATGAGCGTGGTTGTTAATCCTGAACCCACTGTTACTGTTGGGCTAGGGATGATATTTCCAATGACGTAGTTATTGGCTGTAAGCCAAGTTTGGTCGATGCCAATCGTGTAGTTGCCGGCCCAAACATTTGGCAGCATGAACATGTTGTTTTGAAGGGTGTCGACATATGTATTGGTTCCGTTTGAAAGTGTCACAGGAACAGGTGCATTGATTTGAGAGTCAATCGTTCCATCGTTGTTGCAATCAACTTGTATCATGCAATAGAAGTAGGCCGTACAAGAGCCAACAGTGAGTTGTATAGAGTCCATTGCATAGGTTTGGTTGGATTGATTGTAAACAGTTGTGTATACGCTGTAGATACCAGGTGTAGCGTAAGTATGCGTTAGCGCAGGCGCCATGTTAATATTTGTGCCGCTTGTGCCTGTGCCGCCAGCAGCCTGAGATGTTGCGCCATCACCCCAATTGACGACAGAGTTAAACTGAAAGCCCGAGAAATTATTACCAGTAATGACGTATGGAATGGTAGCAGATGTTCCTGTAGAGTTCGTGCTTGGGGTTAATGCCGAGAAGGAGATGTTAGCGGTAAGACCGCATTGGGTGGTGGGCAAGTTTGATGGAGTAGTAAGGCCGTTAATAGCAAAGCCAGTTACTTGAGCAAAACTGAATTTAGAAAAGGCGAAAAGGCCAAAAAGGAGTAGGTAAAATGCTTTCATATGCAACGATTTTTGAACAAGACGACCATCTCTAGTAAGTGGTTGCTTGGGTTGTGCAAAGGATTATTAACTTTGTTTCATGACGAAGACTATTGACCGCTTGCGTTTGGCCCAATTTGGCAACTTGGAACTCTTGGCCAAACAAGTTGTAGAGGGCTTTATTACGGGCTTACACAAGAGTCCATTTCATGGTTTTTCTGTTGAATTTGCTGAGCATAGGCTCTACAATCCGGGTGAATCCACGCGCAACATCGATTGGCGCCTTTATGGTCGTTCTGAAAAATTATTTACTAAAAAGTACGAAGAAGAAACCAATTTGCGTTGTCAGCTCGTAATCGACGACTCCAGCTCTATGTACTTTCCGCAAGAAGGCATTAGCAAGTTTGAATATTCAGTTTATGCGGCAGCGAGTTTAATCGAAATGCTCAAAAGACAGCGCGATGCTGTAGGACTTAGTTTTTTTAACGAAACGCTCGAGCTCCATACAGCTGCAAAATCTTCATTATTACACCACCGTTACCTATACAGCGAACTCGAGAAACGGTTATCGACATATCAAGAGAAGTCAAAGAAACAAACCGCAGCGATTTCTGCACTTCATGCCATTGCTGAACTCACACACAAGCGCAGTTTGGTTGTTATTTTTTCAGACCTGCTCGACGATCCTTCGCACACCGACGCACTTTTTGATGCCCTGCAACACCTTAAGCACAATAAACACGAGGTCATTTTATTTCATGTACACCACGAAGGTTTCGAAAAATCCTTTCAATTAGAAGACCGACCATATCAACTCATTGATATGGAAACAGGTGAGCGTATGCTCCTGCGTCCAGGTGAAGTCCGCGAAAAATATCAAGCTGCAATTGACCGCTATTTTGAAGAGCTCAGCCTCAGATGCCTCAACAACGGCATTGACTTCATGCCTGCACCTATTGAAGATGGTTACAATCAGGTCTTGTTGAAATACTTATTGAAACGCCAACAGCTTTATTGATATGTTCATGCGTTCAGCGCCTGTTCCACTTTGACATTCATTACCCTAAAAAATAAGGGTGGAACAAACGACAAGAGCATCATGCCGGGATAACCCGTTGGCATTGTAGGAGCTTCTGGGTCGGAATGAAGCAGTTGGTATGGTTTGTCTGGTTTGTAGTGGTGTTCGCTGTGTCTGCTCAATTCAAATAAAATAAGCCGCCCTAAAAGATGATTGCTATTCCAAGAATGTTTGCGCTTGACTAACTCATAACGTCCGTTTTCTTTCATT
Organism: Cryomorphaceae bacterium; assembly: GCA_027490665.1. Classification (GTDB taxonomy): domain Bacteria; phylum Bacteroidota; class Bacteroidia; order Flavobacteriales_D; family Crocinitomicaceae; genus UBA952. The sequence goes on along the minus strand of JAIXXP010000118.1, from coordinate 941 downwards.
TGGCGCGTTAAACCATAATGTTCTATGTAATTGACGGTCTCAAGCAGCAAGATTCCTATTGCCGCTGCAGCCAAAAAGCCTAACAGGGCTTTGATATCAAATATTTGCCAAATTGCGAGCAAAAGTAAAAGATGGCTAAAGGAATAAATGACCATTTTGTTGTGAAAGGAATACTTATCCTTTCCAATGATTTGCATTCGCGTTAGTTCTATTTGCCAAGCTTGAAAGTAACTACCTATTTGTGAACGAAACCAAAAGATGTAAACGGGTTCATTCTTGCGCGCAGTTGCAGGGTCTGAGGGTGTGCCAACATTGGTGTGGTGTCCTCTGTTATGATAGGGTAAGAAATGATTTTCTAAGGAACTTAGCAATAGCAGCTCACCTAAAAATTGTTCAGAGCGTTTGTTGCGGTGCCCGAGTTCGTGCCCTACATTGATGCCAATGATGCCGCACATGAGTCCCATTGAAACAACGCGCCCCCACCAAGTTGTGGCATCAGGGCTAGTGCTTTGGGCAATTAAAAAGTAGGCCGCAAAACACCACTGCACAAAAACAAGTACATACAAAAGGTAATTGTAATATTTAGCGTGTCGATGCATAGCATTTTCACTCGCTTCGTTTGTTGTCCAATGCGATGGTAAAATCAGTTCTAAAAATGGAACCAAAATAAAGAATATATATACGGGTAAGTAACTCAGCCAGCCTTCAGATCGAAAAGCAATACTTACTGTAATAGGCAAGCTAAAAACAAGTAAATATTTAAGGCTTTTCATGGCGTTTATTCCTTGATAAAGCGAATGCTTTTGGATGTATTTGCGAACTGAAGTTCAAGGATATAAACTCCTGTATCGAGGTGGTCAATAGCCAATTGTTGAGAAGGATGAGAGGACCAACTACCAATCATTTTTTGACCTAAGGTATTGAAAATTGCAATGTGTGTG
>JAIXXP010000048.1 GCA_027490665.1 Cryomorphaceae bacterium | reverse complement strand
TTGACGGTTTCATTACCTGAAAACTCCTCCAAAACAGAAGGCATTCTATATGACAACGCTGGTAAAGAATTACAGCGCTTCCTTCTGAATATCGGTGAAAACACCCTGGATATCAATCATTTGGAAAGCGGCATTTACTTTCTTGAAATGAATGGCAAAAGCACTAAGTTTATTAAAAATTAAACCCTATTCAAATGAAAAATTTAAACTGTATCACTTTATCACTATTGTTCTTTTTTTTAATTTTCTTACGCAATGACTTCAAAGCGCAAGCTCCTATTTGGATTCAAAACAACGCTGTGTGGCACTACGACTTTGAGAATAATTTAGGCAGTAGTGGTTTTTTAAAAATCAGATACATCGGCGACACCATTATGAATGGACAAACTGCCCAAATTTTAACAACGACGCGCTATTTGTTCATGACGGATCAAAATGATATTTCACATTTAATAAGTATCACAGAGCTGGACACCAATTACACTTGGAATAACCAAAATCAAGTTTTTTATTGGCGCGAAAATCAATTTGAATTGCTCTATGATTTTACCACGTTAACAGGTGAAAGTTACACCATCGATTCAGATGAGGATCAAACATTTTTTTGCAATTCAATTTCAACGGCCAATGTAATGAGTACCGGAACAGTCTCTTTTGGGAACCAAACTTACCCAACAATGGAATTGACATACAGCCCAGGTGATTATACGCGCTTAGAAGGTTCTTATAATGCGCGTTTTGGGCATCAGTCAAGTACTGGTGGAATGACTTGTCTTTTTCCTGTCGAGGCAAATTGTCAACCAGGTGTGATTATGGAATATCCTACCTACAAATTCCGTTGTTTTCAGGACGATAGTTTAACAGTGAACCCCTTAAATGTAGAATGTGAATACCAACTCACACACGTCGGAATGAACGATTTAAATGAAAATGGATTTCAAGTTTTCCCAAATCCGGCCGCAAATTTTGTTACACTCATTTCTCCATTCGAGCAAAATGAAGTTCAAATTTTCAATGTCGCTGGTCAGTTGGTAAAAAGCACACAAACCACGAGTCAATTGCAGGAACTCCACCTTGATCTTTCTAAAGGATCCTATACAATGAAAGTTTTTGCTGGGAACGAGCTGCGCTTCACAGAAAAATTAGTAATTCAATAAAGGTTTTTTCAAGGAACAAATTCCTTGGGCAGAATGAATGCATGAAGTGACGGTGAGATGGCAGTATTCAGAATCGTAGTTTGAAAAGTTCTTCTTAAAAAATAGATGATAGACCAAATGAACTATTTTGATATTTAAGCGAATTCATGTTTAAAACATAATTAATGAATGCAAAAAAACTTTTTCATTGGCTTATTGTCAGTTGTTTTTTGATTCTAGCATTAGGAACCTATGCACAAGCACCAGGTGAATGGACTTGGATGAGTGGCGAGAGTTCTGACGATTATATCGGTGATTTTGGAACATTGGGGATTGCTTCCTCTACGAACAAGCCACCAGGTATATATGAAGCGGGTGAATGGACCGATCACCAAGGTAATTTTTGGCTTTATGGTGGTATTAGCAGTACAGGATGGAACGATAACCTCTGGAAATACGACGTCAATGCAAATGTTTGGACTTGGATGAAAGGATCTGGTCCTTCGGGAAATCACCAACCCGTATATAGTCAACAAGGTGTTCCAAGTGCCACGAATTCACCCGGTGTAAGAGTTACGTCACAAACATGGACAGACAATGACGGGAATCTTTGGTTGTTCGGAGGTTTTGGTTATTTGGATATTGGTTTGGGTGCGTCTTACAATGATTTATGGAAATATGACATTACTACAAATATGTGGACTTGGATGAAGGGTGATTCCATACCTTATGGTAGTTCTAATTATGGAATCAAGGGTGTCGAAGCAGCTTCAAATAAACCTCCTATTTCCTTTGAGACGAATCTTACGTGGACTGATAGCTCGAATAACCTTTGGCTTGTTGATCTTAGCGGTAGTTTATGGAAATATAAAATTGCGGAAAATAATTGGATTTGGATGAATGGTGACACAACAGGAATTCCCGTTTTGGGCGTAAAGGGTGTTCCTAATGCAAACAATACCCCAGGTAATACGACCTATTGCTTTACAAAATGGAAGGATTCTAAGGAGAATTTCTGGCTGCTTTACACAAGTTTACCCAATTTTTCAGTTCTATTAAAATACCAACAAAGTAGTAATATGTGGACCTGGATGTGGGGAGATACGATCCAAGCGAATTCTTTGCCTGATTATAATGAAGAACGCTGTCAAATGGATATTACGATGAAGCCTTATACGCGAGTGGAGGCAAGGACATGTTGGACGGATAAATGTGATAACTTGTGGTTGATGGGTGGATCTGCAGCTACTTCAACAATTAATGGATTCCTAAATGACCTCATTTATTTTGATATTCAACAGTTAGAGTGGGTTTGGGCAGCAAACGACACGACATTCAATAGCAATTCGGTTTTTGGTATTCAAGGCACTTCGAATGCTTTAAACAAACCTGGAGCAAGATCAGGGGCGATGCCGTTTAAAGATTTGGATGGAAATCTATGGTTTTTTGGTGGATGGAAAGGTAATACCAATAAGTATTTAGGTGATTTATGGAAGTATACCATGGATGATGGTTGTTCGCCGTGCATGTCAATCGGAGGCAACAACGATCTTGAAAACTTAGGAGAAAACATGGTTATTTACCCAAATCCATTCAGTAATGAGGCAACAGTTGAATTCAAACTTGGAATGGAAAATGCCATACTTTTGATTCTTAACTCCTATGGTCAACCAATAAAACGAATGGAAAACATTTCAGGTGATCAATTCACCTTGAAAAGGGATGATTTATCAAACGGAATGTACATTATCCAGGTAGTGAATAAAAATAGTACATTCAGCGCTAAAATATTAATTACAGATTGATCATCATAAAGCTGAGTGTTTTCAAAGATTTCTTTTTTATC
>JAIXXP010000039.1 GCA_027490665.1 Cryomorphaceae bacterium | reverse complement strand
CATCGACATCTACAACGAGATGGTTCATCAAGTAACCTGGCCTACATGGAAAGAGTTACAAAATAACACTATCCTTGTAGTCGTAGCATCTTTGCTTATCTCCCTAGTTATCTTTGCCATGGACTTCACTTTCGGTATTACCGGAGAAGAAGGTTCATTATGGAAAGGTGTGCTTGGCTTTATCTACGGATCTTTCTAAACACTAAACTAGAATGGCAGAAATAGCAAAGAAATGGTATGTTGTCCGTGCCGTAAGTGGTAAGGAGAAAAAAGTCAAGGAATATCTTGAACTTGAAATCGCACGTATGAAGCTTACTGATTATGTCAATCAGGTGCTCATTCCTACAGAAAAAGTTTTTAAAATCCAAAATGGTAAAAAAGTAACTAAAGAAAAAGCTTTCTTACCAGGTTACGTTTTGATCGAAGCAGCATTGGTTGGTGAAGTGTCTCACGTTATCAAAAGCATTCCAAATGTTATTGGTTTCTTGGGTACAGAAAAAGGCGGAGAGCCTGTTCCAATGAGAATGGCTGAAGTCAATCGTATTTTAGGCAAAGTAGATGAACTATCTATTACTGAAGAAGAACTCAAAATTCCATTTGTGATTGGCGAGTCTGTGAAGGTAATTGATGGTCCGTTTAATAATTTTAGTGGCGTTGTCGACGAAATCAACGAAGACAAAAAGAAACTGAAAGTAATGGTCAAAATTTTTGGCCGCAAAAACTTGCTCGAGCTCAACTATATGCAGGTTGAAAAAGAGTCTTAAAGTTGTATTAACCGTAGGAGTGGGCCTGATGACTAAAGCTTCCCGTCTAGTCGCCCACGTTTAACTACATAATTTGTATATATATGGCTAAAGAAGTAGCAGCATTGATCAAGTTACAGATCAAAGGAGGCGCAGCCAATCCATCTCCGCCAATTGGACCGGCTCTCGGTGCAAAAGGTGTGAACATCATGGAGTTTTGTAAGCAGTTTAATGCGCGTACACAAGACAAAATGGGTAAGGTGGTGCCGGTTGTGATTACCGTTTACGGTGATAAATCTTTTGATTTCGTTCTCAAAACCCCGCCAGCAGCGGTACAAATCATTGAACATTCAAAAATCAAGAAAGGTTCGGCTGAGCCAAATCGTAAGAAAGTTGGTTCCGTAACCTGGGATCAAGTACGTGCAATTGCCGAAGACAAACTTCCTGATTTGAATTGTTTCACTGTTGACTCTGCTATGCGCATGGTTGCAGGAACAGCAAGAAGTATGGGGGTTACCGTTAAAGGTGGCGAAGCTCCAAAATCCAAATAATCATACATTATGAAAAGAGTTTCTAAAAAAAGAAAAGAGATTTTGGCAAAATATGATTTGTCAAAAGCTTTCACTCTAACAGATGCATGTGATTTGGTGAAGGGAATTTCTACCACTAAATTCGATGCCTCTGTAGATATTTGTGTTCGTTTGGGTGTAGACCCACGTAAAGCGAACCAAATGGTACGTGGAACCGTTGCCTTACCACACGGTACTGGTAAAGATGTCAAAGTACTTGTACTTTGTACTCCAGACAAAGAAAAAGAAGCGCAAGATGCAGGTGCAGACTTCGTTGGTCTTGACGATTACATCGCCAAAATCAAAGCTGGCTGGACGGCAGTTGATGTCATCATCACTATGCCTTCTGTAATGGGTAAAGTAGGTGCGTTAGGTCGTATTCTCGGTCCACGCGGCTTAATGCCAAACCCGAAAACAGGTACCGTTACCATGGATATTGGTAAGGCGGTAGAAGAGGTTAAAGCTGGTAAAATTGACTTTAAAGTTGATAAGTACGGCATTATCCACGCTGGAATCGGCAAGGTGAGTTTTGAAGGTGAAAAAATTCGTGAGAATGCTTACGAATTGATTCAAACACTTCTTAAGCTAAAGCCATCTGCTGCAAAAGGTACATACATTAAAAGTATTTACTTGAGCTCTACGATGAGTCCCGGAATACAAATTGACGCGAAGTCTGTTACTGCTTAATACTTAGAACACATGACAAGAGAAGAAAAAGCACAGTACATCAGCGAATTGGCAGCACAATTGTCTGCTACAAACGTTGTGTATTTGACAGACACTGCAGATTTGACCGTTGAGGCCGTTAACACCCTCCGCAGAAGATGTTTTCAATCCAACATCTCTATGCGCGTTGTAAAGAACGCTTTACTTGAAAAAGCAATGGATCAAGTTGAAGGGAAAGAATTTGGTGCGTTAAAAGACGTATTGAAAGGATCTACTTCAATAATGATTTCAGAAGTTGCAAATGCTCCTGCAAAATTGATTGCAGATTTCCGCAAGAAATCTCCAAAACCACTTTTGAAAGGTGCTTATATCGACGAAGCAATCTTTATCGGTGACGACCAACTAAGCGCATTAGAATCACTCAAAAGCAAAGAAGAGCTTATTGGTGACCTCATTGCCTTGTTGCAAAGCCCAGCTAAAAATGTATTGTCTGGTCTTCAAGGTGCTGGTGGCAAAATTGCTGGCATCCTTAAAACGCTCGAAGAAAGAGCATAAACAATTAATTATTAAACCTTTTTAAATTTAAATAAAATGGCTGATTTAAAGCAAATTGCAGAAACGTT
>JAIXXP010000044.1 GCA_027490665.1 Cryomorphaceae bacterium | reverse complement strand
CGAACCCACGACCTCTTGACTGCCAGTCAAGCGCTCTAGCCAACTGAGCTACATCCCCATTTAATTATTTTGCTTGGAGGGTGTCTTCCATTGCAGAAGAAACCGCTGATTTTTCTAAGCGCAATTTGGTGCCTTCTGACTGGATAAGAACGGTGGCATCGGAAATTTCGAGGATTTTGCCGTGGATACCTCCGATAGTGACAATTTTATCGCCAGCTTTAAGACCTTCTCTGAATTTTTTGAGCTCCTTTTGCTTTTTCATTTGCGGACGGATCATGAAAAAGTAAAACACGCCGATCATTAAAACGATCATTACCAAATTATTTGCTCCTCCTGCCATGTTCTTGTTTTTGTTCGGTTACAAATGTACTTATTTTATCCTTCCCTTTATTTCTAGGATGGTAATATTTGGCGAAGTGTTGGTCATGACCGTTATTGCCTTGTGAATGCGTTTGGTATGGAGCTCATCTGTATTGACCTCAGCTACAATTTTTGTTTTATTGCCTGGAAGCAAAGGTTTTTTAGGCGCTGAAGCTACTGTGCAAGAACAAGACGGACGTACTTCGCCAAAAACCAAAGGATGATCACCTGTGTTTTCGACCTCAAAAACCGCTTTGATAACTTCTCCTTTGTAAACGGTTCCCGCATTATACACTGTGCTTTTGAAAACCATGGTGGTTTGTGCGCCTACTTCTACTTCTGAAGTGTCGTTGCACGCACTTAATAATAAGATGGATACCAAAAAAGTGAATAGCGTTTTCATAGGATTAATTTAAAAGGCCACGACCTATTTTTTGAATGCGTTTTTCTTGTGTGAGTTTGGAAATCGCTTTATCCAGGATTCCATTGATGAACACATTGCTTTTGGGCGTGCTATAAAATTTTGAGATTTCGATGTATTCATTGAGCGTTACCTTCGTTGGGATACTTTGGCAAAACTGCAGTTCGGTAAGACCCATTTTCAAGAGGAGCATGTCCATTTTGGCAATGCGATCGAGCTCCCAGTTGTCGGCGAGAGCGAGAATGTCACTTTCGTGTTGGGTGTCGTTTTTGATGGTCTGGTGCAAAAGCGTGAGTACGAATTCTTTTTCGTCGTCGTCTGCTTTGTAGAGCGGCATAACCTCTATTTGCTGCCCCGGCTTCCAGGTTTTAAGTGTTTTAAGCGCCATGGATGCGCACAAATCGAGGTCATCGGACCAATAAATAGATTTTTCGTCAAAAAAGTGCTGCAACCAAGAGGCGTTCGCGACTTCTTGCTTGAAAACTTGAAGTGCGAAGCTGCTGTCTTCTTCGCTGCCCACTGCCCCGTTGTTCATATACTCAAAATACAATTCGGTCTCAAGTAAATGCATATACATTTTCTTGAACATTTCTTGATTTTCAGCGCCTAACCAATTCACTTTGCGTTGCTCGGCCAGTTTGTACAGACCAGCATGAGCAGACAATTCGGCAATGAGCTGGTTGTCTACAAATTTCATGTTCGGATTTAGATCTTCCTCACTTGGGCGCATTTTCTTTTTGAGCTCAGCCTGGCGGTTTTGAGCCGCGCGCTGTAGTTCAGGGAGTGCAATCAGCAAATACAGGTACATGTCGTACATGCGTTCGATGGAAAGCAGTAGTTCTTTTTCCACTTTATGCGCATCGTTTTCTTGTCCTTGAAAAAAGGCGTAAAGTACTTGAAGTACCTTGATGCGAAGGTGTCGTCTGTTGAGCATATTAAATATTAAGGCTTCCTTTGGTACGTATGCGCTCTTCTGCCATTTGATTGGCAACTTGGTAACTTGGGATGCCCTCTTGTTGAGAACGTGAAAGAATGTTGTCTATGGTAGTGTAGATTTCTTCAGCTTTTTGTTTGGCCCATTCCAAAGACAAACCTTCAACTTCTGAGAAACAATTGATAACACCACCTGCATTGAGCGCAAAGTCTGGTGCGTAAATGATGCCTTTTTGCATGAGGATTTGACCGTGCTTGGCTTCTTCTTTCAATTGGTTGTTGGCCGCACCAGCAATAACGCTGCATTTGAGACGCGTTAGGGTGTCATCGTTGACGGTTGCACCTAAAGCACAAGGCGCGTAAATATCCATATCTACATCGTAGATTTTGTCGGCAGCAACTACCGCAACGCCGTGTTTGGCACTCAATTGTTGAAGTGCCACTTCGTTGATATCTGTGATAGTTACTATTGCCCCTTCAGCAACCAAGTGGTCAACTAAATAAGCGCCAACATGACCAATACCTTGCACTGCCACTTTTTTACCAACAAGAGAATCAGAACCAAACTGATGCTTGGCTGCCGCTTTCATCCCCATATAGACACCAAAGGCTGTTACCGGAGATGGATCGCCGCTTTTACCTGGCAAACCAACGACATGCTTGGTTTCTTTGCTAACATGAACCATATCTTCAGGAGAAATGCCTACATCTTCTGCTGTAATATAAGAACCCGCCAAAGTATTGACAAACTGCCCAAAACGTCTGAATAAAGCCTCTGATTTCATGGATTTGGCATCGCCGATAATAACCGCCTTTCCACCGCCCAAATTAAGCTGTGAAATCGCATTTTTGTAGGTCATGCCGCGAGATAAACGCAATACATCGGTGAGTGCTTCTTGTTCATTTTGATACATCCACATACGGGTACCGCCTAGCGCTGGACCGAGTACGGTATTGTGAACTGCGATAATGGCTTTGAGACCTGTGGCTTTGTCGTTACAAAATAGGATGTGTTCGTGTCCCATTGCGTGCATGGGTTGAAGAATGGGATTCAAAGATGAATCAACCAAAGGAGATACTGTCAGATCAGACATGTTTTTGAAATGAGTTCGTTCACTAATTCTTATTTGGCTTAACTTTACAAGCGCAAATAACTCCGCAAAAGTAGAAAAAAACCATGAAGTCCCTCCGTTACATCAACAAATACTTTATAAAGTACAAATGGCGTTTTCTATTCGGGATTCTTTTTACGGTGGTAAGCAATTACTTTGGCGTTCAAATGCCTGCTTTTTTCAGCTCGGCTATCGACCAATTTCAGGAGCAAGTCAAGAGCAATGAACCTACCGACTATCTTTGGTTGGCCCTTGAACTAGGCGCAATCTATATGGGCTTCTCTTTACTGAAGGGCTTCTTTTTGTTCTTGATGCGCCAAACCATCATCGTGATGTCGCGCTATGTCGAATTCGACCTCAAAAAAGAAATCTACGGACAATACCAAGCTCTAGATCAGAGCTTTTACAAGCAAAATGCAACAGGCGACCTCATGAACCGCATTTCCGAAGATGTCGGCCTAGTGCGCATGTACGCTGGCCCTGGCATTATGTACACCATCAATTTGGTGGTGGGTTTTATTCTGATTGTTGGTAAAATGATCACAATTTCACCGAGCCTCACCGTTTTTGTCTTGTTGCCACTCCCCGTAATGAGTATCCTCATTTATAAGGTTTCGTCCACGATGAATAAAATGAGCTTAGAAGTCCAAAAAGAACAATCGTTTCTCAGCACACTCGCTCAAGAATCTTTTGCCGGCATACGCATCATCAAAGCATACCAACGCGAAGAACAAATAACTGAAAAAGTAAGTGCCTCTGCCGAACGCTACAAAAATCAAAGCATGCGCTTGGTTTTGGTCAATGCATTTTTTAGCCCCACCATTATCTTCTTAATTGGCCTGAGCTCCATGATCGCAATATATTATGGTGGTTTATTGATCATTGAAGATAAGATTACCCCAGGTGAGAAAAAGATGACCATAGGCGGAATTGTGGCCTTTATCATGTATGTCACCAATCTTACCTGGCCTTTTGCGAGTTTGGGCTGGATTTCTTCAATTATCCAACGCGCCGCAGCTTCACAGCAGCGTATCAATGAGTTCTTACAGCGCAAGCCTCAAATAGAAGACCTTTCCAACGCACCTTGCCCACTTGAAAACGGACTTCAATTCGACAACGTCAGTTTTGCTTATCCAGGAAGCGACACCGACGTGTTGCACAATTTATCTTTTGAAATTCAAAAAGGACAAACGCTGGCTTTTATTGGAGCAACAGGCTCGGGAAAATCAACGATTTGCAGTTTGCTCGCTCGCCATTTTGACCCCACATCAGGTCAAATTAGCATTGATTCAAAATCCCTCCCCAACTATAGCCTTCAAAACTACCGACACAAAATTGGGCTCGTACCCCAAGATGTCTTTTTATTTTCAGACACCATTGCCAACAACCTCAAATTCGGTGTTGAGCAAAAGGAGCTCAGCTCGGAAGAACTCGAAGCGGCCTGTAAAAAAGCCCACGTACTACACAATATTCAAGATTTTCAGGATGGCTTCCAAACGATACTTGGCGAGCGAGGAGTCAATCTGAGCGGCGGACAAAAACAACGCATTTCTATTGCGCGCGCACTCCTCAGAAAACCTGAACTCCTCATTTTAGACGATTGCCTAAGCGCTGTTGATACAGAAACAGAAGAAATTATCTTAGATGAACTCCAAAAAGATGCAGCCACACGCGCCACCATCATCGTATCGCACCGCATCTCTTCAATTCGAAATGCCACCAAAATCATTGTCCTAGATAAGGGCTGTATCGTCGAAACTGGAACCCATGAAGAATTGCTTTCACAAAAAGGAGCCTACTACGACATGTATCAATTCCAATTGGAGCAGGAGAAAAAGGGTGAAACCGAGGCTTAAATACGGCTATTTTATTGAGCTTCAAGTTCTAAACCAAGCTCTTTATACTTTTATCAACCATCAATTGTTTGTCTTTTTTTGAAACATTAACGCAAACGATTGCGTACATTCGGCTAAACCAATTAAAACAAACAACTATGAAAAAATTAATGATTTTCGTTGGAGCATTGACATTGACTGGATCTTTGTTTGCTCAAAAGCCTGCTTCTGATGACGCACGCTATTCATTAGAAGGTTTAGCCAACCTCAACACCACAGACGGTATGAGTTTCGCAGCTCCTTCTATTCGCTTGCGTTATTTTGCAACTGACAATATCGCAGGTCGTGTACAATTTGGCTTCGGAGGCGACGGTTCTTCAGTTGTCAATACACCAAGTACAGAATCTTACACCTATTATGCAAATCCAGACGGAACAGGTGCAGCAGGTACAGTTGATATCGCTCGCAGCCAATGGAATTTAGGTTTAGGTGCTGAATACCACTTATCAGGTACAGACCGCATGTCCCCTTACTTTTCTGCAGGCATCAGCTTCGGAAAAGGATCTTATACAGAAACTTGGAAAAACTCTGATGGCGCTGCCTACAGTGCTGTTATTACCGACGCCAAAATTGAAGGTGGTTACGGTACTTTCGGCTGGGGTATTGGTGCTGGTTTTGACTACTATGTAGCAGACAACCTTTATTTAGGCCTTGAAATGAACCTAACAAGTACTTCTGTAAACAACGAAGCTACAACTGTTACGGTTATGGGTAACCCTGCAGGTTTTGAACCAGAAAACAAAATGACTTACACTAACATAGGTGCAGCTCATGGTTCAGTACGTATTGGTTGGAGATTCTAGTCTGAATTGACAACTTGATTTTGAAAGGGGGCTTCGGCCCCCTTTTTTATTGTTCTTTTGAAAAATCGTAAATTTGCCTCATGGATACAAGAAAGCACGTAGAGGTTTGTTTTACGCCAGGCGAATACACCTACTATAAAGATGAATTTGAAATTGTAGTTGTTATTGACGTCTTACGCGCCACCTCAGCCATTTGCGCTGCTTTTGACAACGGCATCAATTCCATTATTCCCGTGCCTACCGTTGAAGAAGCATGGGCCTACAAGCAAAAGGGTTACTTAGCTGGCGCCGAGCGCAAAGGTCAGATTGTAGAGGGTTTTGATTTTGGCAACTCGCCTTTTTCTTACATGCGTGAAGATTTCAAAGGACAAGATGTTGTGCTCACCACCACCAACGGTACCAAATCGCTAGACGTGGCCAAAGACGCAGAAACAGTTGTTGTTGGTGCATTTTTAAATTTGGACGCACTTTGCAAATGGCTAGAGAAGCAAAACAAAAATGTGCTTTGCCTTTGTTCGGGTTGGCAAGACAAATTCAACCTCGAAGATACCATCTGTGCTGGGGCAATTTGTCAGTATTTAATCGGAACGGGCAACTACATTTCCGATGAAGACTCCTCTATTGCCGCCAAGTATTTATACCTTTCAGCCAAGGACAATTTCCTTGGTTACCTCAAGTCGAGTTCGCATCGCCGCAGGCTTAAAAACCTGAACCTCAACGAAGACATCAAGTATTGCCTTACTCCAAATCAAACGGAGGTTATACCAATACTCAAAGATGGCAAACTCATTCAATTACACGAGGCTTAAACAAGTTCTAATTCTGCTCTTCTTGGGGCTGCTTTTTACACGCAGTCAAAGCAAACAAGACGCTTCCTGGGGTTTTGCTGGTCATCAGCGCATCAATGAATTCGCAGTTTATTTATTGCCGCCAGAGCTGCAGGCTGTTTTTATGCAGCACCTCCCCTATATCGTGAGCCAAGCGGTTGCCCCCGATCAACGCCGTTATGCCGTTGAAGCCGAAGCAGCACGCCACTATATCGACCTTGATCATTATTACACAAAAGGTCAAGACCCCTTTTGGAACCTCCCACAAAATTGGCAAGAGGCTGTAGATTGCCACACCGAAGACTCCCTGCAGGCTTATGGCATTGTACCTTGGCATGTGGTGCGCATGAAATACCGCTTGCAAAAAGCATTTGAAACCCAAGACCTGACACTCATTCTGAAATACGCGGCAGAAATTGGGCATTACATTTCCGATGCACATGTGCCGCTGCACACTACAGAAAACTACAATGGGCAGCTCACCAATCAGCACGGTATTCATGGCCTATGGGAAAGCCGCTTGATCGAGTTGCAAGCCGAAAACTACAACTATTGGATTGGAAAAGCCAAGTACCTCCCCTCTGTTCAAAAAGAAATCTGGACAGCGGTGTGCGCTTCTCATACAGCGCTTGACTCAGTTTTGAAGTTTGAAAGGCAGGTAAGCGCTCAAATTGGTAGTGCCGAAAAATACAGCTACGAACAACGTGGGAGCGTCCTGACTAAAGTTTATTCAAGAAAATTTTGTGCTGCTTACCACAAAAGCCTCAATGGTATGGTAGAACGCCGCTTGCGGGCGGCGATCTTAATGGTAAGTAGTGTGTGGTTCACGGCATGGGTAGATGCCGGGCAGCCTGATTTAAGTCAATTGAAATTGGTACCTACTTCAAAAACCAAAAGCTCAGATGAAGACAGCATTCAAAAAACAAGTTCCCGTTGGAAACAACGGAGTTGTCATTAAGTGGTTCAGGCTAATGTTGCCCAACAATAATAGCCTGGCCTGGCGTGTTGTTGAAGGCCATTTCCACTACCTTAAAGCCTATTTCATCAGGCTCTATAAGCATCCAGCCGTATTTCCACCCTGCTGTATTTGAACTGCGCACCCTAAAACCGATATGCAGCGGGTTATCCAAATCAGGCATTTGTGCTAGAAAATTGTTTTGTGGATGAAAATTTTTCAACTGACCACTTGCAGACCATGTAAATCCGACTTGCTGAAGTGTATCAACACCGCTAACCTTTTGTAAAATTGGAAAAGGAATATCGGCTAAAATGGCAAATTCGATGGATCTTGACTGTGAGGTATCGGTAGCTTCAAAGGACCAATATTGGGTGTAAGATTCACAAGGCATTTGACTACCAAAATAATTATTGCGCAAGATTAATTTTGTTTCTGCTGTGCCATTCTGATCTACATCTAAGGAATAGCTTATTTCAGCATTTTCAGGGTGAGGAACCTTACACCACGTGTACTGACTATATTGAATGGTCTCTAAAGAATCGGTAACGTGATAATAATTACCTGGTGCATAATAGCTAATAGATACAGGTGGATTGTTATTACATGAAGTAAGAAACAAGCAAGAAATCGCTAGTAAAGAAAGAAGAGTTTTCATAACGCTAAGGTGTTGATTTAGATAAAATTAACGAATAATATCTATTCCTTCACGCTATTTTATAAAAAAAATTAACTCAAACTTCTATAGCGGATGCGCTTAGGTCCGGCATCGCCAAGGCGTTTTTTGCGGTTTTCTTCGTACTCCGAGTAAGATCCTTCGAACCAATACACTTGTGAGTCTCCTTCAAATGCAAGGATGTGCGTACAGATGCGGTCTAAAAACCAGCGGTCGTGGGAAATCACAACCGCACAGCCCGCAAAGTTCTCGATACCCTCCTCTAAGGCGCGAAGCGTATTGACGTCGATATCGTTGGTTGGCTCATCGAGTAGCAGCACGTTGGCTTCGGTCTTGAGGGTCATGGCGAGGTGCAAACGGTTGCGCTCTCCTCCAGAAAGGATACCGACCTTTTTGTTTTGATCAGAACCATTGAAATTGAACTTCGATAAGTACGCGCGTGCGTTGATTTTATCGTTGCCCACTTCTACATATTCAAGGCCATTAGAAACGACATCAAAAACAGTTTTTTCTGGATGAATATCCTTGTGACTTTGGTCAACGTAGCCAATTTTAACGGTTTCGCCAACGGTAAACTCCCCCTGATCAGGCGCAAGCTCTGACATGATCATTTTGAAGATGGTGGTTTTACCCGCACCATTTGGACCGATGATACCAACGATTCCGGCTGGTGGCAATTTGAAATTGAGGTCGTCGTAGAGGAGTTTGTCGCCAAAAGCCTTACCGACATGAAGTGCGTCAATGACGTTGTTACCTAAGCGTGGGCCATTCGGTATAGGCATTTCGAGTTTGGCTTCTTTTTCACGGGCATCGGCAGACAACATTTTGTCGTAGTTCTGCAAACGCGCTTTGCTCTTGGCCTGACGCGCTTTGGGGTTCATGCGTACCCACTCGAGCTCTCGGGCCAACATTTTTTGACGCTTGGATTCCGTTTTTTCTTCTTCTTGTAAACGCTTTCCTTTCTGCTCGAGCCAAGAGGTGTAATTGCCTTTCCAAGGAATGCCTTCGCCACGGTCAAGCTCGAGGATCCAGCCTGCAACGTTGTCTAGGAAATAGCGGTCGTGGGTAACTGCAATAACGGTGCCTTTGTATTGCTGAAGGTGTTGCTCAAGCCAGTCGATGGATTCGGCATCTAGGTGGTTGGTAGGTTCATCTAGAAGGAGTACATCTGGGTTTTGTAAGAGCAAACGGCAAAGCGCAACACGGCGGCGCTCACCACCGGAAAGCGTTCCAATCAGTTGGTCGTCTGGCGGACAGCGCAGGGCATCCATGGCGCGCTCGATTTTGGTATCGAGCTCCCAGGCGTCTAGAGCGTCAATTTTGTCTTGAACTTCGCCCTGACGCGCAATAAGTTTGTCCATTTTGTCTGGGTCAGACATGATTTCTTCGTCCATGAAGGAATTGTTGATCTCTTCGTACTCGGCAAGTACATCGACAATTTCTTGTGCACCTTCAAGTACGATATCGCGAACGGTTTTATTTGGATCGAGCTCGGGCTCTTGCGGCAAGTAACCCACAGAATAGCCCTGAGAAAACACAACCTCGCCTTGAAAGGCTTTATCTAGCCCCGCAATGATTTTCATGACGGTTGACTTACCAGATCCGTTCAGACCAATGATGCCAATTTTGGCACCATAGAAGAAGGATAGATAAATGTTTTTAATAATTTGTTTGCCTTGAGGAGTCACTTTTGACACCCCAACCATGGAGAAAATGATCTTTTTGTCGTCTGACATATTGCTTATTTATCGAGTTCGTATTTGCTGTATTGTTTGCTTTGCAAGACTTGAATGGCCTCTTGAAGAATTTCGTTGGTTTCGTTATAGATTTGAAACATTTCGTTGGTGCTCCAGAGGTCTTGAGCCAAAACGGCTTTCAAGCGCAACTTAATGAGTTTTTCGCTTATGGCATATTCCTTTTCGTCAAACAGTAAGGTGGGGTCTTCTTGCGCAACATGGGCAAAAAACGCAGCCATAAAGGCTTGGTCACAGGTAAAATTCTGCTTAAAGGCTGTAATATCTGGATATTGCGCTTTCAAAGCAGCTCTGTTGGCATTGATGTATTTGAATGCAAAGTTATTGACGTGGCCTCCTTGGATCAGCTTTGAAAAATAAGTACTGCTTTCAGTGGTGTCTAGAGCAACAAATACATCTGGCATGATGCCACCTCCACCGTATACCGTGCGCTTGGTTTTGAGGGTTTTGTACATGAGGGAATCTGGCATTTTGATGGAATCTTTCAAGAAAAATTCGCCGTTGAGGTAGCGCTGGTTCAGGTCTTTGCGATACGTTTCAGTATCTTGATATGGTTTTTGAATATGACGACCTGTTGGCGTGTAGTAGCGCGCAATGGTGAGGCGCATTTCGGAGCCATCGCTCAAAGGCATTGGGCGTTGTACAAGCCCTTTACCATAGGTGCGACGACCAACAATTAAGCCGCGGTCCCAATCTTGGATGGCGCCCGATAATATTTCACTTGCACTCGCGCTGTATTCATCGGTAAGAATAATGAGTTGTCCGTCTTCAAAAAGACCTTTTTTACCGGCTTTGAGGTCGTAGCGCGGTTGGGCACGGCCTTCCGAATACACCACAAGTTTATCGCCTGACAGGAATTCGTCGCCGAGCTTGTGTGCAGCATCTAGCAAACCACCGCCGTTACCCTGTAAATCGAAAATCAGGCTTTTCATGCCTTGTTCTTTGAGACTTAGCAAAGCGCT
>JAIXXP010000126.1 GCA_027490665.1 Cryomorphaceae bacterium | reverse complement strand
TCACAATTCATAGCTCAACACCCCGAACTCGAGCTCGAACAGGAAGCATGGGCACAATCCTCTTTTGAGGTCAAACCAATCACCTTTGAGCCTAAAGCAGCCCTTTACCGCAAAAAACAATGGGGCTACAAACCAATTGCAGCTGCCGCACTACTTCTGCTGCTATTCAGCGGATCCTATTTCTATTTTTCAGCCAACAAAAATTCTGTTGCACCAGCTCATCAAGCAAAAGCTTCGTCAAAAACCAAGCGTCAATTGTTAGCTAATACTTTCAATCGTGTCGCATCTTTATCTACTTCGCGCATTTCAAATGCTTCTACAACATCATCAAATTCGATCAATTCCATTTCTTCAACAACGCCATTAAGTTCCATAAACGCCAATTTCGTTACAACACCAACGCTCTCGGCAATTCACAATTCATCTACACATTCCACCACTCCTACTTTATCTTCTTTTGGTAATACCTCTAGAGAAACACTAAATTCAACCAATCTTAATGCCGCCAATCTTACAATTTCAAGCCAGCCCTCTTCAATAGGGAGCTCAAGCACAATGCCCTTTTTAACACCTTCCAAAATAACGGGCTACCGCACCGACATGCGCTTTGAAGCCTTAGCAGGAATAGAAACAGAGTTAAATGGAGTTAAAAACAACAGCTTGCCTAAACTGCAACGGATTAGTCAGTTTGCACAAAAAGAATTGGGCCTGAGTAACAACCAAACCTATGACCTACTCTTACCAGGAAAAAGCAATATAGATGCCAATATCAGCAGCGTAGGAACGCTTTCCCAAACGCGCTTTCAAAGTATGAGCTACGCTAGAACCAACACCGAAATAGCGCAAGGCATGTTAGGTCAGCAAATGAGTTTGGATGGCTATGCACGCAAATTGCGTGCAGGGTTTGGCATCCAAGGCAACTACAAACAATTTGCAGGTGGCGCAATAACAGATTATGAAATTGGTCTTGTTGCCGCACCCAAAATCGCAGTTACGCGCCAAATTATTTTAGAACCTGCCGCGCGTTTGCGCATGGGTGCACGCCATGCTGCAGCCGATAAACTTCAACTGTTATCTTTTATTGAATTTGAAAATTCAGACCTCCGCGAGGTTCAAGTTGATACTGCATTTAGCGTTGGGCGCCGCTTGTTCTACAAAGACCTCGACTTCAGTCTAGCTATTCAAACGCCTATTTTCTTTGCCAGTGCGCAACTCGAAAACGCTTTTGCGCATTTTGACTACGCCATGGGCAACAATCTCAATCCGAGTAACAGCCGTGCTCCTCAACAATTAACACTGGCAATTGGTACCCAATACGCCTCACGCAATGAAAAAATGCGCATTTCGCCCTACTTCATATACACGAACAACCGCTTACAAACGCAATATTATGCAGGTGCACAAATCAATATCAACAAATGGCAACTTGGCTTGAGTGTAGCCAATAACCAACAATACCAAGCATCTTTGGGCTTCATTGGCAAACACAGCGCCCTTTTCTTGCAAAGCACACAACACCAATTGCTTTCGCTCAATGCACCTAGCTATTTGCATCAAATAACGCTCAGAATCTACTCACAAAATAGCCGTCAAGCACGTCGTTACATAAGCTTATAACCATGAAAAATCTACGTTTTTTAACCATAGCCTTCGCCGTTTGCGCTAACTACTTTGCGCAAGACCCCACTTTCACACAGTTTTATTCGAATCCGGTGTACCTCAACCCTGCACTTTCGGGTTCAAGTGGATGCCCTCGAGTGGCGCTCAACTATCGCAATCAATGGCCGCAACTCACCGGCAATTACGTGACCTACGCGGCCTCTTATGACAGCTACTTTAAAAATATTTCAGGGGGCGTCGGACTCGTTGCCCTTCACGACCAACAAGGACAAGGCACCATTCAAACTTCAATGATTGGCGCGAGCTATTCTTACTATCTAAAAGTCAATCGTAAATTTCGCTTGATGTTTGGTACACAAGCAGCCTACTATCAAAAATACCTCGACTGGAGTCAGCTCACATTTGGTGACATGATCGACCCACGACGTGGTTTTATTTATCAAACAGGCGATGTGCCTCGCGGCGATGGGCGCAGAGGCTTTTTCGACGTCTCTGCCGGCTTAGTTGGCTTTAGCAAGAATTTCTATTTTGGTGCGGCATTTCACCACCTGAACCGACCAGATGAATCTATGATTTTAGGGCAATCCAGATTACCCGTAAAGTTTACAGGCCATGTTGGCGCCAACATTAAGTTAGGGCAACGCGGCCGCTATTCAAGCACAACCTTTTTATCTCCGAACATCATTTACCAAAACCAAAATGGCTTTCAGCAGCTCAATATCGGTGCTTACCTTAAATACGAAAGCTTTACAATCGGTGCTTGGTACCGCAACAAAGATGCCTTTATTCTAACTGTAGGAATCAACACGGATAAATACCGAATTGGCTACAGCTACGACCTCACTGTGTCTCAACTTGGCAATGGCGTGAGCGGCGGCTCTCATGAGGTTTCACTTGGCATCAACCTGAAGTGCAAAAAACCAGCCCGCGACTTCAGACGCATTAGCTGTCCTTCTTTTTAGCCAACCTCTACCGCTGAGTTGCCAAATTGCAATTTTGTAATTTAGCAACATGAAAATAATTTTATTCGCACTTACAATTGGTGCAACAAGTTCTATTTTTGGACAAAAACAGTGGTCGGGTAATACAACACCCACCAATGACGAGCTCATAGCGCACCTTCAGCAACTTGACCGCAAGCACAAAGAAATCAAGCTCTACAACATGGGGCCATCCGATTACGGGCAACCTATATATTTGTGTGTCATCAACGGCGAACGCGACTCCCTCAAAACCTTTGAAAAAGCACGGAATAGCACTACTCTACTCATTAACAATGCTATTCACCCCGGTGAGCCCGACGGCATAAATGCATGCCTTATTTGGCTAGATCATTGGATCCGAGCAGGTAAACCTTTAAAGAGTCATGATGACCAAGATTTACCTGTAATTGCATTTATTCCGGCCTACAATGTAGGTGGCATGTACAACCGTTCTAGTACCAGCCGAGCCAATCAAAATGGCCCTGATGAATATGGTTTCAGGGGCTCGGCCAAAAACCTCGACCTCAACAGAGACTTTACTAAAATGGATGCCGTTAATACGCTCACATTTGTAAAGATTTTTCAAGCTCTCGATCCTGACGTTTTTATTGACAATCATGTATCTAACGGTGCCGACTACCCATACACACTGACATATATCAGCTCGATGAAAGAACGACTTGCTCCGAGCATGCGCTCCTTAACCTATGACCACTGTATTCCTACACTCAAAGATTATTGCCAAATAGGCAATTTTGAGCTCTTTCCATACGTTGAGCAAAAAGGTGAAACGCCTGAAGACGGTATTGTAGCTTTCAACGACCTACCACGTTATGCCATGGGTTATGCCAGCTTGTTTCATTCCCTTTCTTTTACAGTCGAGACCCACATGCTCAAACCCTTCCCTGAGCGCGTTCAAGCCACGCTGCAATTCATGAATTCCACGATAGCCTATATGATGGGTAATGCTACACAAATAGAACGAGCGAGAAAAGAAGCCAAACAATGGGGTCAGCAACAAACCTACTTTCGCTTCAACTATGAACTCGATACGCAAAATGTGGATAGCATCCGTTTCAAAGGGTATAAAGCGGTATACCCCGTTCATCCGGTAACAGGTTTAGCACAGCTCGAGTATGACCGCTCGCAACCTTTTGAAAAATACATCCCTTACTTTTGTCATTACAACCCTCAAGACTCCGTAAAGATTCCTTCTTATTACATTGTAGGTGCTCAAGAGAGTCAAATCATTTCATTTTTGAAGTTAAATGGTGTGCAGTTTCAAACAGTAGAAACCTTTTTAAAAAAGAAAGTTTATTGCCAGGTCGTCAAAGATTACAAAGCACCTACGCGCCCATATGAAGGCCATTTTAAACTCTCCAAACTAGAAGTCGAAACAATTGAAAAAGAAATACAATTGAAACCTGGTGATATCTTGATTCCTACTCAACAAGACAGAGCCTTGTTTATCCATTCTGTGCTCCAAGGCGAAGCGGAGGATAGTTATTTAAGTTGGAATTTTTTTGATAGTTACCTCCAACAAAAAGAATACTTTTCTAGCTATGTATTCAAGGAGAACTTAGCCCGTATTCTTGCTGAAAATCCGCTTTTAAAAAGCAAGTATGAAGAACGCAAAGCTTTGGATGTGCAATTTGCCAAAAGCGAATGGGATCAGTTGTTTTACATCTATCAGAACAGCCCTTATTTTGAACAAAGCTTTATGCGTCTACCGATCTATCTGATTTATTAAGCGTATTTGCTATAAACACAAAAAAAAGCCCCGAGTGACCTCGGGGCTTTTTTGATTGACTATGAAGCCTAAGCTTAGTTTTTGACGATGCGAATAGCTTCAGCGGCTTCAGCTACTTTTAAGAAGTAGATACCTCTTGCCACTTGTTCGATGTCAATGGTAGTTGAAGTACCTGAAAGTGTACCCGTACTAACCACTTTCCCTTGTGCGTCTTGAATAACGTAGTTGCTAAACAAAGCCTCAGATGCTTTTAAAGTAAAGATTGCATCTGTTGGGTTCGGCTGTACTGAGAAGCTTACCAATCCATTTTCATCTAAACCTACTGTTAAGGTGAGATTCAAAGTAATGGTGGAGTCACAACCAGCAGCATTCGTGAGTACTTGCGTATACGTGCCAGACTGCGTGTAGGTAATTTCGTTCAAGACATAGTTTTGAAGTGCTGTTACGTTTAATGTTGTTGACGTAGGCTGAGCCGCAGTAACTACTACTTGCTCAGATGCCGTCGTACAACCGTTGGCACTAGTAATAGAGCAGCTGTAAGTGCCAGGAGTAGTAACTGCAATTTCTTGCGCAGTACTTGCTGATGGCGTCCAGCTGTATGCGTTTCCTGGTTGAGCAGAAAGCGTAAGCGTTTCACCCGGACACAAACTGTTGTTGCCATCGGCAATAAGGTCAGCTGAAGGGGCTTCATTTACTGTTACAGTAATTTCAGCAAGATCAGGACAACCGTTTGCAGAGTAACCTGTTACCACATATGTTCCACCCGTAGTTACCGTTTGGCTAGCTGTAGTGGAGTTGTTAGCCCAAACATAGCTATTGGCACCACCAGCCGTAAGTGTTACTGAACCACCTTCACAGAAAGATGTTGGGCCCGAAGCAGTAATTGTAGTTGTAGGAACTGCCAACACCGTGATGTTGATCGGTGCAGAAGTACCTGTACAACCTTGGCTATTGGTCACGGTTACTGTTACTGGGCCATTTGTACCGATATTCACACCTTGTGTACTAGCGTTGTTAGACCAGAGGTAAGTTGCACCCGGAGAAGCAACAAGCGTAGCGAATGCACCAGCACAAACTGTGGTTGGTGATACAGCCGTGATAGTAGGCGTAAACGCAGCCTGTGCATTTACAGTAATTTCATTTGAAACTGCAGTACAGCCTGCGGCATTGGTTACTGTCACAAAATATAAGCCTGAAGTATTTGCAGTAATGTTTGGTGTTTGGGCACCATTACTCCATACGAAGCTTGAACCATTTGTGTTGGTATTCAATACAACACTTTGACCTTGACAGAATGTTGTAGGGCCAGCAGCCGAAATAGATACAGAAGGGTTTGCACTCACCGCAATTGCCAAAGGAGTTGAAGTTGCAGTACAACCATTTGCATCAGTAACTGTAACGCTGTAGTTTCCAGCTGAAGTTACGCTAATGCTTGAAGTAGTTGAACCGTTGCTCCATGCGTAGTTAGCTGCAGGGCTAGAAGTAAGCGTTGCTGCAGTACCTTGACAAATTGCAACGTTGTTGGTTGTTACAATTGGCGTTGGCAATGCATTTACAGTTACTGTAACCGGTGCAGAAGTTGCTGAACAACCTGCAGTTGCAACCAATACATCATAAATTCCCGATGTGCTTACAGTGATGCTTTGAGTTGTAGCGTTATTAGACCATAAGTAAGTATCTGCTAAAGGAGCTGTGATAGTTACTGTGTTACCTGCACAGAAGGTAGTTGGTCCGCTGAGGCTAGTTGCCGCAGAAGGAATAACGTTAACTGCAATTGGCTTGGTAACTACAGAAGTACAACCTGTCGCATTGGTATAAGTATATGAAATGGTAGCAGAACCGTTATTGACACCGCTAACCGTACCATTTGTAGATACAGAAGCGACACCAGCGTTGCTAGATGACCAAACTCCACCGGTTGTTGTATTAGAAAGTGGCGTAGTTGCACCAATACATACCGAGTTGTTTCCGGCGATAGGATCAAGAACTGGGAAAGGAACAACTGTAACGCTAACCGGAGTTGCAATTGAAGCACAACCCTGACCATTCGTTACGGATACACCGTAGGTACCACTTTGGGTTACGGTGATCGCTTGAGAAGTTGCAGTGTTTGTCCAGGCAAAACCATTTCCTGCTGCAGCAGTCAATACTACTGAACCACCTGCACAGAATGTTGTAGGTCCAGAAACACTTATACTCGTAACAGGAGCAGTTTGTACAGAGATATTTTTAACCTCAGTTGTACTACAACCGTTATTCGTTACTGTGTAAGAAATAGTGGCGTTACCACCAGTTACACCAGATACAACACCAGTAGCATCAACACTTGCTACAGCAGCGTTAGATGAAGACCAAACACCACCAGTGGTAGCGTTTGTAAAATTGGTGTTCGTACCCTGACAAACCGTATTGGCACCAGCGATAGCTGCTACTACAGGTAGCGGAGTTACAGTTACTACTGTTGGCGAAGTGGTTGTTGAACAACCATTTGCATCTGTAACGGTGTAGGTCATAGAAGCAGAAGCATTTACGGCAACACTCGAGGCAGTTGAACCGTTGCTCCAAAGGTAAGTACCAGCGCCATTTGCAGAAAGCACAACTGAACCACCAGCACAGAATGCAGTTGGGCCGTTAGCAGAAATACTTGCAGCTGGAGCAGGTAATACGTTCACCGTAATTGGTGCTGTGGTAGTTGAACAACCAGCAGCATTTGTTACAGTTGCAGTATAGGTTCCAGATGTAGTAATGGTATTTGCAGCAGCAGAGATGCTGTTGTTCCAGTTGTAAGTAGTACCACCGGCAGCGGTCAATACCACTGAACCACCTTGACAGAAGGTAGCAGGGCCATTCAAGGCAACAGTTGCTACTGGAGGCTGATTCACTGTAAGTGACATTGGCGCTGAAGGATTTGATACACAACCAGCAGCACTTGTAATCGTAACTGCATAGTTACCACCTGCTGATACAGAAATACTTTGTGTTGTGGCACCATTGTTCCATGCGTATGATGCGGCAGTTGGTGCTGTCAATGTAGTGGCAGAACCTTGACAAATAGAAGTTCCATTTGAAGAAGTAATGGTTGCTACTGGCAAAGCCTGAACAGCGATGTTAGCGGTTGTTGTTGTAGTACATCCGTTTGTTGCAGTTGTAGTGTAGGAAACAACTGCTGTACCAGCACCCATACCTACGATGTCACCTGTAACCCCATTCAAACTCATGAGTGAAGGTGTTGAGCTTGACCAAGTACCATTTGGAACTGGGTTAGAAACAACTGCATTGTTACCAACACAAAGTACAGACGGCGCAACAATTGGCGCGTTAGCCGGAGATTGGTTGACGTTGACAACAACTTGATCAGAACCTACACAACCGTTTGTACCTGTTGCACTAACCGTGTAGGTTGTTGTTGCTGTTGGGGATGCAACTGGATTTAGGATACCAGCATTTGATAAACTTGCAGCTGGTGTCCAAACTGGTGTAATTGAAGGGCATCCAGAAGCGGTACCATTCCATGTGCCAGATGAACCAGGGAACCAGTTGGTCACTAAGTTCGTTCCTGCACCGTTTGTAATCGTAAAGTATGGTTCGAAAATCCAAGACCCCGGAGAGAATGTAACTTGGATAGGAGCTCCATTTGATGCAGTAAAAGTAAATGGAACAGGACCAGCACTAAAAGTTGTGATACCGATATTCGTTAATACAGGTACACCACCCACTGATACTGTCACTGTACATCCATTCCAACCATCACCGTAGGAATCCCAAAGGGTAATCGTATGCGAACACGAAGTATTAAAGTTAACACTTGCATTCATATTGGTCGTTTGACCGCTACAGATTGTAACGTCGTTACCAGCATTCACAATTGGTGAAGGAATAACCGTTACGGTACGTGTAGCTGTAGAAGGAGGGCACCATGTTGTTGGGTTGGTAATAGTGTAAGTCATGGTAGCTGTCCCAGCGGAAACACCTGTTACTACTCCCGTATTCGGGTTAATTGTCGCAACAGCATTGTTGCTAGAAGACCACGTACCACCTGTGCTTGTAGTAGAGAAGTTAACAGTAGCACCAGCACAAACCGTTTGCGTTCCAGCAAGTGGCGCAATTTGCGCAGTTCCTTGTACGGTGATACTTGTATTTACTGGTCCTGTAGAGGTACAACCAGAAGCATTGAGGTAGTTGATAGAAACCGTTTGTGTGCCAGCTGTTAAGAACTGAACTGTAGCTGTATTTGAGGTCGAAGTACCGCCAGAAATGATGTTGTAGTTCACACCTGCAGTACCTGGGAAGCCCCATGTGTATGACTGCATACCAGCCTGAGTAGTATACGTGTAATTGGTAAATGTACAAGCTTGGTTACCTGGCGCAACCGTATAGCTTGGTGTAAAAGGAACCGCTGCAACGATGTTGACATTGTAATCTTCAGTTTCACCGTAGCCGTACAAAGCACAAGGATCAATAGAAGCACCAGCCGTTAACCAAACACCTCTTACACGCATGCGGTGCAAACCAAGAGGTGGTGTACAAGCTAAATTGATGTTAAATGATACTGTTTGGAAAGAGGTTGTTGTACCAGCTGTAGTGAAACCTACTTTTTCAGAAGCTTCAAAGATGAAATTGTCATTGTAGTCAATCCAAACAGCAAAGTTTTGACCTGAAAAAGAACCAGCAGTTACTTGAACTTGGTAGCTCGTTGCAGCCTGCATGACCGCCGCCGGCAAGTTGCTATAGTAGGTGTAGTATGGTCCTCCAGCAGCAGTACCTGAGTTGTTATTGAGAGTTGTTCCTGTAATGGCTACGTTAGAAATGAGGTCACCATAAAGAGTACCAGAAGAATAAACAGGATTACAATATGGATTGTAGTTGACTAACACTGGAGCTGATGTTGCAGAACTAGCAGAGTTCGTGCATGTAACAATACACTGATACCATGTTGTTGCTGTCGGCGTCGCTGTATAATTGAAGCTTGTTGCACCGGTGATGTTCGTCCAAGGACCAGTAGCAGATGCTGCACTTTGCCATTGATAGGTAACTCCTGTTCCAGATGTGTTATTTTGAAGTGTTAATAATGTTGTTTGGCCTGCGAAAACAGAATTTGGCGAAGCAATGGTATTACCCGGAGTTGGTGTACCTGCACAAGGTGGCGGTAAAGTCACTGTGAAGCAGTAGTCTTCTGTTTCACCCCAAGTGTAGCCGTTGTGGGCATAATTGAAGGTAGTTGGAGTTGTTTCGACGTTCACAACTCGCATTCGTGTTGTACCAAGGGTTGCGCCTGAAGGTACGAGGAACGAACCAGTTTTGGTGTGGTTACCAGTAGCACCAACAGGTTGATTGTAAACAAACTCACCAGCATCTAGAAAGTCTCCATCTTGGTTGAAGTCGACAAAGATTTGGAAGATGTTGGAATATGGTCCACCACAAGAAGTTTGAGTAACGCTAAAATTAACGACATCTCCTTGGTTTACAGATGGTCCTACAACTGCACCAGTATAGTTCGAATAGCGGCTATTGATAGATCCTGGACCTGGCGCCGTGGTGGCGCAGTTCGAGCTGTTGTTCATTGTACCTACTGTTACATTCGAAATTTCTTCATCTGCGGTAGAAGATGCAAAAACAGTAGGATAAGATCCACACTGACACTGACCACCTGATGGGGTAAATGAAACAACATTCGTATTATTGCTGCTTGCTGAAAACAAACAAGCTGTTACCAAGCGGTAATGCGTTGTGGCTGTTGTGGCAGTAGTAAAAGTAGAAGAAGTAGCACCGGTAATGTTTGACCATGGGCCAGTTGCACTAGGTGCGCTTTGCCATTGGTAAGAAATACCGTTACCAATAGACAAACCACTTGTACTCATTGTAATGCTTTGGTTCGGGCAACCTGTTGCAGCAGAAATGGTAGCAACACCCGCATTAGGAGTTCCTGCACAGTTAGGAGCAGGAATTACCGTTAAACGGAAGTCTTTGGTTTCGCCATATGTTAGGGTTGTACATGCGGAGCTCGCATTCAGCGTATAAAAAGCATATTCAGTTCTAACGCGCATGGAGATTTGCCCGTTAAAAGCGTTGTTTGGTACAGTTACCGGAACAGTACCCGTCCAGTTGGTCCAAGAGGTATTGGTTCCAAATGAAACATATTCAGTGGTTTCGAAAACGGTGTTGTTATTCCAGTCAAACCATGCGCCAGCAGCGTTATAGAGCCCTGTATTGACAACAAGGTTATAAGTAACACCAGCCATTACAGTTGTGGTAGTTGTGGAAGGTGAATAAGATGCATAATAAGGACTAGCCAACGCACCTGTTCCTGTATGAGACAAGGTATTGAAATTAACCGAGTTGATCATACCGTAATACCCAAAACCGGCACCATAGAACGAGGTAGAGATACAAGGGCCCGTTACAATTTGGATTGGGTTGGAAACTCCTGAGTTGGTGCCACAAACCAATACACAACGGAACCAAGTTGGCGTTGAGTATGTAAGTGTATATGTAGAATTGGTTGCACCCGTGATGTTTGTCCAAGGACCGGTTGAAGAAGAACTAGATTGCCATTGATAAGATGCAAGTGGGAAGGTATTTTGTACTGAGAGTACAGTTGTACCACCTACAGGAACCGCTGCAAGTGTTGCATTTGTATTTCCTGGTGTTGGCGTTCCGGTACAAGCCGGCATTGGTATTGTACAGCCATTAGTGATGGCCTGAGACGCTGGAGGAGTTGCGTTAACTGTACTCTGGAATATTTGGGTACCAGTAGCATTAGCCCCATTCCATACACGATACCAGTTCTCACTAGACCAAGAGCCTGCCGTGTAATTTACGGTAATCGACTGACCTTGAAAAACCGTAAAGTTATATACAGCCGGACCAGTACCTGAAGCCAAAGTGACTGCAGTGAGCACATTGGTGCCCCCAACGTTTACAGTGACGTTTCCGCCGTTCCAACCATCTCCCCATGTGTCGTGTAATGCAATGGAATAGGTACACTGAGCGGTCAAAGAAGTTGTTCCAAAAAGCAGGAAAAACAATCCAATAAATAAATGCTTGAATCGCAAAAAACCACCTTTTTGATTTAAAATAAGTAAAGGATTTTTCATAGTTTATAGTTTGTTACAAATATGGCCGAAACTTGGTATAAGTTCACTACTAGGCGATTAAATTTATTCACAAACTTTCGGAATCCATTTTCAGTTGAGCAAATACCTTGATTTAATGAATATTTAACATTGTTTATTGAATATTAATATTTTCTCATCGAATATTTAACGATATGCAAGGCCAAAAAAAAGCTTAATTTTGTTGATAACTATGAAACGCATTGGTTTACTCTCTGATACCCACGGTTTTTTGGATCCTAAAGTCCTGACATACTTCGCCGATGTCGATGAAGTTTGGCATGCTGGAGACATCGGAGACCTACCTACCCTTGTGGCCTTAGAAAATTTCAAACCATTGCGCATCGTTTACGGCAATATAGACGACCACCAATTAAGAGCCACATGCAAAGAATTCTTACGCTTTCAAGTAGAAGATGTAAATGTACTCATGACGCATATCGGCGGAAAACCAGGTAAGTACGCCAAACCAGCTTTGGCAGAATTACTCCAAAACGGCGCGCCGCAATTGTTTGTTTGTGGGCATTCACACATCGCCTTGGCCCAATTTGACAAGCGTTTCAATATGTTATGGCTCAACCCTGGCGCTTGTGGTTATAAAGGTTTTCATCAGGTTAAAACCATCTTTAGATTTTGTATTACCGGTTCCAAAATTCACGATTTAGAATGCATTGAGCTTGGTTCACGTGTCAGCAAAAACCCGGACAACACCCTCGATTAAACTATTATTCAGGATTTTTACTGACAACACCTGGAAAGTTGCAAAGCTAATTTTGTTTTCAAATTGAAGAAAATGAAAATAGCAATCCCATTACTCTACCATATCTTGTTCAACTTCGTTCAAGCGCAAAACTGCAACATAGATAGCACTCAAAATCAAGTTGGTATTTACCCCCCTATTTTGCCAATTGGTCACGTCGGACAAACATATTCCGAAGATATTACATTTGTATTGCCCACCGATACACTCGGTTTTGATTTTATCAACTTCCAAATTACAACAGTCACCTTACCATTAGGACTAACGTGGTCGTGCAACAACACTTCAAATAATTGCAACTACAACCCCCAACTTAACCAGCATGGTTGTGTCAACATACAAGGCATTCCACTTCTTGCGGGCACTTACACTATTGATGTTTCCGTATTAGCCGACCTAACCATTCTTTCTGGTTATCCATTTGTTTTTCAAATAGAATTAGAAATTCTTCCCCAAACAACAACCCTTAGCAATAATGGCTTCTCTCATTCAGCCACAAGCAATTGCGCTCCAGCACTCATCACATTCAGTAATAATAATCCTGGTTTGTTAGCTTATCAATGGAATTTCGCAAATGGTAACATCTCCAATTCAGAACAACCTAGCTCTCAGTATTACGAAGATCCGGGTGTTTACATCGTCAATTATCTGGCATATAATGCATTGGATACAATTGAAGCATTTACTTTGAATCAACTCCAAATTACGAACATGAGTAATTACGGCGGTGGCTTTCCGAGCTTTGATAGTGCAGATGCCTATTTCAAAATCAAAGAAAATGGAACACTTATTTACCAATCGAGCATCATAGGCGACCAAAACCCACCTGTTCAATGGAATTTGAACTTAAACCTCAACACCAATAGCAATTACCTCATTGAAATCTGGGAAGCAGACGACAGTTATAGCGAGCCTTATTTCGGATCCGACGACTTCATGGGCAGCGCAAACCTAAGTTTATTTGGTTGTAGCGCTTGCAGTACTGGTTCATCACAAATGAATTATAGCATAGCTAACCAGCAAATTTTACCTAGTCCAACGCTTATTTCAATCGACACTATCATTTTATTCGAAGCACCAACAAGTCCAATAATATCCTTTGATGCAATCAATCAAACCCTTTCAACTCCTGATTTGGGTTATTCTTATCAATGGTATTTGAATGGAACTCCAATTACGGGTGCCAATTCTGCTACTCATTTGATTTTACAAAGTGGTGCCTATTCATTAATTGCCATCAATGGCAATGGCTGCATGGCGTATTCCGATACACTTACAGCCATCATTTTGACCAACAGTGCAAGTGAAACTGAAACCAAAACAGAAGAACCAATTTTATTTCCCAATCCTAATAATGGTAGTTTAAATATTCATGTTCCTACATTTTGGCATGAATCTATCTATTCAATTTCCAATTTAAGTGGTCAAATTATATGGAAAGGGGTCCTAGATCAAGAACTGAATCAACTTGATCTTCATGAACTCGCCAACGGAACCTACATACTTGAACTCGAAAAAGATCAGATTAAAATTCATTATCGATTCATTAAGAATTCTTAATGTCTCACGCGGAAAATTGGCTTAATTTCGCAAGGTGAAAAATCAAATTCCGCTCAGTACTTACCAATGGTTGGTAGTTGCAATTCTTGCCTTTACGCAATTTACAGTTGTTCTAGACTTCATGGTGATGTCTCCTCTTGGCGACCTCCTCATGAAAGACCTTCAAGTGAAACCCTACCAATTTGGCATTGTCGTCTCGAGCTATGCACTTGCTGCTGGGCTTTCAGGTTTTTTAACCGCGGGTTTTGCCGATCGTTTTGACCGCAAACGCTTGTTGGTATTCTTTTATTCTGGGTTTATCGTCGGCACAATGTTCTGTGGCTTGGCAAAATCCTACGAACAACTCGTGATGGCACGTATTTTTACCGGCATTTTTGGTGGCGTAATGTCCTCTATATCTATGGCCATTGTTGCGGACCTTTTTAGTTTGCAGCAACGCGGACGCGTGATGGGCTTCATGCAAATGGGCTTTGGCCTGAGTCAAATTTTGGGCATTCCTATTAGTTTGTATATCGCAGCCAAATCTAATTGGCAAACACCTTTTTACATGATTGTCGTGCTTTCGCTCACCATGCTCGTTCTTATTCTATTTGGTCTCAAACCCGTGCGCGCGCACTTAGATAAAAAAACCGAGCACTCCGCATTCAAGCACCTCTTGACAACTGTTCGCAACCGAAATTATCGCATTGGCTTCATGGCAACTGCTTTTATGTCTTTAGGTGGCTATTTCATGATGCCTTGGGGCAGTGCTTTTGCGGTCAATAACGTCGGTATTACGCAAAAAGAATTACCTGTTCTTTTCATGATTGTAGGGGTTTCTACCTTCATGATCATGCCTATCATTGGCTGGATGGCCGATAAAGTAAATAAATTCCAATTGTTCATGTGGGCCTCCATCATCATGATTGCCTCTGTTTTGGTATATGTGCGCCTTGGAGAAAGTTCTTTTTTCATTTTAGTATTGGTCAACATCTTCATGATGGGCGGCATCATGGCGCGCATGGTGCCTTCTCAAGCCCTCACCAGTTCTGTCCCTGACCTCCACGACCGCGGTGCGTTCATGAGTATCAACTCCTCTTTACAACAAATTGCAGGCGGCATTGCAGCCATCATTGGTGGCAAAATTGTTTGGCAAGCGAGCCCAAGTGCCCCACTCATGAATTTTGACCTACTAGGTTATGTTGTTGTAGCCGTTATCATCGTCAATATCTACCTCACGCGTCGCGTTTATAAGTACGTTGCCTCCAAAAACAAAGAGGCGGCCTAAGCCACCTCTTTTTACATTTCTAATTTAGCTCAAGGCTTACTCTTCAGTAAGTTTGGACAAGCGCTTGAACTTGATTTTATCCTTAATGCGGTCCACGGTATAATACATCATAGGCACCACAATAATTGTCAAGAACATCGAGCTGGTAAGGCCCCCAATAAGTACCCATGCCAGTCCGTTTTTCCATTCTGCTCCGGCACCTGTAGCTGTAGCAATCGGCACCATACCAATGACCATTGCAATGGTTGTCATCAAAATCGGACGCATCCTTTCGCGCACAGATTCTAAGAGTGCGTTATAGGTAGACATCCCCTTCTCTTTGAGGTGATTTGTGAAGTCGACAATAAGAATGGCATTTTTGGCAACTAACCCCAACAACATGAGCATGCCAAGCATGGTGAATATTCCCATATTAGACGAAGTTAATGCGAGCGCTAAAATAGCTCCTACCAAAGAAACTAAAATAGAGAACAAGACCACAAACGGATACACGAAGTTATCATAAAGCGCCACCATAATCAGATAAACCAAGATTACACCAATGCCCATAGCGGTTCCTAATGCCCCAAAAGATTCTTTCTGACGCTTGATTTCTCCACCCCACGTAAGGCGAACGTTGGGGTCAAGCGGATGTTTTTTGAGGTATTTTTCAATATCGGCAGCAACAGTTCCTGGAGCAGCACCAAGTACGTAACAACGTAAAGTTGTATTCGCAATTCGGTTTTTGCGCTCGAGGGTTCCGGCAGCGTTGTCTACTGAGATTTCCGCAAATTCGCTCAGGCGCACTTGCTTGCCTTCGTTATTGGCGAAAGTCATGCCTTGGATATCCTCGACATCTTTGCGGTTAGAAGCATCTAGCATAACGCGTATGTCGTATTCTGAGCCATCGAGGTCTAATTGACTGTCGTCATTGCCAGAAAGTGCGCCTTGTAATTGCATTCCAACTGCCGCCACATTGACGCCAAGTTGACCCATTTTCTCGCGATTCAAGGCAATTTTCACTTCAGGTGTAACATCTTCGGTACTGAGGTACGGATCTTTGGCCCCATGGATGGCTTTAATGGCATTTTTAAGGCGACGTCCCTCCTTCTCCATAAGTTCGGTATCGTTGCTAGACAAGAAGATTTCAATTGGCGCTTGTTCAGAATCGATCAAGCCCATATTGAGCGCCTTCACCTCTACACCTGGAAATTCGTTTTCGATTTTGCTGCGAATGAGGTTCATGTACTCAACTGTTGGGATTTCCTTCTGCTTGTCTTTTTTCATCATGACCGTAATTTCAGATCGGTTCTCAGAACCAAAGGCAGCTGCACCTAAACCAGCGCTCGGACCTCCAACGTTTGAAAAGACGATGTCAACCATATCTTTTTGTGCCAAGAGCAATTGCTCAATTTTCAAGGTAGTGAGGTTGTTCTCGGCAAAAGTGGCGCTCTTCTCGTATTTGAGCTTGATCATAAACTTACCTTGGTCTCCTTGAGACACAAACTCCTGCCCTACAATACCTAAGCCCATGGTTGAAAACGATGCCACGAAAACACCGATAACAATTAAGCTCATGGCAATTTTGTGACGTAGGGCCCAGCTCACGAGTTTCACGTAAGAATCCGTAAAGATGGTGATGCGGCGCTCAAACCACAGCAAAATTGCTTGGAATGGCTTTTTAGGATCGAGCTTTACTTCTTTGGCAAAGCGAGACGCCAACCAAGGAGTTAGAGTAAAACATACAAAAAGGGACATCAAGGTGGAGACCACCACTACAATTGAGAACTGATGAAGGATATCAGAAATGGTTCCTTCAATGAACACAACTGGTGAGAATACCACGACATCAACTAAAGTAATAGCCAAAGCCGTAAAACCGATTTCGTTTCGACCATCTAGGGCTGCCTGACGGCGTTTCTTGCCCATTTGGAGATGGCGGTAGATATTTTCCAAGACCACAATAGAGTCATCGACGAGAATACCAATCACCAACGACATCGCTAAAAGCGTCATGAGGTTGAGCGTGTAGCCCAAAAGGTACATCGCTACAAAAGTAGAAATGAGGGAAGCTGGAATCGAAACCAATACAATAAACGCATTGCGCATTGTGTGCAAAAACAAGAGCATCACGAGTGCCACCAAGAAAATTGCGAGTTCGAGGTCGTGGATTACGGCGTCTACTGATTCAATTGTAGGTAAAGAGGTGTCGGTAGCTACCGTAAATTTCAAGCCCTCTTTGTTGTATTTTTCTTCGAGTTCTCTGAATTTGGTTTTGGTCAGCTTGGCAACGTCTACTGCATTGGCGTCGCTCTGTTTTTTGATGCGCAAACCAATACCATTGACACCATTCAAACGCGAAATGGTGATTTGATCTTCACTGGCGTCTATCACCTCTGCCACATCGCGCAAGCGAATAGCACTTGTTCCTTTGGCCATTAAAACTAAATCTTGAAGGTCGTTAATGTCTTTGTATTTACCAGTTAGGCGCACAGTAATTTGCTCGTTGCTGCTTTTGATTTTACCTGTCGGAAAATCCAAGTTAGAGAGCGCAATGGCTTGGTTGATTTGTGCCATAGACAAACCGAGCTTGCGCATTTTTTCTTTGTCTACATTGACTCTAAAAGAACGGCGCTCACCTCCAATAACTTGTACCTCTGCAACCCCTTTTACTTGCTTGATTGCAGGCAAAAGTTGATCGTCCATGAGGCGCATGAGTTCGGCGTCAGTTAAATTTTTGGCGACCGCGCTCAATTGCAAAACAGGTGTGGCATTCGGTTCAATTTTGGCAACAGTTGGGTTGAGGGCATCTTCTGGCAACCTGCTAAGGTTGTTGTTGATTTTGCGCTGTGCATCTTCTAAGGCGTCGTCGATGTTGGCCGAGGCCTTGAACTCTAACAAAACAAACGAAGCGTTGTCAAAAGAGAAAGAAGTGACTTCGTCTACGTTTTCCATTCCGCTCAAGACGTCTTCTAGTGGTTTGGAAACCTGACTTTCAACGGTTGCAGGAGAAGCACCTGGATAGGCAGTGGTTATGGTAAGAAGTGGCGCCGAGAAATCGGGCATGAGCTCATAGGAGAGCTGTTTGTAGCTAATGAGCCCGCCACCTACCAAAATGGTAAAGATAACAATGATAAAAGATGGCCTTTTGATGGCCAATTCGGTGAGTGTCATAGGGCCTATTTATTGCGTTTGATATTCATTCCATTTTCGAGGTTCACTTGACCTTTGACAACGATTTCATCTGAGGAGCTCAGGCCAGAAACAACTTCTAAATAGTTGCCGTCTGCAGTACCAGGGCTAAATGGCGTTAGCATGGCTTTGCCATTTTTGACGACGTAAATTTGCGGGTTTTTGGTAGAGCCAATAAGTGCTTTTCTCGGCACAGCAAGTGCGCTTACTTTTTCGTTGTTGTCCAGCGTAACAGTGCCGTACATACCTGAAAGAATTTTGTTGGCGCTTGAGTTGCTCACCAACACCAACACTTTAAAGTTGTGCAATGCATCAGCTTGTACTGAAATGCTATAGATGCTACCTGTAACCGTTGCGTTTTGCGCATCGATATTGACATTCACCTTTTGTCCTTTTTTGAATTTCAAGACATCGCGCTCAGGCACCGAAATGGCAAGTTTGAGCTGACCGATATCCGTGAGTTCCACAATTGGTGTACCAGGCATGACCATAGAGCCGAGGTCGGCCATTTTTTTAGTGACTACCCCAGAAAAAGGAGCCAATACTTTGGTGCTGCGCAATTGTTTTTGTAATTGCTTGAGTTGCACTTCGGCAGACTTGAGCGCGAGTTCCATTTTTTCTGCTTCCATAGAAGACACCGCTTGTTCTTTGCGCAAGTTGGCAAAGCGGGCGTTGTCGTTTTTGAGTTGGGCAATATTGAGTTTGGCGTTTTCAATCTGAAGTAAAATGAGTTCGTCGTCGAGTTTGGCAATGACTTGTCCTTTATTGACCTGATCACCTTCTTTGACAAGTAGCTCGGTGAGCTTGCCCGAACCTTCTGCTGCCACGTTGTTTTGATGCATTGGTTCGAATACACCTAAATAGGAAAAAGCGCTCTCGAAAGTATGCATTTGAGGATTTTCAGTATCGACCAAAACGGCCGCTTCCATATTGTGGATGTAAATTTTCTTTTTGGCTTCTTTTGAATTAGAAAGCAATTTAAAAACAGTTAGGCTTAATAGTGCCACAACTGCAATGGAGATAAAAATGATTCTTTTCATGACTTGTTATTTGATATTTCCGTTTGATTTGAGGTATTCGAGTTCTGCCTGACGCAAAGCTACATAAGCGGCAACCACGCTTGTTTGTGCTTGTTCAAGACCTGTTTGTGCCTGAAGTAAGTCGTTGGTACCAATGAGGCCCTCTGTAAATTTAAGGTTGGCATGTTGGTGCACCGCTTCAGCCAATTTGAGTTGTTCTTTAGCGAGTTCCAAAGAATTGACCTTGACATCAATGAGGCGCTTATTTTGATCAATTTGTAGCTGGAGCTGCTGCTGCACAAGGGCTGTTTGCATTTCCAATTGTTCTTGTTTGAGCGCATTAACAGCTGCTTTGTGGTGCTTGTCAAAACCGTCAAATAGGTTCCAGTCTACACGCAAACCAACAAATGCGCCGTCTATTCCTGTTCGAAAATCGGTTTCAGGGTTCATATTGTAGTTGTATTGGTAAATGCCGTACAAATTGACATTAGGTAAATAACCCATTTGAATGCCTTTGGCTTCTTCTTGCGCCATCAATTTTTGCTGTTCAAGCAATTGAACGGCAAATAAATTCGCTGCATTTTTATCGACCAACAAAGATTGCTGTACCATTTGGTCGTCCTCTAGGGTAATTGTCGTTTTTGGATCAATACCAATTAAAATTTTAAGCAATTCCTCTAACTGACTTTTGGTAGCCTTAAGATTGGCTGCCGTATTTTCCAAATTAAGTCGATTGATGCGGATTTTGTCTGCTTCGGTCTGAACGAGCATACCTTGCGCTACCATTAAATCCATATTCTTCAAAATTTGGTCGGCATAAGTGATATTGTCCGAAATAAAATTGAGTTGCTGATACAACCCTTGAAGAATGAAGAAAGTATTGGCCACTTGATACTTCACGTCTTGAATGGTCATATCTCTTTGGATTTTGACAATTTCGCTATTGATGCGCAAAGCCGCCAAACCATAGTTGACCTGTGAATTAAAAAGAATTTGATTGAGCTGTACGGTGTTGCTCAGTACAAAAGGCACACCGAATTTTACTTCGGCAAAAGAACCAGCAGGGCCACCAAAAAATTGTGCCGGAACAACTTGGCCCGGAATAATTGCATTGTATTTGTAGTCGCCCGAGAAATTAAGCGAAGGTAAGCGCGAAGAGAGATACGCCGAACGCTGGCTTTCGTTGATAGCTACATTTAATTGGGCACTTCTAATTTGTGCATTGGCTGTTTCTGCAGAGCGCAGACACGAAGCCAAGTCATAGGTTTGGGCGTGAGCCGACAAGCCAAGGAGAAGGCTGAGGAGCCCGCCGGAGAACAGATTTTTCATTTTCATGCTTTTGGGTTTGATATAAATAGATAATTGGTAATGAGTTCTTTGACAATTTCTTTGTGCTTTTTCAAGTCTTCATCAAATGCCGCTTGACTAATGCCGTGAAATTGCATGGTCAGTTTTTTAGACATAAAAGGATAATGCACATTAGACATTAAAAGCAAAGTGACATTTCTGAT
>JAIXXP010000034.1 GCA_027490665.1 Cryomorphaceae bacterium | reverse complement strand
ATTTTTAAAAATATCAAAAATGTTTGGAAAAGTGAATCGAGTTGAAACAAAAAACCCTCAATTCTAATAGAATCAAGGGTTAATTTCACAATAATGTACTCGAGGCGGGACTTGAACCCGCACGGGCAAATGCCCACAGGATTTTAAGTCCGGCGTGTCTACCGATTCCACCACTCGAGCTCAAAAGAGCGAGAAACGGGATTCGAACCCGCGACCCCGACCTTGGCAAGGTCGTGCTCTACCAACTGAGCTATTCTCGCTTGAAACTCCCATCATTGCGCTGCCTTTGCTTTGCTAGGGGCGACAAAGTTAATTATTTTTTTAATTTTTCAAAATACAAAATCAATTTTCCTTGCGATTTTTTAAAGAAAAATACATCCAGGTAAGTGGCAAGAGTAAAGAATAGTTGTAGTAGAGGTCCTCAAAAGGAATGCTGACCATGCGCCAACCAATGATGTGTTGTCCACTGTACCAGACAATTGGAGCCTCCGTAACAGCCCCCGTGAGTATGCCATTGACGATAAAAAATGGAACGAGGCAGAGTAAATACGCCCACATAAAATCTTGGTACCAACTTTTGTTACGCAACAAAATTGTAAGTGCGGCACTTAAAAATGTGGCTAGGAAGGTATAATAATTCGTGCCGTACAATAAAATCCAAAGAGCAGATGTTGCTATGAAGATAAAAGCAAAAAACGGCGCAATGCGCTTTTGATTTCTATTTGGAAAATAGGCTTGAATGACTTTTAAAATGAAAATGAAGTTGTAAGGAATCACAATAAAAAACAAGACTTCTTCAAGCGGAAGATGCCCAAGATAAATTTTCAAAAGGTAATTAGGATTGAAGCCCCACACGCCCCATTGGGTAAAAAGTTCATCCCAAATTAGGAAGGGAACAGCAACCGCTAGAGCAGCAAGAAATACAAAACGCCATTCTTTAAAAAACGCCACCTTTTTGTCAAAACTAAGCGCAAATGGCCCTGAAAAAGAAAGTAGGATGACCCAGGCGTACAGACTCATGCCTTTTGTTGTTTTTTAAATTGTTTGGCGCTGTCAATGTAAAAGCGAATAGGAACCAAAAGCATCCCGAAACACTCACCATGTGCTTTTCCCAAATGTTTGTGGTGCATTTTGTGTGCCCTGCGAATGGCATAAAAATAGGGGTGCTCGATGTCGCGTAGCCATTTAAAGCGGCGGTGTATATAGACGTCGTGGATTAAAAAATAAGCCAAGCCATAGGCGGCAATACCAAAGCCAATCCAAACAGGTAGGTAATTTTGGTTCATGAGGCCAAGCATGATACACAACCAAGATGGTATGGCATAAATCAAAAAGAAAACGTCGTTTTTCTCAAAAAAACCAGGCTCAACCTGATGGTGATCTTTATGAAAATACCACATAATGCCGTGCATGACATATTTATGCGTGGCCCACGCCATAAATTCCATCCCGAAAAAAGTAGCAAGTGTAACTACCGGACCCCACCAACTCATAAGCGAAAGTTTAAAAAAGTAAAGAAAATTGTCATGTAAATAAACAACGCCACCGCCACATTGTTTGTCTCATTGAGGCGCCATTTGCGCAAGACAAACTGTAAAAAAACAGCGGTAACAAACCAACACACATAATTATAGACGGGTATAATTCCATCTTTCCAAAACCAAAACCCAAGCTTGACTGCCACGGGTTCCATTAAAAAATCTAGAAATACCATTAAGGTTGCCGCCACAAGCACTTCAATCCAAAAGTTCAATTTGAGCGTGGAAAGTAGTGCAGCACTCACGATGCTGAGCATTGCCCAATTGATACCAATTATGAGCGGAACGCCTAATAGCTTTGGTCCTAAAACAGTACCGTAGTGGTAATTCCCGAATAAATAACCAGTATGCACTCCGATCCATTCTACTAGCATGCCGGTTGCAAAGGCTATTGCGATGAAAAGCCAAAAAGCCGGTGTGTGTTTTTTTCTGCCTAATAGAAGAATGCCAAAAGACAGCAATAAGTGAAAGAAAGACAAGCCTACAAAGAATGATTTGTAGGGCCCTAAAGACATTCCAACTATACCTACAAGGTAAAAAATACCGATGAAAATGATCAGTTTTCGACTCAAGGTTTGATGTTTTTTTCAATAAAAGTTTGCCCGGTGATCATGTTTTGAATGATATCTGCTAAGGGTGTATACTTAAATGACAATTGTTGTTCGATTTTGTTGCGGTCATAGCGCAAGACTTCATGCGAAGAACGTGCTGTTTCTATAGTAAGTCCCTCGCGTTTACCTGAGATATGACACCATAGTTCGTGAACTGCTGCAAAGAGTAGCGTTAGTACTTTAGGCGCAGCAATACTTGGCGCTTTGCGCCCGAGCTGCTGCGCAAATGCGCCAAATAAGTCTCTAAAAGTTTGTTGTGGACCAACTACTAAAAAGCGTTCGGCATGAACATTTTGCTCAACGAGCTTTACCATTGCCCACGCTACGTCTCGGGCATCTACAACTGCGTTGGCGCCACTTGTGTAAAAGCGCAAGCCTTTTTGAGCCGTACTCAGCATTTGTAAAGACGGACTACCTGGGGCCGCAGGGCCCAAAATAACGCACGGATTCACAATAACTGCGCGCAAGCCTTCTTCAATTCCTCTCCAAACTTCTCTTTCAGCCAACCGTTTGGAAACGCCGTAGCCGCTGTGCTGTCCGCCTTCATCCCATTTAGATTTTTCACTTACGAGCGCCTCTTTACCTCCAATTGAAGCAGTGGAGCTCACGTGGCAAAAGTGTCGGACACCCATAGCATTGGCAAGGTCGACTAAATTGGCAGTAACATAACGGTTTTGTTGAATACAGGCTTCGAAGTCGGCTTTAAAAAATGAAACGAGTGCTGCACAATGATAAATGGTTGTACTGCCTTTAACGAGGTTTTTTAAGTCTTCTATGTCTAGAAGGTCAGCTTTTATCCATTCGACGTGTGCCCATTTTTCCGCAGCATTTTCTTTCAAATAGTAATGAAATAGCGCTTGCACGGCTGCAATTTTTTGTTCGTTGCGATATGCTGCCCGAACCGGCATATTGCGTTTGCTTAACTCAATTAAGACATGACTTCCGAGAAGTCCGGTGGCACCAGTTACTAAATTCACAGCCTAAAGCTAGGGATTACTTTTGATAGAAAGCCGCAAGTGCTGCTTTGATTTGTTCGGCTGAAAAAGCTAACTGCGCATCGGTATGGACCGATGATACAAAACCAACCTCGTAACCACTTGGCCCAAAATATACACCAACATTTAAAAGATAATGGTGCATAAAATTAAAGGCAGTCATGTCGCCATCAATCTGATCTGCAGCGGTGATGCGTTTTTTGCCGTTAAAAGAGAACCAAAAAATAGAACCCACGCAGACAAGTTCCATTGGATACTGTTGTGCAAGAGCAAAACTGTTGATGCTATCTACAAATTGTTGGGTGCGTTGTGCTTGCTTGATATAGAAATCCTCGGCTGCACAAAGTTCAAGCTGTGCAAGACCTGCGGCCATTGCTACTGGGTTTCCAGAAAGTGTGCCCGCTTGGTAAACCGGACCTTCTGGCGAAACATTTGCCATAATTTCTTTTTTGGCTCCGTAGGCACCAACCGGCAGGCCTCCGCCGATAATTTTACCATAGGTAACAATATCAGGTGTTATACCAAAAAGCTCGGCTGCGCCTCCAAATGCAACTCTGAAGCCCGAAATAACTTCGTCAAAAATGAGTAGCACTCCGTACTTTGTACAAAGTGAACGCAAGAGATTTAAAAAGGATTTGTCTTGTAATAACAGACCATTGTTGGCAGGGATTGGCTCAATAATGACAGCAGCAAGATCTTGGTGCTGGGTTTCAAAGCACTTGGTTAACGCATCTGCATCATTGAGTGGTAAAACAAGCGTTTCGTTGGCAAAAGCTTCTGGAACACCCGCACTTGATGAAGTGCCAAAAGTAACCAAGCCACTTCCGGCTTTTACCAAAAGTGCGTCGACATGCCCGTGGTAACACCCTTCAAATTTGAGGATTTTATTTTTCCCAGTTGCCCCGCGTGCCAGACGCAATGCGCTCATGACAGCCTCGGTGCCAGAACTTGTGAATCGAATTTTATCAATAAAGGGCAGTCTTTCGAGCATAAAAGCGGCGAGCTCATTTTCTTTACGTGTCGGCGCACCGAAACTTGCGCCATTTTGCAGCGACCCTACAATTTTTTCAAA
This sequence comes from Cryomorphaceae bacterium, assembly GCA_027490665.1. Lineage (GTDB taxonomy): Bacteria > Bacteroidota > Bacteroidia > Flavobacteriales_D > Crocinitomicaceae > UBA952. The sequence goes on along the minus strand of JAIXXP010000034.1, from coordinate 88,830 downwards.
AACATGTGGATGATTATGCCCGTGGATGAGCGGCCCCCAACTACAGCAAAAGTCGATAAACTGATTGCCGTCTTCGTCCCAAATTTGAGCGCCATCGCCTTTTGCAATAAAAAGCGGTGTGCCACCAACAGATTTAAAAGCGCGCACTGGTGAATTGACACCACCTGGAAAATATCCTTTGGCTGCTTCAAATAATTCTGCTGAACGGCTGCGGTCGATAGGAGAGGGAGTATTCATTCTTGTGTATATTTGTGGCCATAAAGTTACGAATAAAGCCGTGCATATGAAATTTGAAAATAGCTTAGCCTTCGCCCAAGAATTAGATCAACAAGACCCTTTGGCATCCTTTCGTTCGCGCTTTCATTTTCCGACTTTCCACAATGAAAACCCGGTGTATTTTACGGGCAATTCTTTAGGGCTGCAGCCTAAAACGGCGGCAACCTATATCCAAGAAGAACTAAATGCTTGGGCTAATTATGGTGTTGAAGGGCATTTTTTAGCCAAAAGACCATGGTTTTCTTACCACGAAAACCTGACCAACATGGCAGCAAAGGTGGTGGGCGCATTGCCAATTGAGGTGGTCATTACCCATTCCCTCACAACTAATTTACACTTACTGATGGTCTCGTTTTACAGACCTTCTGGCAAACGGGTTAAAATTCTCTGTGAAGAAAAAGCTTTTCCGAGCGATCAATATGCACTGGCTTCACAAATTTCATTTCATGGTCTGCCTGCTGAAACACTAGTCGAAGTAGGTCCAAGACCCGGAGAACATTTAATTAGAGAAGAAGACATCCTTCAGAAGATATCCGAACTCGGAGATGAGCTTGCTTTGGTCATGATCGGTGGTGTCAATTATTACTCGGGTCAATATTTTGACCTGCAAAAAATTACCGCTGCTGGCCACGCGGTTGGCGCAGTTGTTGGCTTTGACTTAGCACACGCAGCAGGCAATGTCAATCTTGCGCTTCACAACTGGAATGTAGATTTTGCGGCTTGGTGTGGTTACAAATATTTGAATTCGTCTCCGGGAGGTGTGTCAGGTCTTTTTGTGCACGAACGTCATGCACACAATAAATCTTTACCTCGTTTCGCAGGATGGTGGGGCCACAATAAAGAAGTTCGTTTTCAGATGGAACCAGGCTTTGACCCGATTCCTGGCGCTGAAGGCTGGCAACTGAGCAATGCACCGGTTTTAGGAATGGCTGCACACTTAGCTTCTCTTGAAATTTTTGAAGAGGCCGGCATGGAGCGCATTGCACAAAAACGCGACCAAATGACGGCGTTTCTTGCTTTTTTAATTGAAGATGTTTCTGTTCGCAATGAAGAAAAGTGCTCATTTGAAATCATAACGCCCACCAATCCTAACCAAAGAGGCGCACAACTTTCAATTTTAGCAAAAGGTCAAGGCAAGCAATTATTTGACCGCTTAACCGATTTAGGCGTCATTGCCGATTGGAGAGAGCCAAATGTCATTCGCATTGCTCCTGCACCGCTTTATAATTCTTACCAAGATTGTTTTCGCTTTGCGCAATATTTAGAGCGCGCTATTTTGTAACACTCGTTATATACGCCTCGAGGTCCGGAGCAAAGTGCTGAATTTCTAATGCTCGTACTTTTTGTTCAATTTCGGCCGCAGTAGAATTTGGTGTTAAAGCCACTGCATGCTGAAAAAGGAGTTTGCCTTTGTCGAATTCTTCGTTGACGAGGTGTATGCTTATGCCACTAAAGGCCTCTTTAGCGGCACTTACAGCAAGGTGCACATGTTGCCCGTACATACCTGCACCACCATAATTTGGAAGTAGTGCAGGGTGAACATTAATGATTCTTTCTGGAAAGGCTTCGATGAGCTCTGTAGGCACCTTTTTCAGAAAACCGGCTAAAATTACCCAGTTGGCATGCAAATCTTGACTTATTTCAAGGTAGGATGTAAAATCTTTTCCTTGTAAGTTGTAAAAAGGAAGTTGCTGTTCGGTACAAAACATTTCCATTTCTAAATTAGCCTTACTCGAGAGCACGCCCACCACCTTAACTCGTTCATTTTCTTTGAAATAACGAATAATTTGACGTGCATTGCTTCCGCCACCAGAAATAAAGAGAATTAATTGTGCCTGCATTTCGGCTACAAAGTTAAGCATAGTGAAGGATTCCTCCGCTTTAAGACAAGAAGTGTTGATAAATTAAATGGGCATAAGTTTTGTTTATTGGGCGATAGTTTTTTTCTTTGCAAGCTGAAACCTTTAAAATTTAAAAAATGTCTGATATCAAAGCTAAAGTTATCGCGATCATCGTAGATAAACTGAATGTTGAAGAAAGTGAAGTAACTAACGAAGCTAGCTTCACCAATGACTTGGGTGCTGATTCACTTGACACAGTTGAGTTGATCATGGAATTCGAGAAACAATTCAATATTTCTATTCCAGACGATAAAGCAGAAGGTATCCAAACAGTTGGTGACGCTGTTGCTTACATCGAAGCAAACGTTTAACATTTCCCACTAATTCTTTAGTTTACGGGTATGCAATTAAAAAGAGTTGTTGTAACAGGTTTAGGTGCACTAACGCCAATTGGCAATACAGTACAAGAGTATTGGGATGCCTTAATGGCTGGAAAAAGTGGAGCTGCTCCAATTAAACAATTTAATGCCTCTCTTTTCAAGACGCAATTTGCATGTGAACTCAAAGATTTCAATGTGGAAGACCACATCGACAAAAAGGAAGCTCGCAAGCTTGATCAATTTTCGCAGTATGCCATAGTTACCGCTACGGAAGCTATGGCAGATGCTGCCTTGCTTGAGTCCAATCCAAATCTCGATCGCATTGGCGTCATTTGGGGTTCTGGTGTTGGTGGTCTGAAAACATTCCAAGAAGAAGCTAGAGAATATTTTAGTGGCGACGGAACTCCGCGCTTCAATCCATTCTTTATCCCAAAAATGATTGCAGATATTGCAGCGGGTCATATTTCTATCAAATATGGCTTGCGCGGTCCAAACTACGTTTGTGTATCAGCGTGTGCATCTGCAACCAATGCCATCATCGATGCATTCAACCTCATTCGTTTAGGCAAAGCCGACGCCATCGTAACCGGTGGTTCAGAGGCTGGCGTCAATGAAATGGGTATGGGCGGATTCAACGCTTTAAAGGCGCTATCTACCCGCAATGATTCTCCAGAAACCGCATCTCGTCCGTTCGACCTCGACCGCGATGGTTTTGTACTCGGCGAGGGTTCAGGTTGCCTCATTCTCGAAGAATATGAGCACGCCATTAAGCGCGGCGCAAAAATTTACGCAGAGGTAATCGGTGGCGGCATGTCTGGCGACGCTTATCACATGACTGCGCCTCATCCAGAAGGCTTGGGTGCGCGCAACACCATGCTTTCAGCCATAGAAGACGCAGAAATCGATCCATCTGAGATAGATTACGTCAATGTGCACGGCACTTCCACTCCGCTTGGCGATATCGCCGAAGTAAAGGCTATCCAACACGTATTCGGTGAACACGCCTACAATCTGAACATCAGCTCTACTAAATCCATGACAGGCCACCTTTTAGGTGCAGCCGGTGCCATCGAAGCAGTAGCTTGCGTATTAGCTGTTCAAAACGATATGGTTCCACCAACCATTAATCACTTTACCGACGATCCCGAACTTGACCCTAAGCTCAATTTCACTTTTCACAAACCACAGGCGCGTACGGTCAATATTGCTTTGTCCAACACCTTTGGCTTTGGAGGCCACAACACCTCCATCATTGTAAAGAAATTTAAAGCATAAGTTGCTCAAAATTCCTCTCTTCAATAAGAAAAAAACAAACGAAGAGCTGAAAGTTATTCGCTTTGTTTTAGCCGAGTTTGGTTATAAACCACAAAAGGCATCCTATTTCATTCAGGCCTTAACCCACAAAAGTTCGCTCAACGATCACGAACAATTAGCTGCTAACGAACGCCTTGAGTTTTTAGGAGATTCCATATTAGACGCTGTTGTAGCTTCCTTTGTATACGACAAATATCCTGAAATAGACGAAGGTCAACTTACCAAAATTAAGTCAAGAATTGTAAATCGCAAGTCACTTTCTGCAATTGGCGAGCGAATGGGCATCAGAAAGCACCTTATATACAGCCAAGGCAGAAGCATTAATCTTGCAGGTTTGGAGGGCAATGCATTTGAAGCATTAATAGGCGCCATTTACCTGGATGGCGGGTTCGATAAAACCCAGAGCGTTCTCAAAAACACAGTTTTTAGAAAACACTTGAATTTGAATAAACTACTGGAAGAAGAACTCGACTTTAAGTCGGCACTCTTTATATGGTGTCAGCGCAAGAAGTTGGCGTTGGAATTCATACTTTCTGATGAGCAGTTTATCGAAGGAAAGGCCGTCTATCAAATGACTGTACAGATCAATAGAACGGCATACGGTAAAGGCAAGGGTCATTCCAAGAAAGAGGCCGAGCAAGCTGCCGCAAAAGAAACACTTGCTTTAATGGGAGAAATTTAAAGCTGTATCTAATTTTATAAAATTTGTAGTACATTTGCCATATAAAAGAATGACACATGACTTGGACAGACTTCGTATACAAAATTGGCGACACATTTCAATGGGCTTTTGGCTTTTATGAAATGGTACAAAACTACTTTAACACAGCACTTATTTTGCTAGGTTTCTATGGTTTTTATTACTGGATGACTACCCAAAAACGCCTCAGTGCAAAATCTAATGTCCCGGTAGAAATCAAAGAAAATGAAGGTTGGTACAAAAAAGAAGGCCAACAATTGAAATAATATTTATTGCTCATCCTGAATGAGCTTTATATAAGTTGAACAAAACAAAAAGGGCGGTCATTGACCGCCCTTTTTTTATTTTGTTGTTTTAATTTATTTGTCGGAAGTTAGTGCTGCACTTAAAAATTCGCGGTTCATGCGCGCGATATTTTCTAAAGAAATGCCTTTAGGACATTCTACTTCACAAGCACCAGTGTTGGTACAGTTACCGAATCCTTCTTCGTCCATTTGGCGAACCATATTCATGACGCGGTCTTTTGCTTCAACCTTCCCTTGTGGTAATAGCGCGTATTGTGAAACTTTCGCCCCTACGAATAGCATAGCCGAACCATTTTTACAAGACGCTACACAAGCACCACAACCAATACAAGCAGCTGCTTCAAATGCTTTGTCTGCATCAGCTTTAGGAACAGGAATGGCATTGGCGTCCATGGTACGTCCGGAAGTGTTCACAGAGACGAATCCGCCGGCTTGTTGAATGCGATCAAATGCCGAGCGATCTACAACGAGATCCTTGACAATAGGAAACGCGCGAGATCTCCATGGCTCAACATAGATGGTATCACCGTCGTTAAAGCTACGCATGTGAAGCTGACATGTGGTGGTTCCGGTTTCTGGGCCGTGCGCACGCCCGTTGATGTACAAAGAACACATTCCGCAAATTCCTTCACGGCAGTCGTGGTCAAAAGCTACTGGAGCTTGTTGTTCATTAATGAGTTGCTCGTTAAGTTGATCGAGCATCTCTAAAAATGAACTATCTGTGGACACTTTTTCAAGGCTGTAGGTTTCAATACCACCTTTAGCGTTGGTATTTTTTTGTCTCCAGATTTTGAGTGTTATATTGATAAATTTTGAAGCCATATCTACTTATTTATAGTTGCGTGCTGCAATTTTGATGTACTCGTAATTAAGCGCTTCTTTGTGAAGTGCTGCTTTTTTCGCATCGCCATCTTGGTATTCCCAAGCGGCAACATATTTGAAGTTTTCGTCGTCACGGAGTGTTTCTCCTTCGTTGTCTTGGTATTCATCTCTGAAGTGACCACCACAAGACTCTAAACGATGCAAGGCATCTACGGCCATTAACTGACCCAACTCAATGAAGTCGGCAACGCGCATGGCTTTTTCGAGTTCTGTATTCATTTCGTTTGCATCGCCAGGAACAAAAACATCTTTGTAGAATTCTTCGCGTAGCGCTGCAATTTCTTCGATAGCTGTTTTTAGCCCTTCTTCGTTACGGGCCATGCCAACTTTGTTCCACATGATAAGGCCGAGGCGTTTATGGAAATGATCTACGGACTTACTTCCTTTGTTTTGAAGGAAACGATCAATGCTTGTTTTTACATCTGCTTCGGCAGCTTCAAATTCTGGACTATCGGTAGGAATATGGCCTGTGCGGATATCGTTTGCGAGGTAGTCAGAAATGGTATACGGCAATACGAAGTATCCATCGGCCAAACCTTGCATAAGCGCAGAAGCACCTAAGCGGTTGGCACCGTGGTCAGAGAAGTTGGCTTCTCCGGTCACGAAGCATCCTTCGATGCTACTTTGAAGGTTGTAGTCTACCCAAACGCCACCCATAGTGTAGTGAACAGCTGGGTAAATTTTCATTGGTGTTTCGTATGGATTGTCGTCTGTAATTTTTTGGTACATCTGAAAGAGGTTACCATATTTTTCTTCGATCCATTTTTTACCCAAGGCCAAGATTTTTTCTTCTGTTGGGTTGTGGTCACCTAAAGCAAATGCAGACTGACGTCCTTTATTTCGAATTTCTGTTGCAAAATCTAGGTAAACGCCTTCGTTGGTGTCGTTGGCTTCAATACCGAAACCTGCGTCACATCTTTCTTTGGCTGCTCTAGATGCAACGTCGCGAGGTACGAGGTTGCCAAATGCAGGGTAGCGTCTTTCTAAGAAGTAATCGCGGTCTTCTTCTGCAAGTTGAGTGGGTTTCAAACGGCCTTCGCGAATAGCTTCAGCGTCTTCTTTTTTCTTAGGAACCCAAATGCGGCCGGAATTGCGCAAAGACTCAGACATAAGTGTGAGCTTAGATTGGTTGGTACCGTGTACTGGAATACAAGTTGGGTGAATTTGAACAAAACATGGATTGGCAAAATGCGCTCCTTTTTTGTGTACTTTCCAAGCAGCAGATACATTGCTGCCCATTGCGTTGGTAGATAAGAAGTATACGTTTCCGTAACCTCCAGATGCTATGACAACCGCGTGTGCAGAATGACGCTCGAGTTCACCAGTAACGAGGTTTCTTGCGATGATTCCGCGCGCCTTGCCGTCAACTTTAACGAGCTCCATCATTTCATGACGATGGTACATTTTGACCCGACCAAGACCGATTTGACGAGAAAGTGCAGAGTAGGCACCTAACAAAAGTTGTTGACCGGTTTGTCCTGCGGCGTAGAAAGTGCGTTGTACCTGTGTACCACCAAACGAACGGTTGTCTAAGAGACCGCCGTATTCGCGTGCAAAAGGAACACCTTGAGCCACACATTGGTCGATGATGTTACCAGAGACTTCTGCCAAACGGTAAACGTTTGCCTCGCGTGCACGGTAGTCACCACCTTTAATGGTGTCATAAAATAGACGGTAAACGGAGTCGCCGTCGTTTTGGTAGTTTTTAGCTGCATTGATACCACCTTGAGCTGCAATGGAGTGTGCTCTTCTTGGCGAATCTTGGAAACAAAACGCTTTGACGTTGTAACCCATCTCACCTAAAGAGGCTGCTGCAGAGGCGCCTGCCAAACCTGTACCCACAACGATAATATCGATTTTTGGACGGTTGTTTGGCGCAACCAATTTCATGTGATTCTTGTGATTGGTCCACTTTTCTGAGATTGGACCTTCTGGAATGCGCGAATTTAATGTTGACATAGCCTAATTCCTAGAGGTTGTAAATAATAATGGGAATGATCGCAAACAATAACGGAACAATGACAGCAAAGCCAGTTCCAATTATTTTAATCAAAGGGGTATATTTTGGATGATTGATGCCTAAAGATTGGAAAGCACTTTGGAAACCATGTAAGAGATGGTAGCCCAAAACAACCATTGAGATCACGTAGAACAACACGGCAAAAAGTGCACCTTCATTTTTACTTTTGTTGAAGAAGTCCATCACTAAGGTGTGAAGGTCGCGGTAGCCTTCTGCCACTTTAACGTTTGTGCCTTTGATGTAAAGATCAGTACCTTTTTCTACGATGTTGTTTTTGTCTTTTGGAATAGGTTGAATACCTGGTACGTGAGTGTAGTAAAGTTCTGCATTGGCAGCACCCATCATTGGGTTGTCCATTTCTAGTTTGTAAGTGTGAAGCGGAACGTCTTCTTTGATTTTCATTTTCCACCAGAAGTTGGCCATGTGGGTAGCAAGAAATACCAAAATGAGTGTGCCTAAAATAGCCATGCTGCGACTAGCTGAACTTGAATTGGCCGAAGGCTTGCTGTAGGCATAACCAATTGGCCGCGCTTTTTTGTTTTGAATAGTCAGTGCAAAACCATCGATGATGTGAATAATGACCGCTGCGTAGGTAACGTAAGAAAGGATTTTGATAAATGGATTGTGCCCCATGAAGTAAGCGTACTCATTGAAAGCACGTCGGCCTTCTTCACCGGTTTTGAGAATAAGTTGAAGGTTGCCAAGTAAGTGACCAACCAAAAACGTACACAGGAAAAGCCCGGTGAGGGCCATAAAGACCTTCTTTCCGATAGAAGATTTAAAAATTACAGAGTTACTCATAAGAATCTTTCATTTGTAGTGATGCAAATTTAAGTGAACAACATTTAATAGTAACAAATGTTGCCAATATAATCTGTTTAATAAGGCTATTTAGAACGATTATAGATAGTTCAGCGTGCTCGTATTTTCATCGACCACTAATTCAACGTCAGCACCAAAAAGTAATGCTTGATTATCGTCGATGTGCCCTGCTGGAAAATCGAAGCAAATTGGTATTTTTCGATAAGTGAAGTGAGCCAAAATGAGCGCTTCAATCGATTTTCCAAAAGGCACGTCGGTGTCTTCTAGATCAGTCATGCCGCCAATTATTAAACCCTTGATTTGTTCGAGCGCACCGCTCTTGCGTAGCGCATGGAGCATGCGGTCAATATGGTAGAGGTGTTCAGCTAGATCTTCGATGAATAAAATGCTTTCGGAGAAGTTGTAGCGTGCAGGCGTAGCCAACATACTGAAAACAATACTCAGGTTGCCTCCAATAAGCACACCGTTCGCACTGCCCAATTTATTGGCGCTATCTGTGTGTAATTCAAATGATTTTTTCTGTCCAAAAAGCAATTCGTGTAAACGTTGTTTGGCCAACCCACTGTTTTTATCAATGTTTAGTGCCATGGTAGCGTGTATACTCTGAAAACCTAAAGACTGAATTTGATGATGCAAAACACAGATATCAGAAAATCCAACTAGCCACTTGGGCTCTTTGATAAATTGCGCCCATTGCAAGCCATCGACAATTTGGATACAACCATAACCGCCGCGCACACACCAAATGGCTTTAGCTTCAGGATGGTCTAGCCCTTCTTGTAAGTCTGTCAGGCGCTCAAGTTCAGTGCCCGAAAAATAGTGGTGTCTGCCAATTAAATTTTTACTTCTGATCGCGCGAAGCCCAATACTGTGCAGCCATTTTTCAGCAGCTAAAACATAGTTTTCTTCGATCGCTTTTGCCGGTGCACAGAGATAAACGAGGTCGCCAATTTGTAAAGAGGGAGGAGCAATAAAATTCATCTTTATAAAATTGCACTTAAGATTTTTAAATCGATCGGGCTCGTAATTTTGATGTTTTCTTCATTACTCAAGACCAAAAGAGGACAAACACCAATTGCTTCCACTACACTCGCATCGTCGGTAAAACGCGGATTGAATCCTTGTAAATACGCTTTTTTGATAGTTTTTGCGTCAAAACACTGAGGGGTATGCACTAGAAAATACTGAGTTCTATCCACACTTTCTGATTTTTCAAAAACACCTTTACGAATAGAATCTTTTAAACCCATAACAGGAACTACAGCACTAGCGTTGTTTAGCCCTTCAAAACATCTTTCAATAGTTGCTAGACTCACCAACGGACGTACGCCATCGTGAATAGCAATTTGATCGCCGGTACATTTATCGAGTGCATTGTGTATCGAATGAAAGCGTTCTAAACCACCGTCAACGAGTTCGTGTGGAATTTGAATATTGTATTCCTCTAAAATAGTCTGCCAATAACCTACCCAATCTTTTGGAAGCGTTAGGAGCAACTGAGCTGTTGGGTCAAAGGCAAAAAAGCGTTCGAGTGTGTGAAGTAAAACAGGTTTGTTTCCTAAGCGCAAAAATTGCTTGGGAAGTTCACTTTCCATGCGTTTTCCAATACCGCCGGCTGTAATGATGATGCTTCTTTTCATCTTGTTTCAAAGATACATAAACTAGTACTTCTTTGGCTGAAGTAATTTCAACTTACCAGGATAAAAGTCCAAGGTGAAATGAGAACCTCCAATATATTCGCCATCGGTTTCAGCATGTAAGACATCTGTATCGCAACTCAAAGAAATTGGAAAAGAAATGGGCAGATAATGGGCTTCCGAATGCTTGATTTTTTTGCCATTTTTGACTTTGATGACGTTTTTTATGTAGTCCAATAAAGAAACTTTACCTAATAGGGTGAGCTTGAGTTGTCCGTCATTGATTTTCGCCCCAGGATGTATATGTAAGCCATCGCCAAAAATACTTCCATTGCAAAATGCAGCCAACAGTAATTCGCCGGCATATTGGTAGTCCTCTGAATGCAACTTTACTTGAGGTCTTTTGTAATTGAGAAAGGTCTTGACGATAGCCAATCCATAAGAAAAGTTAGGTCCAAAATTCTTGCGGAATTTTTGAAGTTCTAACACCACAGCGCCACCAAAACCGATATCGGTAATATTTGCAAAATAGCGTTTCTCCTTGGTGGTTTCAAGCACGCCAACATCGAAGCGCTCAAAAGAGCCCTCTTCAATATTTGCTAAAAAGTTATAATTCTTATTGAACCCAGCAGACCTGAAAAAATCATTTCCGGTACCATTTGGAATGATGCCAAGAATAGGCTCAAACGCCGGATTTGAATGCTTACAAACCCCATTGATCAGCACATTAAAAGTACCGTCGCCGCCCACGCCAATTAAATGTGTACATTCTGGGCTCAAGGTATGAATGAAGCTAAGTGCGTCTGATGGATTGACGCTATTGTAAATCTGAAATTGCGCTCCAAAAAATTCCTGAAGAACCGTAAGGACACGTTGGTTACGCGCTGAGATTTTTTTGTTTCCGTTGGTGATGCAGTAGATAAGCGGCATCTGCCAATTTACGCAATAATTTTAGTATTGAATTTGCAAACTGCTCGATTGCTGCCATTTTTGGCCATTGAGCACACCTGTAACAAAATAAATATAGGTGCCGCGTGCAATTTTTTCACCGCTTGGGTCAGTGCCATCCCAACTGAATGTGGGGTTGCTACTGCTGAATAGTACATTGTTGTTTTGATTCAAAACAACAATACTGAAGTCTTGAATGTCCTGTTGTTTCCATTCGATTTGAAGCGTTTCGTTTTGACCGTCGCCATTTGGCGTGAAGATATTTGGCAATGAAATACTGTATTGTTTTGGCAAAACTTGCGTTTGAATGGTGCTGTTGCTATTTGGTCTTGGCGCTATATTTGGCGTGTTGGTAGCGCTAACTGCGGTATTCAAGATGTTGACAGGAATAGAATGCGGTATCAGAGTTGAAGGCATTACGCTTTGGTTTTGAACGGGGCTAGGATTGGAATGCAAAACTTGGATATTTAAAACCGTGTCTTCAATAGGCATATTGATGGTGTTATTTTGCTCCAAAACAACTTGTGTTTCTTCTGAACCAATGGTTTCGTTAGAATTGTGATCCGCTGATTTTTGAGTAGGAATGTTTTCTTTAGTTTCCTTTTGAAGTTCTTTATTTTGAGTTGTTTCTGCTTTTGATTTTGCTTGCACCGAAAAATAAACAGCTACACCAATAACAGAGCTAGCCGCCACACCAATAAGAGCTTTGCTTAAAAGCCCAAGCCCTGCTTTGGCACTACTTGCACCAATTGATGACGAAATAGAAGACCACAACGCAGGATCAACCTGGACTTGGTGGTCCTGGAGGCCTTTGTTAAATAGTTCTTTTATTTGGTCTTTTTCGGTCATTTAATCTATATTTTCAATACGGTCTTTCAAATAGGCCCTTGCGCGCAAGTATTGTGTTTTGGATGTGCTTTCAGAGATGCCGAGCTGTTGGGCAATCTCTTGATGTGAATAGCCTTCAATAGCAAAGAGGTTAAAAACTGTACGGTAACCATCTGGCAGTGCTTGAACCAATTTGAGGAGGTCGTCTGCCATGAGTTTTTCCGCACTGAAACTATCGGTAGAAAGTTTGTGGCTGACGTCGTCTATGGAGACGTCGGTCAGAAGTTTTTTGTCTTTGCGAAGTTGGTCAAGGCAAGTATTGACAGCAATTTTTTTGAGCCAACCTTCAAAAGCACCCTCCGATTTGTAGTTGCCGATATTGGCAAATATTTTAACGAAGGTATCTTGCAAGACGTCTTGTGCTCGCATTTGGTCTTTTAAATAACGCAAACAAACGACGTAAAGCTTAGGGGCATAGATGTCAAACAACGCTTTTTGAGCCTTCGGACGAGCAGCAACACAATCTTGTATGAGTTCTTGTTCATCCATCACTCCTTAGCCCTGACGTAATATGTTTTGAAAAAGTTGCATGCGTAAAGCAAGATAGTTTATTTCTTTTAATTTAGTGGTTCAACCCCACAATCTTTCAACTTATGCGTAACGCGATTTTTGGAATCTTATTTATTTTTTTGAATAGTTTTCTAGGTCATACCCAAGACTATTTTGCGACCCAGCCTAATGGAGTTCTTTTACCATATATTGCAGAAATACAACTCAATGACCGTTTGCAAATTCAAGTAAATGTTACCCTAGCCGAAAAAAATCCAAAATCACCGATTACCATACACAATGGTAAAGAAGTGTATCAGCTGTCCGTAAAAAAACGGATAGGAGACACCATCGTTTATCAATTCCCTGCTCAAGATGCCGAATGGCAAATTGCCTATAATGATGATTTTTCCGAAGCCCGCGGTTGGTGGATCAATTACAATAAAAAAGTTCCGGTTCGCTATCCTGTTCACTTGTACATGACGCTTTCAGAAATGATACCAAAACCTGATACCAATTTTCCGGAATTATTCGGTAGATGGAAAGTACTGTTTGAGCCAGGCACGCCAAATGAAGAAGTGTTGGTTGGTGTATTTCAGCAAGAAATGAATGGTCGTATTTTCGGAAGTTTTCTAAGTGAAACCGGCGATTACCGTTATTTGCATGGTTATGCCGCAAATGGAAAATTACATTTACAGACGTATACCGGTTACTGGGCTTTTGTGGTGGAGGCACAGATCAATAGCAATGATGAAATGACAGGTGTGTTTTACAGTGGAGGAAAATCAAGCACCCAGTTTAAAGCAATTAAAGATGAAACGGTTCAACTCAGAGATGAAGCGGAACTGACCTATTTGATCAAACGAGATGAAAGGGTAGTGCTCAACAATTTGATTAAACTAAATGGAAGAAAGACCAATCTTGATTTTTCAAAAAAAGGACAAGTAACCCTAATTCAAATCATGGGCACGTGGTGTCCGAATTGTATCGATGAAACCAACCTTTTAAGAACATTAAAAGAAAGCTACGGACCGAAGGGTTTAGAAATCATAGCGCTGGGCTTTGAAGTGGGAGCGGATACTAAAAAGCAAAGAAGTCGCTTAAAGAAATTTGCCAAGGACTTGGAAGTGAATTACCCAGTTTATTTGGCAGGGACTTCCAGCAAAGAAGCAGCGGCAGCGTATTTCCCGATGTTAAATGGCATCATGAGTTTTCCGACCTCGATTTTAGTTGACCGACAAGGAAAAATAATTGCTATCCATACGGGCTTTAGTGGCCCAGCGACTGGAACAGCTTATACAGAACTCGTACAGAAATTCAAGCAAGAAATAGAAGGCGCGCTTTATGAATAACGGCTTATCTGCCCATTAAGAACGGATACTTATCGATATTCTTGAGTGCGATGCTGGTGCCACGTGCAACAGCTCTAAGCGGATCTTCTGCAATGTGAACAGGAAGTTTCGTTTTGGCAGAAATACGTTTGTCAAGACCGCGAAGCATTGAACCACCACCTGCTAAATAGATCCCAGTTTTGTAGATATCGGCAGAAAGTTCAGGAGGTGTCATTTCAAGTGCACTGAGGATCGCTTCTTCAATTTTAGAAATTGTTTTGTCGAGCGCGTGAGCCACTTCTTGGTATGAAACCATGATTTCTTTCGGGATACCAGTCATGAGGTCACGACCGCGAACTGCGAAGTCTGCTGGTGGGTTCTCGAGTTCAGGCAAGGCTGCACCAACTTCAATTTTGATTTGTTCGGCTGTGCGTTCACCAACTAAGATGTTGTGTTGGCGGCGCATGTATTCTTCGATGTCGTTGGTGAAATCATCGCCGGCAATGCGGATAGATTTATCACAAACGATACCACCAAGTGCAATAACGGCAATTTCGGAAGTACCACCACCTATATCGATGATCATGTTGCCCATAGGCTCTTCGACGTCAATACCAATACCAATAGCGGCAGCCATTGGTTCGTGGATGAGGTATACTTCTTTAGCTCCGGCGTGTTCAGCGGAGTCTTGAACGGCGCGCTTTTCTACTTCTGTAATTCCGGATGGTATACAAATAACCATGCGGAGTGTTGGATTAAATAGGCTTCGACCAGGATTGATCATTTTGATCATGCCTTTTATCATTTGTTCGGCACTTTGGAAGTCGGCAATTACACCGTCTTTTAACGGACGAACTGTTTCGATCAGTTTGTGCGTTTTACCATGCATTTGTTGTGCCTTTCGTCCGATTGCGACCACCTTACCCGTTTGGATATCTTTGGCTACAATTGAAGGTTCGTCGACAACAACTTTGTCGTTCCAGATAATCAGAGTATTTGCCGTACCGAGGTCAATGGCAATTTCCTGTGTAAGAAAGTTAAAAAGGCCCATTTTAAGCGCTTATTGGTTTTTGTAATTTCTTCTTATTCGTAGAAGACGTTCAAAGGTTACGTTTGTAGTCAATATTTGTGGAAAATAGTTGCAAACGGGTTTAATGTTTGAAATGGCGCACTCCTGTAAAGACCATTTTCATTTGGTTTTCATCGCAGTATGTAATGGAAAGATCGTCTTTAACAGAACCACCTGGCTGAATTACGGCGTTGATTCCTTCAAGATGTGCGATTTCAACACAGTCAGGAAAAGGGAAAAATGCATCGCTGGACATTACAGCACCATTGAGGTCAAATCCAAAGCTTTTGGCTTTGTGAATAGCTTGTTTGAGGGCATCAACACGAGATGTTTGGCCGGTGCCACTAGCGAGGAGTTGCCCGCCTTTTGCCAAAATAATGGTGTTAGATTTGGTGTGTTTGACTAATTTGTTTGCAAAAAGTAAATCATCAATTTCAGCTGCATTTGGCGCTAATTTTGTTTTAACCTCGAGTTGTTGAGCTGTTTCAGAGGCTAAATCTGCGTCTTGAACTAGGTAGCCATTTAAGGCGCTTCTGACGAGCATTTTTGGCAACTCGACTTCCTTTTGAATTAAAATAATGCGGTTCTTTTTCGATTGCAAGAGCTCGAGGGCTTCTGCTGAATATGCAGGCGCAATAAGCACCTCGCAAAATAGTTCGTTGACCAAAGTTGCGGTATGCAGATCCATTTCTGTATTGGCGATGAGTATTCCTCCAAATGCACTTACTGGATCGGCTGCAAGAGCGGCTTCATAAGCGGCTTTGAGCGTTGGGCGCGTAGCCAAACCACAAGCATTATTGTGTTTAAGAATTGCGAAAGTCGGGCCATCTTGTTTGTACTCTTGTATGAGGCGAACAGCTGCATCGACATCGAGTAAATTGTTATAAGAAAGTTCTTTGCCGTGTAATTTGGTGAATAATGCATCAATATCTCCGTAGAAAATACCCTTTTGGTGTGGGTTTTCACCATAGCGAAGTGGGCTTTGTTTTTCTTCACTGATTTTAAGATTGATACTTTGTCCATTCGTAAAATACTGATGAATCATGGTGTCGTAATGGGAAGACACATGGAATGCTTCAGCGGCAAAGGCCTGGCGTTGTTCTAAAGTGGTTTGTGCACCTTGTGTACTGAGGAGCTCGAGGAGTTGTGCGTATTGCTTAACGCTTGGAATGATCACCACATCATTGTAGTTTTTGGCAGCAGCTCTAATTAAAGAAATACCTCCGATGTCAATTTTTTCAATGATGTCTTGATGGTTGGCACCTGATGCTACTGTTTGTTCAAAAGGATATAGATCGACAATGACTAGGTCTATAGAACCTAATTGATGCTCGGCCATATGGGCTTGATCTGGAGCGAAATCTCTGCGATGGAGAATGCCTCCAAAAATGGCAGGATGCAAAGTTTTAACTCTGCCACCTAAAATTTCAGGAAATTTGGTTACGTCTTCGACGGCTGTAACTGGAATGCCCATTTCTTGAATAAAAGCAAGGGTGCCGCCAGTTGATAAAATTTCCACCTGTTGGGCATGTAGTTTTTCTACAATTGGGGCAAGGCCATCTTTGTAAAATACTGAAATGAGGGCGCGTTGAATAGGTTTTTGAACTGTCATAATAAAAAGGAAAGTGCAAAGGTAAGGGGTATAATTAAAAAGGCCTGCAATTGCAGGCCTTTTTATTATTTATAAGGAACACATTTAGTTCACTTCGTTCATGAATTTACGTTCCACATATAACCGGCTAACACCGCTTCTATCCGGAACACATTTCACAACCGTCTGGATCGTCTAGTGAACAAGCGATTGCTGCTTGTTGGTCTTCAACGATTTGAGCGGCTTTTGGCTCCTCAGTAACTGTTTTGTCAACAGTAAATTTGATGGCGTCAGTAGCTGCTTTAGTGCGGAGGTAGTACATGCCTGTTTTGAGTCCTTTTTCCCAGCCGTAGAAGTGCATGGAAGTGAGTTTGCCAAAGTTGGCGTTTTCCATGAAGATGTTGAGTGATTGACTTTGACAGATATAGGCACCGCGGTCAGCAGCTTGTTCGATAATGGCCTTTTGTGAGATTTCCCAAGCTGTTTTGTAAAGGTCTTTTAAGCGCTGTGGAATATCTTGGATGTTTTGAATAGAACCATTAGCAGCCATTATTTTTTGGCGCATGTCTTTGTTCCAAAGACCTTCGCGAACGAGGTCTTTGAGTAAGTGTTTGTTGACGATAATGAATTCACCAGACAATACGCGACGAGTGTAAATGTTGGATGTGTATGGTTCAAAACATTCGTTGTTACCAAGGATTTGAGCAGTTGATGCTGTAGGCATTGGCGCGAGTAATAAGGAGTTGCGTACTCCGTGTTTTTTGACTTCGTCTTTGAGTAGATCCCATTCCCAGCGGTTCGTAGGTGTTACTCCCCACATGTCAAATTGGAAAACTCCTTTGGATACAGGTGACCCTTTGATTGTTTGATATGGGCCGTCTATCTTAGCGAGGTCTTTAGATGCGGTCATGGATGCAAAGTAAATGGTTTCAAATACTTCGCGGTTGAGTGCGCGGGCTTCTTCTGATTCAAAAGGGAAACCAAGCATAATGAATGCATCTGCCAAACCTTGAACACCTAAACCTATTGGTCGGTGACGCATATTGGAGTTGCGCGCTTCTTCTACAGGGTAGAAGTTGTTGTCGATAATGCGGTTGAGGTTGAGCGTTGCTTGATATGTTACTTCGAAAAGTTTGTCGTGATCAAAAGTTCCTTCTTCAGTTACGAATTTAGGGAGCGCAAGTGAGGCAAGGTTACATACTGCGACTTCGTCTGGTGCGGTATATTCGATAATTTCGGTACATAAGTTGGAAGACTTGATGGTTCCGAGGTTTTGTTGGTTTGATTTTGAATTGGCAGCATCTTTATAAAGCATATAAGGTGTGCCTGTTTCAATTTGAGATTCGAGGATTTTAAACCAAAGGTCTTGTGCTTTGATGGTTTTGCGTCCTCTTCCTTCTTGCTCGTATTTAGTGTATAGTGCTTCGAATTCAGCAGAGTGTGTATCGGAAAGCCCAGGACATTCGTGTGGACACATTAGGGTCCATTCGCCATTTTCTTTAACGCGCTTCATGAATAGATCTGGTATCCAGAGTGCATAGAAGAGGTCGCGTGCACGTTGTTCTTCTTTACCGTGATTTTTCTTGAGGTCTAGGAAATCAAAGACGTCGGCATGCCAAGGTTCAATGTAAATGGCAAAAGATCCTTTGCGCTTTCCTCCACCTTGGTCAACGTAGCGGGCGGTGTCATTAAATACGCGAAGCATCGGGACAATTCCGTTGGATGCGCCGTTCGTGCCTTTGATATAGGAGCCGGTTGCGCGGATGTCGTGGATAGATAAACCTATACCACCGGCTGATTGAGAAATTTGGGCACAAGACTTGAGTGTGTCGTAGATACCACTGATGCTATCTTCTTTCATGGTGAGCAAGAAACAAGATGACATTTGTGGTTTTGGTGTACCAGAATTGAATAGTGTTGGTGTAGCATGTGTAAACCAACCTTCTGACATCAAATTATAAGTTTTTATGGCAGACTGGATGTCGTCTTTGTGAATGCCAATTGCGACACGCATTAACATTTGTTGTGGACGCTCAACGATTTTGCCATATAAGCGCATAAGATAAGAGCGCGTCAAGGTTTTGAAGCCAAAGTAGTCGTAGCGGAAGTCGCGGTCGTAGATAATGCTGGAGTCTAGTACTTCTTTGTTGTCCATGATGATTTGATAAACGTCGTCTGCAAGGAGCGAAGCAGACTCGTTTGTTTTGTTATCAACATAGTGGTACATATCGTGCATGACCTCAGAAAATGTTTTCTTGGTCTCTTTGTGGAGATTCGAAACGGCAATGCGGGATGCAAGAAGCGCGTAGTCTGGGTGATCAATTGTTTTGGCTGCGGCAACTTCTGCAGCGAGGTTATCTAGTTCAGTTGTGCTCACACCGTCAAAAAGTCCTTCAATGACTTTCATGGCAACTGCTTCTGGTGAAACAAGTGGATCTAGACCGTAGCACATCTTGACGATGCGCGCCGTAATTTTATCGAATTTGACGGATTCTTTTCTTCCGTCTCTTTTAACAACGTACATATGCTCCTTATATTTATAATTAGTTAGGTTTAAAAATCTTCATCAAGGCTGAATGCTTGATTTTCTTTGCCGGCCAAAACGCCTGCTTTTTGGTATTCACCTACGCGCTTTTCAAAGAAATTGGTTTTTCCTTGAATGGAAATCATGTCCATGAAGTCAAACGGGTTGGTAGCGTTGTAAACACGTTCGTTGCCGAGTTCAACAAGTAGGCGGTCTGCAACAAACTCAATGTACTGACCCATGAGGTCGCTGTTCATGCCGATAAGTTTAACCGGTAGTGCATCAGTTACAAATTCTTTTTCGATTTCGACTGCATGGGTAATGATTTCTTGAACTTGCTCTTTAGGTAGTTTATTGACCAAGTGCTTTGTATAAAGCAAGCAGGCGAAATCGCAATGCAAGCCTTCGTCTCTTGAGATGAGCTCGTTCGAGAAAGAAAGACCTGGCATTAAGCCACGCTTTTTGAGCCAAAAAATAGAACAAAACGAACCTGAGAAGAAGATACCTTCAACTGCAGCAAAAGCAACGAGGCGTTCAGCATAAGAGCCTTTGTCAATCCAGCGCAAAGCCCAATCAGCTTTTTTACGAACGCAGTCGACAGTGTCAATGGCGTTGAAAAGGTGGTTTTTGTCTTGGGTGTCCTTGATGTAGGTATCGATGAGGAGCGAGTAGGTTTCAGAATGGATGTTTTCCATGGTGACCTGAAAACCGTAGAAAAATTTACCTTCAGTGTATTGTACTTCATTGAGGAAGTGCTCTGCTAAGTTTTCGTTCACAATACCGTCGGATGCAGCAAAAAAAGCTAAAACATGTTTGATAAAGTGACGTTCGTCGTCGGTGAGTTTGTTTTCCCAGTCGATGAGGTCTGGTGAAAGATCGATTTCTTCTGCCGTCCAGAAGCTGGCCTCTGCTTTTTTGTAGAAGCTCCAGATGTCGTCGTGTTGAATCGGGAACAGTACGAAACGGCTTTTATTTTCTTCAAGGATCGGTTCGTGTAGTGTTTTTGTCATAGCTTCAGGTTTGCAGATTTCTAAATAAATCAGGGTTACAAAATTTGTTAAAATTCGGGCTCGAATCAATTAAAGAAATTAACATTTAATCGCGGTTTTCAACACTAAAAAGCGCAAACCTTTCATGGACAAACCCTTCAGCGGATTTCAACAAGCCCAAGAAAGATATTCACAAGCTTTTTCGTGGTGTTTTGATAATTTTTCCGAAGAAAATTGTAGTGGCGAACCGATAAATTTCGTATGAAAGGAAACCTCAATAAAATTAACAAATGAACGTTAAAATTGTGCGAGAAAATCTCGACACTTTTAAACAACCAAATGTTAAATTAAAAAGCTGATGGCCACATACATTCAGAAGTTAGGATTAGTTCTTAAAAATTACACAGATGGGCTGGGTCATTTGGTGTTTACAAACGTTTGTTTGCATTGCAATAAGGAATTGGTAACCCAAGAACGCTATTTGTGTTGGGTTTGCTGGCATGGTCTTGAGCGCACCTATTTTGAACTGCAAAAGGAAGCCACCATTTTAGACAAACTTTTTTGGAATCGGGTAGAAATCAAGCATACTTGTGCGCTCTATGTATACGGAAAAGGCAAAGTAAGTCAGTCTTTAATCCGCGCCTTGAAATACGACTTTAAAGCACCTTTAGGAATTTTTTTAGGGGAACACATGGCACAACAACTTCTGCAGCATCCGATTCGTAAAGTTGATGCTTTACTTCCGGTTCCAATTCACCCAAAAAAGAAATTTGCCAGAGGTTACAATCAGAGCGAATTACTGGCGCGTGGCCTTTCTAAGGAGTGGGGTGTTCCGCTCATGAAAAGCTTGATGCGCAAACGCAAACACACGAACAGTCAGACCACAAATGACCGTTTTGGTCGCTGGGATAACGTGCAAGACATGTTTGTTGCAGCTTTCAAAAACACGAATTATGGCCATATTCTAATTGTTGACGACGTCATTACAACAGGCGCCACCTTGGAGTCTTTAGCTCGGGCAATCAAGGCCACCGACCCAAAAGTTCAAATTAGTTTGCTTAGTTTCGCTTTCACGAAATAACAGATGACACAAAAAGCACTTATAATTGGGGCGGGTTTAGCGGGAACGTGCCTAGCGCATCGGTTGCTTGCTAAGGGTATATCCTTGAAAATATTGGATCAAGGTGTCAACCATTCAAGTGCAATTGCTGCCGGCATGGCAAACCCTATGGTTTTTCGCCGCATGAATAAATCCTGGCGCCTAGATGAGTTTCTTCCGGAGGCACAACAGTTTTATCTAGAAATAGAAAAAAAACTGAACACCAAATTCTATCATCCAATTGTGATCAGGCGTTTTTTTTCTTCTGAACAAGAGCGCTTACTTTGGGAAGAGCGCTCAAATGAAACGGCTTATGAAGCCTATCTGGAAAAAATTATTCCATCAGACGAGCAAAACCAAAATGCAAACAATACGTTTGGAAGCGGGAGGGTTAAAAACGCGTTTTGGATAGACGCCGCAGGTTGGGTGCAGCAGCAGGCAGCCTATTTTAAAGCTAATGATATTTTGGTGGAAGCGCAATTTGATAGCCAAGCATGGAATCCCTCCGAATGCAAATACCAAGGTGAAAGCTATGATTTTGTAATTTTTTGTTTGGGCTATTTGCAAAAAGAAGAGGAAACGTTTGCTTATCTGCCTTTGCAACAGACAAAAGGTCAGACTTTATTGATTGAAAGTGAACTTTTACCTGAAGATGAGTCCTTAAATAGAAAATGCTTTGTTTTGCCTTATGGTCAAAAACGCTTTAGAATAGGTGCTACATACGAATTTAACAACCCCACCTTAACTACAACAGAGGAAGGAAAAACGTTTTTATTGGAGACGCTCGAAGCACTTGGTACTTATTATCCTAAGGTCATAGATCAAGTAGCAGGAGTTAGGCCTACTGTCTTGGATCGCAGACCTTTAATGGGAATGCATCCAAAGTACCCCGGCGTTTATATTTTCAACGGACTGGGAACAAAAGGCTATATGATGGCTCCTACTTTGGCCCGAGAATTAGCGGAGCACATCACCACAGACAAACCTCTGAATCCTGAAATAAATATCAGTAGATTTACGGATAAGCACCTATAATTAACAGCTTGTTATGTGGCATAGATTCTGTATTTTTGCAACCTATGAAGCACATCCGCAATTTTTGTATTATTGCCCACATTGACCACGGCAAAAGCACGCTAGCAGATCGCTTGCTCCAAACCACAGGCACGATCTCGGATCGCGAGATGCAAGCTCAGGCCCTCGACGACATGGACCTCGAGCGCGAGCGTGGCATCACGATCAAGTCGCACGCCATCCAAATGAGCTATAAGCACGAAGGTCAGGACTACATCCTCAACCTCATCGACACCCCAGGGCATGTCGACTTTTCATATGAAGTATCGCGTTCTATTGCCGCTTGTGAAGGAGCCTTGCTAATAGTCGATGCTTCTCAAGGAATTGAAGCACAAACCATTTCTAATCTTTACTTGGCCCTCGAGCACGACCTCGAAATTATACCTATCCTCAACAAGATGGACTTACCAGGCGCCATGCCTGAAGAAGTTTCGGACCAAATTATGGAACTCATTGGCTGTGACCTCGAAGACATCATTCAGGCCTCAGGTAAAACGGGCTTGGGCGTAGACAAAATTCTAGAAGCTGTAGTAAACCGCATACCGGCGCCAAAAGGCGATGAGTCTGCACCACTACAAGCTATGATCTTCGATTCTGTTTTCAATCCTTTTCGCGGCATTATTGCTTATTATCGCGTAAAAAATGGCGTCTTAAAGAAAGGACAAAAAGTTCGCTTTTTAAACACAGGCCGCGATTACAACGCAGACGAAATCGGGATCCTCAAAATGGATCTTTCACCCAAATCTGAAGTGCGAGCAGGCGATGTCGGTTACATCATTTCAGGGATCAAAGCAGCTAACGAAGTCAAAGTTGGAGACACCATCACCGGCTCTGACAACCCTTGTGAAACGGCCATCAAAGGTTTTGAAGACGTCAAACCAATGGTCTTTGCGGGCATTTATCCGGTTGACACCGAAGACTACGAAGAACTCCGTTATTCCATGGAAAAACTTCAACTCAACGACTCCTCCTTAGTTTTTGAACCCGAATCTTCAGCTGCGCTTGGCTTTGGTTTCCGTTGTGGTTTCCTTGGCATGCTCCACATGGAAATCATTCAAGAACGCTTAGAGCGCGAATTCAACATGACCGTCATTACCACGGTTCCAAACGTTTCGTACAAGTCTTACATGAAAAAAGACCCAGACGAAGTCATGATTGTCAATAACCCTTCCGAGCTACCAGACCCATCTGGCATGGACCGCATCGAAGAACCCTATATCAAAGCACAAGTCATTACCAAAACTGAATATGTCGGTTCCATCATGACGCTTTGTATTGAAAAACGCGGCGAGCTTCAAAACCAGGTTTACCTTACCCAAGATCGGGTTGAGATTACCTTTGAAATGCCTCTTGCCGAAATCGTCTTCGATTTCTATGATCGCCTCAAATCCGTTTCTCGCGGCTATGCATCCTTTGACTACCACCCTATTGGTTATAAAGAATCCGATTTGGTCAAGATGGACCTTTTATTGAACGGGGAGCAAGTAGATGCACTCTCTGCCCTGGTGCATCGCAGTAACGCCTTCGATTTAGGTAAAAAAATCTGCATCAAGTTGCGTGAGCTCATCCCGCGTCAGCAATTTGAAATCCCTATTCAGGCTGCTATTGGCGCTAAAGTCATTGCACGTGAAACCATTAAGGCACTTCGCAAAGACGTTACTGCCAAGTGTTATGGAGGCGACATCAGCCGTAAACGCAAATTATTAGAAAAGCAAAAAGCTGGTAAAAAACGCATGCGTCAGGTTGGTCGCGTAGAAGTACCACAAGAAGCGTTTTTGGCTGTCCTCAAACTCAACGACTAAACCCCTAAACTCAACAATATGCAAGCTCTGATTTCTGCACACTCCGGATTGCGTTGGATCGCACTTCTTTTATTGCTTTTGGCTATTTTCAATGCTTTTACCGCCAAAAGCTACGAAAAGAAACACCGTTTAGTGAACCTATTCACCATGATTACCTTTCACATTCAACTTCTCATAGGATTGGTATTGTATTATAATTATATGACCCCAAAAATTGGAGAAAATTGGATGGAAAATGACGCATCTCGTTTCTTTGGCATGGAGCATATTTCAGGAATGCTTTTAGCTATTGTGGCTATTACAATAGGGCACAGCAAATCTAAAAAAGGCGCAGATGCTGCTGCCAAATTCAAGGCGATTAAACTTTGGTATGTCCTTGCCCTTATTTTAGTTTTGGCTTTTATTCCATGGCCGTTCAGAACGGAATTAGGCGCAGGATGGTTCTAAAAAGCACTGTACTAATTGGCTTGTTTCTGGTTGCTTTCTCCTGTCAAAGCACAACAGCAAACAAAGAAGAACTTGCAAAACAAACTCCTGCAGAGCAAGGCGCAAGTTTGTACACCATGCATTGTGCGCAGTGTCATGGAGAAGACGGCAAGCTCGGTTCTAGTGGTGCTAAAGACCTCAGCAAGTCTAAATTGGCCGATCAAAAAGTATTACAAATCATTAAAAACGGAAAAGGCGCCATGCCATCCATGAAAGCTCTTCTAGAAACCGAAGAAAATATCAATCTTGTGCTTAGTCACATCAAAGGTCTTCGTCGTTAATGCAAGGACACGTCACCGTAGATGCCGTTGAAGAACGCTGTGTTCTCGTAGGTGTAATCACTTCTGAAACCTCAGAAGAGGTTGCTCAAGAACACCTCGATGAACTTGAATTCCTGGCTGAAACAGCAGGAGCTATTACAGTTGAAAAGTTTTTTCAGAAACTGCCTTATCCAAATCCGCGCACTTACGTCGGAACAGGCAAGCTAGAGGAGATCAAGCAATACATGAAGGCCCTCGACATCGAACTGATTATCTTCGATGACGAACTCAGCCCTTCTCAATTGCGCAATATTGAGCGCGAGCTCGAATGTAAAGTTTTGGATCGCACCATTCTTATCTTAGATATTTTTGCGAGTCGTGCAAGAACTTTCCATGCGAAAACACAAGTAGAACTCGCGCAATTGCAATATATGTTGCCGCGTCTTACCCGCATGTGGACCCACCTTGAGCGTCAAAAAGGTGGTATTGGTTTACGCGGCCCAGGTGAATCCCAAATTGAAACCGATCGCCGCATCATTCAGCAACGCATAGCGCTTATGAAAGAACGTTTGCGCGAAATTGACAAGCAAATGACTGTGCAACGCAGCAACCGCGGCCAATTGGTTCGTGTTGCATTGGTGGGCTATACCAACGTTGGGAAGAGCACCATCATGAATATGCTATCAAAATCAGATGTCTTTGCCGAAAACAAGCTTTTTGCAACGCTCGATACCACCGTTCGAAAAGTGGTGATCGACAATATGCCGTTGTTATTAACCGATACAGTAGGTTTTATTCGGAAACTTCCACAGCAGCTCATGGAGTCTTTCAAGTCTACCCTAGATGAGGTACGTGAGGCAGATTTACTTGTGCACGTCTTGGATATCGCTCACCCTAATTTTGAAGAGCAATTCGAGGTTGTGAACGAGACGCTCAATGAAATTGACAACAAAGAGAAGCCAACTATCATTGTTTTTAATAAAATAGATGCATATCAACCACCTTTAGCTGAGCTAAACGAACCCGAAGAAGACATTCGTACGCTAGAATCCTTGAAAAAATCCTGGATGTCAAAAATGGGTAAAACGAAATGTGTTTTTATTTCCGCCACAGACAAAGAAAATATAGAGGAACTCAAAGATGTTCTTTACGAAGAAGTAAAAGCAATTTTTAAAGTAAGATATCCCTACAATAACTTCTTGTACTAGGTATTTATTGAGGTTGCGCTTGAAAAAAGAGCCGCTTAACCAACAACTAAATCTAGGTCTATTTGTCGTTTTTTGGTGCTCACTTGATCTATGCGTACTTTGACGCGGTCACCAAATTGGTAGGTGCGCTTGGTTTTGGAGCCCACTAACTGAAACTTTTCTTGGTCAAAATAGAAGCGGTCACCAGGAATGGCCATCATTGGAACCATCCCTTCGCAATAGTTTTCATCCATCCTGACAAACATACCGTGTTCGGCAATTCCTGATATTGTACCTTCAAAAACTTCGCCTACAAATTCCATGGCATAAAGTGATTGGAAGAATTTCGTAGACTCTCTCTCGGCTTCAGCTGCTTTTCGTTCGTTTTTAGATATGCGCTGGCAAATAGCTCCGAGTTCTCCACCGTATTTATGTTTTTTGGTGGTGAGCTCTTCTTGCAAAATGCGGTGCACCACTAAATCGGCGTAACGTCTGATGGGAGAAGTAAAGTGCGAATAATGTTTAAAAGCGAGGCCGTAGTGTCCGATATTGACGGTGTCATAGCTTGCTTTCGCCATTGAGCGGATGGCCATTGATTGCACCAAAGAAAACTCGTTTTCTGAACGAATTTCTTCAAATAACTCGTTGAGGTTTTTGGCGATATTGAGTGGGTCGTTGATGTCAACTTTGTGTCCGAATTTTTCAATAAACACTGCAAAAAGCTCCATTTTAGAAGGGTCTGGCGTATCGTGGACACGATAAATCATGGGAAAGTTCGCTTTCTCGTTCTTTTTGGGAGAAAGGAATTCGGCCACCTTTCTATTGGCCAACAACATGAATTCTTCAATGAGTTTGTGCGCGTCTTTGGAAGTTTTGATTACGACACCAGCTGGGTTGCCTTCTTCGTCGAGTTTAAAGCGCATTTCTTCCGATTCAATACTAAGCGCACCGTGTTTAAGACGCTTTGTTCGGTAAATTTTGGCGAGCGCATCAATTTTTCTAAGAATTGCCTCGTGATCACCGGACTTGCCCTCTAAAATTTCTTGCGCCTCTTCATAGGTGTAGCGACGGTCGGAGTGAATGACGGTTTTGCCGTACCATTCTTTATAGATTTTACCGGTGTCATCTAGTTCAAATACTGCAGAAAAAGCAAATTTGTCTTCGTGTGGGCGCAATGAGCAGGCTAAATTACTGAGCTGTTCAGGAAGCATGGGAACTACGCGATCTACTAAATAAACGGAATTGGAACGCAAGAGCGCTTCTTGATCCATGGCTGAGCCAGGCCGCACGTAATGACTGACATCTGCGATGTGCACCCCAACTTCAAAATGCCCGTTTTCCAAATTTTGAAAAGAAATGGCGTCGTCAAAGTCCTTGGCGTCGAAAGGGTCAATTGTAAAGGTAAGTATGGGGCGGAAGTCGCGTCTTTGTGCTACTTCTTTAGGATCTAGATCTATACCAATGAGTTCGGCTTCAGCCATGACTGCATCGGGGAAAACAGGATTGATGCCTTGATTGTAAAGAATAGACAGCATCTCGGTTTCGTTGCTGCCTGACTTACCAAGCCTTACAAGTACTTCACCATAAGGTCTTTCTGCACTTTTAGGCCAAATGGTAATTTTTACTAATGCTTTTTCGCCGTGCTGGGCACCGTTGAGTTTGTCGATAGGAATCTTGATTTCAACCCCAGAACGCGCGTTATCTGGAACCATTAGCGCATCGTTGTTGCGTATTTGAATGGTACCGACAAACTGAATTCGATCGCGCTCAGTTACTTCTGTGACAGCGCCTTCGTCGCGGCTAGAACCTTGCTTAAATATGCGCACCTTGACTGTGTCGCCATGGAGTGCTTGCCCAACGTTAGATGGCCCGATGTAGATGTCTCTTGGGTGTCCTTGAACGGTTACAAAACCAGCACCTCGTTGGGTGATTGAAATGGTTCCTTCTAAAAGCGAATCGGAACCAGCAAGTTTGTAGGTATGGTGGTTGATTCGGAGTATTGCTTTTTTGTTGGCAAGTACACTAAGGGAGTCAAAAACAACTTGCCGCGAACGACCATCGCGGGCGTCGAGTAAAGTTGAAATTTGTTTGTGGGTAAGCTCAACGCCAGGATTTTGTTCAAAAATGCGCATCACCATTGTGGTAATGCCTGCTTTTTTTCTAGGTGCTTGAGCTGCTGGTGCTTTAGGTTTACGTTTTGACATTAGTGTCTTACAACCAATTTGCGCGTGATACTTTTTGAGCCAGGAGCTTCAAAAACCAAAAAGTAAATACCGCTATTGAGGTCGCTTACGTTGATTTTTCTATTAGAAGTGAGCACTTCGCGGGTAATAACATTTCCGAGTGCGTCTACCATTTTTAACTGTAACTGCTCCACACCAGTAAATTGGATATTTACGTATTCCGTGCTTGGATTCGGCGCAACAGTAATGCTGATTTCTTCTTTAACCACCGGTTTTACCGCAGCGATGTAGTCTACAACAAGATCAACGGAGTCTAACATCGTTAAGCCGTTAGTTGTGATGTAATAACGGTAGTGTGCCTGACCAAATGTGTTGTCTTCAACATCGATAGAAACTTTCATTTTGCCGTACTCGCCGTCGTTGATTGCAAATAGCACAGCTTGAGATCCTGGTGTTGTCCAAGGGTTTGAGTTCATTTGACCAGAAGAATAGCAGGTGCCGCCAAAAGGATCCGTGGAGTGACCCCAGCACAAAGCGTCGGTCCAACCAGTGGGAACGCTAAGTTGTTTGCGGGTAATGCGCCATTGCGCAGAAGAACCGGTGTTGTTGACGACGTCAAAAGGGACATCAAATGAAGCGGAAGACGGCGCGAGGACGGTATGTGTTTGACCTGAAATATCCGTAGTTTGACCGTCGAGGTGAATGACAATATTGTTTTGCGCAAAGTTTGCAAAACCGATAGTGCAGAGAAGAGATAGAAATAAGGCTTTCATTGAAAGTATGTATTTGTTCAAAAATAAGCTTTTCACCGCACTTATCAAAATTTAAGCCATTTTTTGCATAGCTGCTTTTTTCTTACTTTTGAATTCGGCAAGGTTTTTGTCTTGCCGACGAAAATTCAAATCATGAAAAAATTATTTTTACTCCTATTATTCGGTTCTTTCACACTTGCAGTTTCTGCCCAAGAACCTAACGTTGAAACATCCCTTAGTCAGAAAAAAGTACCAGCGGTCAAGTTGGTCGATATGTCTGGAAAGGCTGTCAATACCTCTGAATTGACAACTAACGGCCCTGTAATTATTAGCTTTTGGGCTACTTGGTGTGCGCCATGTAAAAAAGAACTAAATACAATTCATGAGGTATATGAAGAGTGGGTTGAAGAAACTGGTGTCACTTTAGTTGCAATTGCAATTGACGACGAAAAAACGAAAAGTCAAGTGCCAGTGTATGTAAATGGCAAAGCTTGGGACTACACAGTTCTCATGGATCCAAACTGGGATTTCAAGCGCGCAATGGGCGTCAATAACGTTCCGCATACTTTTTTAGTAGATAAAAATGGCGTCATTGTTTACTCCCACAATAATTACGCTCCGGGCGACGAAGAAAAGCTTTATCAAGAATTACTCAAATTGAGCGAAAAATAATACATGAAAAATTTGCGCACGCTCTTCAGTTTATTGTTGCTCAGTCAGGTTGCTTTTGCACAAGGCAATATCACAGGCAATATGGAAACTGTATTCCAATACCTTAACGAGGATAGCATTATTAATGCCAAGCAGCCCGTTCAAAAAGGCCTGATGAATTCATACATGAATGTCTTTTACACCCAAGGAAATTTCAAGGCAGGTATGCGTTTTGAGTCTTATTTGCCGCGGATTCAAGGTTATCCAAACCGTTTTGATGGTACAGGAATCGGCATGCGTTATGTGGGTTACCAAAATGATTTTGTGGATGTTACGCTTGGTACTTTTTACGAACAGTTTGGTACCGGTTTAGCGCTCAGAACCTACGAAGACCGCAATTTGGGTTATGATAATTTACTCGACGGAATGCGCATCGTTTTGCGCCCAGGTAAAGGATTTGTGGTCAAAGGAGTTTATGGCACACAGCGCTTGTCTTTTCAACAAGGTCAAATTGTGCACGGTGCAGGCTTGGTTCGTGGAACCGACGCAGAATGGCACCTCAACGAAGGTTTGAGCTTTCTTAAAGATAAAAAACTTGATGTCGTTCTCGGTGCTTCTTTTGTGAGTAAATTTCAAGAAGACGACAATCCCGATTGGGTTTTACCACAAAATGTAGGTGCTTATGGAGGAAGAGTAAAACTCACTTACGGTAATTTTTATGCCGATGGAGAGTTCATTCAAAAAGAGCAAGATCCTTCTTCTGACAACCAATATATCTACAATTACGGCCATGCAGCCATCTTTAATTTGCGTTATACCAAAAAAGGTCTTGGCATTCTCTTGTCCGGTAAATCTGTAGACAACATGAGTTTCCGTTCGGATCGCACCAAAGATTTACAAGATTTATTGATTAATTTTTTGCCTTCTTTGAACAAAACGCATACCTATAATCTCGTTGCTACACTTTATCCGTATGCTACTCAGCCAATGGGAGAAGTCGCGTATCAGGGAGACTTACTCTATACATTTAAGAAAGGATCAACACTCGGGGGCAAATATGGAACAACCGTTGGCCTCAACTATTCTACAACGTTTCGCCCTGAGCAAACCATGAAAGACATTGACCTCAATGATTCATCAAGGGTTGTTTATCATACGCGTCCTTTTGCAATGAGTGATAGCTTGTATTGGCAAGACATCAATTTCAATATCACTAAAAAATTCAATAAACAGTGGAGTGGAATTTTCAGTTATTATGATATCAAAATCAACAATGATGTCGTTAAAGTGAGCGATGCGAAAGGTATTATTCATGCGCGCATTGCCGTCTTAGAAGGAACCTACAAAATCAATGCGCACCATGCATTGCGCTGGGAGCTTCAAGGCATGTGGGTTCAAAGAAATGAAGAGGGGATTAACGATAAGGGCGATTGGGCAACTGCTCTTGTCGAATACACTATTTCTCCGGGATGGTTCTTTTCTGCAATGAACCAGTACAACTATGGCAACGACGACCTTAGCAAAAGGGTTAATTACCCAATTGTGACTTGCGGTTACATTAAAGATGCGACGCGTCTAACTGTTTCTTATGGACGCCAACGCGCTGGTTTGTTTTGTGTAGGAGGGGTTTGTAGACCAGTACCAGCCAACAATGGCCTCATGATCAATTTAACGCATAGTTTTTAATATGAAAAAAGGAATTCTTTTTATAGCGTTTGCCATCGCCTTTGGTCTTTACTTATTGCCTTCATGCGACCGCGTGGCCAATCCGTATCCACCTGTAGTTAATCTAGAGCTTGATACAACGCTTTATCCCGGCAATTGGTCAGATTATCTTGCCAATAAATGGCCCACATTTACAGCAAATACCAATACTGATAGAAATGTTTTGATTGAAGATTTTACGGGTCATAAATGTATTTTCTGCCCCGCTGCTGCGGATCTTGCTCATCAATTACAGCTAGCCAATCCTGGAAGGGTACATGTTGCATCTATTCATGCTGGCGTAGATGGCATTGGAGACTTTCAAAGCGTAGATGCTGAGTACACCCTAGATTTTACAAATCCTGACGGCTTGTTTATCGGCACTTGGTTCGGCACCAACGATGGCGGATTTGTTGGTAACCCTAGAGGCCCAGTTAGTCGTGTAACAAATGGCGGCAATATTTTTCAGAGTCCTGGTCAGTGGTCTTCCATGACGAGCACTTTACTTTCTGAAAACAACTTGAAGGTCAATTTACAAGCAGATCTCAATTATTATCCGAGCACAAAGGGCGCTTTTTTACATGTGGAAATCGACAAAATTGACCAAACATTAACCAATGAGTTAGGTATTGTGGCCTATTTACTCGAAGATTCCTTGGTGGGTGATCAAAAAATGTCTGATAACTCGCACAATCACAACTATATTCATAGAGACATTCACCGAAAAAACCTCAATAACATGCCTTTTGGTCGTCAGTTAACGGCTGCAGACCTCAACAATGGAAAGTACTATGTCAATTACAGTTTTGTAGTGCCAAACCAACTCGATGGCAACTACAATGCCGAAAATATGCATGTCTTGATTTACGTCTATGACATGACCACACTTGAAGTTTACCAAGTGATCAAACAGAAGATTGAATAATGGCGCTACGTCAACAACTCATCCAAAAGCTCGAACAAAGGCTTTCGCCTCAACAAATTCAGCTCATGAAATTGTTGCAGGTTCCAACTATGGAGCTCGATCAACGCATCAAGCAAGAATTGGAAGAAAACCCAGCCTTAGAAGAAGGTCAAGAGTTTGAAGAGGATGATTTTGACAACCAAGACGACTTCGATTCCGATGATTCCGACGACGACAACGATTTTGACATTTCTGACTACCTAGACGACGACGTAGCTGATTACAAGACCCAAGCTAACAATCAGTCTAAAGACGACGAAGAGCGGGTCATTCCTTTATCTGGTGAACAAACTTTTCAAGAGCGCCTTACCGAACAGCTCCATTTGCTTTACCTTGATGAAAAGCAATTTGTGATTGCAGATCTCATTATTGGTAACCTAGATGAATCAGGCTACCTCAATCGTGCCATTGACGCCATTGTAGACGACCTCGCTTTTTCTATGAACATAGAAGCTACAGAAAAAGAAGTGGGCACAGTGCTTGAGTTGGTTCAAGAACTAGAACCAGCAGGTGTGGGTGCTAGAAATTTACAAGAGTGCTTGTTGTTGCAATTGCGCCGCAAACAAGATGGCGATATAGTGCGCTTTACGGCTCTTAAAATTGTCGAAAACTTCTTCGAGGAATTCACCAAAAAGCACTACGAGCGTATTGCTAAAAAATTAGAAATAGAGGAGCAAGACCTCAAGGAAGCAATTGATGAAATTTTGCGCTGCAATCCAAAGCCCGGTGGGTCAATGAGAGAGGCCGCGAAAAATCACCAGCAAATTATTCCGGATTTTACCTTATTTGAACATGAAGGTCGTATAGAACTGAGTTTGAACAGCAGAAATGCCCCAGATTTAAAAGTCAATCGCGATTACGAGAACATGTTGCGTAGCTATGCTGAGGGAGCTAAAAATTCGAAATCGGATAAAGAAGCATTTCAATTTGTAAAGCAAAAACTAGATGGTGCCAAATGGTTCATCGATGCCATCAAACAACGTCAACAAACCTTATTGCTCACCATGGGCGCCATCCTCGAATACCAGGAGGCTTATTTTTTAACTGGGGATGAAACCAAGCTACGTCCGATGATTTTAAAAGATATTGCCGACATGGTAGAGCTTGATATTTCAACCGTGTCAAGGGTAGCAAATTCAAAGTACGTTCAGACCAATTATGGTATTTTTTCTCTGAAGTATTTTTTCTCTGAGTCTTTATCAACTGATAGCGGCGAAGAGGTTTCTACTCGCGAAGTAAAGAAAATCTTATCTGATGCCATAGCTGCCGAAGACAAACACAGCCCGCTCACTGACGAGAAGTTAATGGACTTACTTAAGGAAAAGGGCTATAATATTGCACGGCGAACTGTGGCTAAATACCGCGAACAACTTAATATTCCAGTAGCAAGAATGCGCAAAGAACTATGAAATTTCTATCTCATTTTTTTTCATGGGTATTCTTACCCCTCCTGATGCCTAGCTATGGCATCCTCATTAGTTTATTTGTACCGGCCTACAGTACAGATCTTGAAATGACAAGTTTGTACTTTGCGCCAATTGAGAGTAAATGGGCGTTGTTTACCATTTTCTTTTTGTTTAGTGTAGTTGCCCCGGGTGTATCGTTTGTACTCTTGCACCGCTTTAAAGTTATAAGCACCATTGATATCGAGCGTCAGGGAGAGCGCAGTTTGCCATTAGTGATCATGCTCGTTTATTCTTTGGTTTTATTCTTTCTACTCGTTTATAAAGCTGGAGAGGGCACCTTGCCGAGATACTTCTACGCTCTTCCATTATCTGGCGTAGCCGTTACGAGTATCTTTTTATTGATCAACCGCTGGATCAAAATTTCATTACACGGTGCCGGTGCTGGTATTTTATTAGGTTTTTTAATTGTTTTTACACGTGCGCAAGATCATTTTAGCTTGGTTTGGGTGCTGAGTGCTTTACTTGCTGCGGGCCTCACCATGGCAGCGCGTTTATACTTGAGAAAGCACACGCCACTCGAGGTTTATACTGGCTTTACGCTTGCCTTATTGCTCACAGCTGGAATTCATCAATACCTATCTTAAATTACAATGAAAAAGTTCATATTACTTTCGTTTGTTGGTGTGTTCACCTTTGCGTGTGTTGACTTCAATCGGGATCATTTATTGCAAAAAGTGGCAAAAATGGACCAACATTTATTGGATTTAGAAAGAAAGCTAAAGGATGAGCGCATGAATGATGTATCTGCTATCAAGCTAAAGACGATGCAAACTGAACTGCGCATCAAGCAAAATCTTTACTTAGATACCATCGATATGGCTTTGGCGAAGAAGTTAGATGCTTATAAAGTCATGCGCCGCAGTATCAAGCCAATGCTGCAGCAATATTTAAAAGTGAGGGAGGGCATTAAAGAAGAAAAACGTGTTTTGAAGCAATTGCGTAAAGATATCAAAGAAGGCAGAGGCGAGCGAAATCGTTATGCAGAATACATTCGTTTTGAACGTCAAAAAGTACAGCAATTAAGCACCTTGACGACAGAATACTTGCGCACAAAAGAGCAGTTTTTTGAAGATTACGCAAGCATGTATTCACCAATTGAGGCTTTTTCATACACCTTACTTCAAAAGAAACAAAATAGATAATGAGCGGTAGAATCATCATCATCTTTTGGTTATTAACAAGCGCGTGGGGTGTGCAAGCCCAAACTGCGACTGATTTACAACTTGCACAATATTATTACAATAACGCTGAGTTAGACAAAGCACTTGGGTACTACGAGAAAATTTACACTCAAGACCAAAGCAAGGCTATTTTTTTACCTTACCTCACTTGTTTACTCGAACAAAAAGACTTCAAGACTGCTGAAAAAATCCTGCGCAAGCAAATGAGTTTGAATAAGCAAGATTATGAGGTGCGGTTGCTTGCTGGAGAATTTTACGAAGATCAAGCAGAAGAGCCTAAAGCAAAGAAAATTTACGAAGAGTTATTGTCTGAACTTACGCCAAATCCCGGCCAAACAATTGCTGTTTATCAAGCTTTTGCAGCAAAGGGCAAGTTTGATTACGCCAAACGCACGCTAGATGCAGGCCAAAAATTAAGTCCAAGTTATCCATTTAATTTTCAATATGCAGATTATTATGCATTGGTGGGTGACAAGCGCTCTATGCTCATTGCTTACTTAGATTACCTCGTGCAACAACCCGGTATTTTAGAATCCATACAACAAGCTATTGGCTCGAGAATGGATTTAAGCCAAGCTGCAGGACCAGATTATTTGCTGGCTAAGGAAGTGCTTTTACAAAGGGCCCAGCAGCCAAGTGCTCCAATAGTTGTGAACCAAATGCTCATTTGGTTATTTGTCCAGAACCGCGATTTTAGCGGAGCAGCAGCACAGGTAATTGCCTTAGATAAAAGAATGAAAAGCGATGGCCGCGAAGTGCTTGAGCTTGGTCTCATCTGCGTGGAGAATAACGCTTTTGACCAAGCCTATCGTTGTTTTCAACACGTCATTGACCTCGGCCCAGAGCTACCTAATTTTTATGAGGCACAGTTGTCTTTATTAAATACAAGGTTTGTTCAAGTGACACAACTCCGAAATTTCAATGCGCAAGAAATTCAGCAATGTATCACTGATTTTGAACAGGCACTTAGCAGATTAGGTAGGGCAAGAGCAACATTCCAAGTTTCATTACAACTCGCTGAGATCAGGGCATTTTATGCGCAGCAAATAGATACCGCCATTACAGAATTGCAGGAATTAATGAAATTGCCAGGCCTAACTGATATGCAAAGGGCACAGGCAAAAATGCTACTTGCAGATATACAAGTGTTGGGTGGCGACATCTGGGAGGCGTCATTAATATACATGCAAATTGACAACGATTTTAAATTTGAAAGCATTGGCGCTGAAGCCAAATTTAAGAATGCTAAAATCTTTTATTACGACGGATCATTCGAATTTGCGCAGTCTCAGCTAGATGTACTCAAAGAAGGCACCTCGCGCTTTATTTCAAATGATGCCATTCAGTTGTCGGTTTTTATAACTGATAATTACGGCTTGGATAGCAATTACCAAGTGATGCTCTGGTTTGCCACTGCAGATCGCATGATTGCCCAACATAAATACGACTCTGCATTTGTACTCTTCGACAGTATTCAAACGGCCTTTCCTTATCATGCTTTAGCAGATGAAATCTTGTACCGCAAAGGCCAAGCAATGGAACAACGCGGCGAATGGCAAAAGGCTTTGGGTTATTATGAGGACCTCCTCAAATTACACAATAAGGATATTCTCGCCGACGACGCGCTGTTTCGGATGGCGGAAATCAATGAAGTAAATTTATTCGACAAAACAGCTGCTGAGGCATTGTATAAGCGTTTGCTTATGGAATACAAAGCCAGTTTGTTTGGTGCAGAAGCAAGAAAGCGCATCCGCCTCTTGCGAGGAGATGCGCTTTCTGAAAGCGAAGATATCTAAAGATTAGAGGTTTGGCATTTCTCTCGTGAATGAAGGAATGCCAGTAACATCCATACCTGTAATGAGTAAATGGATGTCGTGGGTGCCTTCGTAAGTAACTACCGATTCTAGATTTGCCATGTGGCGCATCATTGAGTATTCACTTGTGATGCCCATTCCGCCATGAATTTGGCGCGCCTCGCGGGCAATGTTAAGTGCAATTTCGACATTGTTGCGTTTGGCCATAGAAATTTGAGCTGAGGTAGCTTTTCCTTCGTTGCGCAATTGACCAAGTCGGAAGGTGAGCAATTGTGCTTTGGTGATTTCTGTAATCATTTCAGCCAATTTTTTCTGAATTAACTGAAATGCACCGATTGGCACATTGAATTGGGTGCGTTCTTTTGAATAGCGCAAAGCTTGGTCGTAGCAATCCATGGCAGCACCAAGGGCACCCCATGCGATGCCGAAGCGTGCGGAGTCAAGACAGCTAAGTGGTGCGCCGAGACCTGAGCGGCCAGGAAGGATATTTTCTTTAGGAACTTTGACGTTGTCGAAGATGAGTTCGCCGGTTGCAGAGGCGCGCAATGAAAGCTTACCGTGCATTTCTGGCGTAGAGAAACCTTCCATACCGCGTTCTACAATGATGCCATGGATACGACCAGTTTCGTCTTTGGCCCAAACAACTGCGATATCTGCAAAAGGCGCATTAGAAATCCACATTTTGGCACCGTTCAAAATGACGTGGTCACCAGCGTCTTTGAAATTGGTGATCATGCCGCCAGGGTTGGAACCGTAGTCCGGCTCTGTAAGACCAAAACAGCCCATCATTTCGCCTGAAGCGAGTTTGGCAAGGTATTTTTGTTTGTGCGCCTCTGAGCCGTATTTCCAAATTGGGTACATGACCAAAGAAGATTGCACGGATGCGGTGGAACGCAAACCGGAGTCACAGCGCTCGAGTTCTTGCATAATAAGACCGTAAGAAATTTGGTCGAGACCAGGCCCGCCGTATTCTTCTGGAATGTATGGTCCGAAAGCGCCAATTTCGCCAAGCCCAGCCAATATGTGCATTGGGAAGGTTGCTTTCTCATAATGCTCATCGATAATTGGTGAGACTTCTTTCTTTACCCATGCTCTTGCGGCGTCACGAACAAGCTTGTGCTCTTCTGAGAGCAGGTCGTCCATGTTGAAGTAATCTGGGTGTTGATATAAATCGGTTTTCATGATGGTTGATTTGTGCCACAAAAGTACGTAATAATCTGTGCAGCTGTAGCATGCAAATTTGAATTATTTTTGTATCCTAAATTCTCTACATGCAAAGATTTGAACTCATCGAAAGAGCCTCCCAAATGAATAGCTATTTGCTATTTGTTTCGTTGCTTTCTTTGACTTTCATCGCTTATGCCCGCATCAGCACTCCAGACGCCTTGACCTTATCTTGGAAGCGCTTTTGGAAACTGAGCCGCGTGGAAAGTTTTGGTTTCGACGATGAAAAGATTCGTCCCGAAACACAATCTCTATTATTGGGCAACTTTTTTATTTCATTCTGCCTGAGCACCTTTTTATTTTTTCTGACGTATTTTCAAAGAATAGAAGCTTTCGTTTTAGCTCTTGTATTTGTCTTAGGATTTTTAATTTTCCAATTAATCAATTTCCGCATTGCACTACTCATTACAGACAACTGGAAGTTGGTGAGTGGCATTTCCGAAATAAATAAACAAGTATGGTCTTTTTCAGGCTTAGTTTATTTGGGTATATCTTTTCTCTGGCTGATCTATGGCCAATCCAATAATTTACTCAACATCAGCTTCGTAGTGCTCTTTATTGCAGCCTATATTTGGCGCTTGATTAAGGCTTGGCGAGCTTGTGTGCAGGCAAATTTGGAATGGTATTATTTAATTTTGTACCTTTGCGCCTTGGAAATCCTACCTATACTTTTTGTATGGCGCTGGTTTTCGGGCGAATACAATTAACTAAAACCACAACTTTGGCTATAAAGACCATACTAGTTTCTCAGCCGAAACCAGAAGGCGACAAATCTCCTTATTTTGATTTAGCTGATAAATACAAGCTCAAAATAGATTTCCGTCCATTTATTAAAGTGGAGGGTGTTGACCCCAAAGAGTTCCGTACTCAAAAAATTGATATTTCCACCCATACAGCAATCATCCTTACCTCAAAGGTAGGGGTTGATCACTTCTTCAGGATGGCAGAAGCCATGCGTTTTGAAGTGCCTGACACCATGAAATATTTTTGTATTACTGAGGCTGTAGCGCTCTATCTTCAAAAATACGTGACTTACCGAAAGCGTAAAATCTTTTTTGGTAAACAAACCATTGATGAGCTTGCTGAGCTCATGAAAAAACAAAAAGGCGAAAAATTCTTGTTGCCTTGTACTGATATACTTAGAGACACCATTCCACTCACCTTGGAGAAGTACAACATTCCATTTACAAAAGCAATTTTGTACCGAACTGTTGCTGCTGATCTTTCTGATTTAGAAGATGTCTATTACGACATGTTAGTGTTCTTTAGCCCAGGCGGAATCGAATCTTTATTCAAAAACTTCCCTGATTTCAAGCAGAACACCACTGCTATTGCTGCTTTTGGCCCCACCACTGCTAATGCTGTTCTAAAAAACAATTTGCGTCTAGACGTTCACGCGCCGCACCCAAAAGCACCTTCAATGGTTGGCGCCATTGAATTGTTCATCAAAGAACAACTCAAAAAGAAATAAGCCATTTTCCTATCTTTTTGTAGTTAAGTTTTTTTTCCTTGACCGGAATTTCTTTATATTTACGCAAACTTAAATTTTAACGCATGAAAAAACTATTATTCTCAGCTGCTATGTTACTTGCAGGTGTTAGTGCGAATGCGCAGCTAGCCCCAGGTAGCGTTGCTCCAAACTTTACTGTGTCTGCTTACCAGTCATGGTTGTCTACTGCTGGTTCATCTAGCAACGGATCTTACTCACTTTACAGCTACCTTGACCAAGGATACACTGTATTTTTAGATGTATCTGCAACTTGGTGTGGTCCATGCTGGAACTACCATTTAAGTGGAGCTCTCGAAGATGTCTATGCTAACCATGGCCCAGCAGGCGCACCAGGTGTTGCTACTGCTACAACAGACGACGTTATGGTTATCTGGATCGAAGGTGACGGTCAAACTGCGGACGCTACTATGTTAGATGGTTCAGGTGCTATCGGAAACTGGATTGAGCCAGCTGCTGGTAACCAAATCCAATTCCCAATGGCTAACCCTGCATCTGCTGCGGCTAACCAAATCAACAACGATTACGCAATCGCTTATTTTCCAACAATCTACCGTATTTGCCCTAACCGCATCATCGAAGAAGTTGGTCAATTAGACGCTGCTGCACTGTATGCTACAGTTGGCGCTTGCCCTCCACCAGCATCTGCTCCTGCAGACGTTGCTGCTTTGAACTACACTGGTGCTGCTGTACATTGTGAAGGTTCTTATACGCCATCTATTAACATCCAAAACAACGGAACATCTGCACTTACATCTGCTACTGTTACTATCACACAAGGTGGTACTACAGTTTCTACAGGTACCTATAGCGGTAGCTTAGCTACTTATGGTGTTGCTAACGTAACATGTTCACCAATCGCTAACTTTACTGGTGGTGCTCTTACTTGTACAGTTACAACTGCAGGTGATGCTTCAGCTGCAAACAATGGCATGAACACTACAATTGCTGCTGCTTCAAATGCTGTTTCTCAGTTCGTAACGGTTAACATTACAACTGACTACTACGCTTCAGAAACTGCTTGGGTAATCAAGAATAGCGCTGGTGCAACTGTAGCACAAGGTGGTGGTAACTGGGCGGACATGACAACAGGTGCTGCTGGTCAAACTGTACAAGCTCCACAATTGGTTACACTTAACCCTAGCCAATGTTATACTTTCGAAATCACTGACTCTTACGGAGATGGTATTTGCTGTTCTTACGGTAACGGTGCATACTCTTTAGTAGATGCAAACGGAACAACAATCGCTTCAGGTGCTGAGTTCGGAGATATTGATACACGTGCTTTCAAAACAGGTGCTTTAGGAATGGATGAGTTAGCTACAATCGCAATGAATGTATACCCTAACCCAGCTTCTTCTGAAGTTAACGTTTCTTTCGAAGCTACTAACAACGATTACGCAGTAGCGTTAATGGATCTTCAAGGTCGCGTTATCTCTGCAAAAAACATGACTAACCTTAACGGAACACAAGTTGTTTCTTTCTCAACTGAAAACGTTGCTAAAGGAAGCTACATCGTAACTGTTACTGTTGACGGTCTTACAACTACTAAAAACGTAGTTATCAAATAATTTTCTTTCATAAGAAATATGAAACGCCCTCCAACGAGGGCGTTTTTTTTGACCTTTGTTTTATGTTTATCCCTTTTGGATCAGAATTTCAGGACCTCGCTTTACCTGAGCGCTTCACTTTCCCATTTTACTACGACGTTCATCCTATGGCCAAGTACGCCGTAGATTTATTGCAACAACGCTTAAGCACCGAAGCATTTGGTCATGATTTCGGCTTGGGCAGAAAAGAGCGCTTGGGTGCCATCGGAAAAATGTTTGGTGTACTCGTGGTACAAAATTCAAATCAAGAACTAGGTTATTTAGCAGCTTTTTCTGGCAAGCTTGGTAATTCCAATGAGCACATTGGTTTTGTTCCGCCCGTATTTGATATACTAGAGGCACAGGGGTTTTTTCGAAGAGAAGAAGTAGAGATCCATGAGCTCACCATTCAATTAGAACAACTAGAGGGGTCTAATGAATTAGACAATTTGAAAGCTGTGTATCAGGAACTTCAAGCACAATGGGCAAATCAATTGGAAGAACTGCGCTTGCAGAACAAAGAAAGTAAAAGAATACGTGATATCAAACGCAGCGCTGCACTTGTGCATGATGCGGAGAACATTGCAATTCTTGAAAGCCAACTTCGCGAAGAAAGCATGCACGAAAGCCGTCGACTAAAGGCTTTAAAAAAACACGCCCAAGAGGAGTTGTTCGCTCGTTCAGAAAATTTGCGCTTATTCAAAGAAGAAATTGAACAATTAAAAGCCAGGCGTGCGGCCCATTCTGCAGATCTTCAACAGCGGATTTTTGAACGCTACACTTTTTTAAATGCCTTAGGAGATACCCAAAATGTTCTAAATCTTTTTGCAGAATCACCGCCAGCCGGAGCTGGAGAATGTGCAGCACCCAAATTGCTGCAATATGCCTACCTCAACCAACTTCGACCGATTTGTATGGCCGAGTTTTGGTGGGGAATGTCGCCAGATTCTGAAGTGCGCATTCATGGTCATTTTTATCCGTCATGTAAAAGTAAATGCGAGCCCATTTTAGGACACATGTTGAAAGGCATGAGTATCGACCCAAATCCAATTGCGGCGATTCATCCGCCTAAAGCCTTGGACATCATTTACGAAGACGACTGGATCGTAGCCATCAACAAAGCACCTGAGTATTTATCGGTGCCGGGCAAAAATCCTCAACCCAATTCATTAGAGGATTTAAAGAAATATTTTCCAGAAGCAGACGGCCCGCTGTTGGTGCACCGTTTGGATATGTCTACATCTGGAATCATGCTTGCGGCAAAAACTAAACTGATGCATGAGCGTTTGCAGCGACAATTTGTGCTTAGAAAAGTTCAAAAAGAATATTTGGCAATTCTGGTTGGAGTACCAGGTCAAGCAGTTGGTGAAATCAAACTACCTCTTCGTGTAGATCTCGAAGACAGGCCGCGTCAACTTGTCTGCTATGAACATGGAAGTTATGCGCATACAAAGTTTAAAGTGCTGGATATTCAAAACAATGAAACAAGAATTGCTTTGTATCCACAAACAGGGCGTACACACCAGCTTCGCGTGCATGCGGCGCATCATCTTGGTTTGAATTGCCCAATAAAAGGCGACGATTTATACGGCCAAAAATCCAATCGTTTGCATTTACACGCGGCTAAACTTGGATTTTATCATCCACATTCTAATGAATGGATGGAACTCAATTGCCCTGCCGAATTTTAGTTTTTGGGTTCTTGCCAGTCGCCGTATTCTTTGATGAGGTCTACGAGCGCCTCTACAGCTTGTTGTTCTTCAATATTGCGCTTTACAATTGTCTTTTCTTTATACAGATTGATTTTTCCTGGCCCAGTTCCAACATAACCGTAGTCGGCATCGGCCATTTCGCCAGGGCCGTTCACAATACAGCCCATAATCCCGATTTTGAGCCCTTTTAAGTGGGCGGTACGTTGTCGGATCTTAGCGGTGGTTTCTTGGAGATCAAAAAGCGTACGGCCGCATGAAGGGCAAGAAATGTATTCAGTTTTGGAAATCCGCGTGCGGGTTGCTTGCAAAATACCAAAAGCTGTAGAATTAATGTGTTGTGCACCTAACTCGGCATTGAGCCAAATACCATCACCAAAACCATCAATTAAAAGTGCTCCGGCATCGGCCCCTGCAAAGAGTTGGAATGATTCAAGTTCAGCGGTTTCGTATTGATAAGATAAAATTACGGGGTTAGGCAGACTTTTTTCTTGTAATTCAAGGAAGAAACGACGGTAAAGCTGTGTTTTATTGCTGTATTTCGTATTGAGAATTATACAAACATTCGGTTTGTCTGTCAATTGATGAGGAATTGTATCTTCGGCTTCAAGTGGCAAGAAACAAATTTGATCAGGGGCCACTTCAGAAAGTTGTTCTTTCAGAACCAGAGGGTAATAGCCTGCTTTTTGGCTGAATGCCGCTTGCCATAGTTCGAAATCCATGATGATTCCTAGGGTACCGGGCACTTCAAAGTCAAGCTCATTGCTCCCGATGTAAACGTAATCGGCAGCCTGATCTTGGATATTCCATTTGTCGAGCGGAATGCTGTACTGGTAGCCAAAACCGAAGAAATGAGCTGGTTTGATGGCTTCGACAAAAGAGAGGTCTGCCAACACAACAGGGGTATTTTTTCCGCCGATGTTATGAAAGGAGTGGCTTTCTCTTTTGCTGTAATGAAATGGCGAATAATTTAAGTTCCCACTTGGAGCTACAAATTCATGTGGTATGTAAGAATTGTATTTGGCAATGAGTTTTTGAGCAACGGGTATCTCTGCTTCAGGAGCCTCTGTTAGTGACACTCTGATGGTATCACCTAGGCCGTCTTCTAAAAGTGCGCCAATGCCAACCGCAGATTTAATCCGGCCATCTTCGCCATCGCCAGCTTCTGTAACGCCTAAGTGTAGCGGATAAACAAAACCATTTTCCAGCATTTTTGCCATAAGCAAGCGATAGGCCTGAACCATAACGAGCGTGTTGCTCGCTTTCATGGAAATGACCAATTGTTTGTAATTGTGTTTTTCACAGATGCGGATAAATTCAAACGCAGACTCGACCATCCCTTCAGGGGTGTCGCCGTAACGGCTTAGGATACGGTCAGAAAGCGATCCGTGATTTGTGCCAATGCGCATGGCGGTCCCGTTTGCTTTACAAAGGAGTACTAAGGGTGTGAATTTTTCTTCGATTCGGTCGAGTTCAGCTTGGTAGCTCTCATCGGTGTAATCAATTTCTTCGAATTTCTTTTTGTCGGCGTAGTTACCTGGGTTGACACGCACTTTTTCGACAATTTTGGCGGCTATTTCAGCGGCATTTGGCGTAAAGTGGATATCGGCTACCAACGGGGTGTTGTACCCTCTTTGAACAAGTGCTGCTTTGATATTTTGTAAATTCTCGGCTTCGTTTTTACTAGGTGCCGTAAGCCTTACGAGTTCACAACCTGCATCGATCATGCGGATAGATTGCTCTACCGATCCTTCGGTATCCATAGTGTCAGTAGTGGTCATGGATTGCACCCGAATAGGGTTTTGCCCACCCAAGTTAAGCGTTCCAATTTGAACTTCTTGTGTTAAAACGCGCGTGCGTTTCCATGGGTCTAGACAATAGCGTTGCATCTGTTTTATTTAGTCTAACAAAGGTAAGGATTCAATTGTTTGTGCGTTCTTTGTGATAAAGGTATTCTCATGCGGCATATATTCTTCTATCTCCTGGTTGGTTTTTTCTTTTTTTCTTCTTGTCGAGAGGAAAAAAATAGCGATGTGCAAGACAGTAAAAATCAGAATAAAATTCATCTTAACAAATCTCAACCAAAAAACGCAGTATCAAAAATGGAGTTGAAG
This sequence comes from Cryomorphaceae bacterium, assembly GCA_027490665.1. Taxonomy (GTDB): domain Bacteria; phylum Bacteroidota; class Bacteroidia; order Flavobacteriales_D; family Crocinitomicaceae; genus UBA952. The sequence goes on along the minus strand of JAIXXP010000034.1, from coordinate 44,058 downwards.
AGTAAATCAAAACCCAAAAAGATTACGCAATTTATTCCGCAGGTTGTTCCCGGCCCAGGTTATCTACCTGACCCTTATCCTGATCCGTGTCCAATAGATCCACCGGGCTATATTTCAGAGCCGGTGATCACATGTGTGGGCCCGCCAGACCCACTGCCAAAAACAATTCGAGACAGCATCGTCAATTTTCCTACTATTCAAGCATCTTATGGTATTTCAATTGATGAATTGCTGAAGTATATCGATAACAAAATCAAAAACAGTTATGAGTGGAATTACCTCCGTGAGTTGGGCATAGAGGGTAAAATTTATATTCGCTTGCTCATTGATGTAAAGGGCAAAGTAAGGGAAGTTAACTTCTTAAAATTTTCTGAGAAGGAGCTCGAAATATTGAAACCCCGTCTTATTACTGCACTCCTGACCATGCCAAATTGGAATGCTGCTAAAGATGAGAATGGTGCTGCTGTGGTTTCGGAGTTTACCTTTCCTTTGAGGATTGAACTCAATTAATGAAGTGCTTTGGCGAGCTGTTTGGCAATTTGTAGTCTTCCGTTGTAGCCATAGTGTTCTGTAGTCCAGTTTTGGTCACTGAAATCAAGCCCCTCGAGCAATTCTAAGTTATCTACAACCGTTACCCCAGGCTTGTTGCCATAACGGCGCACCAACAAATTGCGGTTGTAACGCATGATTTGCACGAGTTCTTTGCCGACGTACTGCTGGGCATATGCGGTGTTTTCTGCCAATAAATTGAAAATCAGCTTGATTTTGTGTTGCTGACAAAATGCAACGATTTCATCAAAATCTTTCAGGCGCGGGTTGTCTGGCCTAATTTGAAACGCATAAGACTTCACGTAATGGCACGCTAATGTAATCTTTTCCATGTCCCAGGCGCCGTCTGGAAGTAGAAAACTTCCGTTGGCCATTGCGTTGTCCCAAAGCCTTACAGTGGCATGAGGCACTTTAAACGGAAAATCAAATTTGACCTCTTCCCATTCGCGTAGCATTTCTTGTTCGCGCACTTCAGGTGTTTTGTTGTCAAAAGCATTCAACGCAAGCAAAAACCGATTGGCTAATACCGGATAGGGTTTGAGCATGACCACTCCGGCTTGCAATACACTTTCTAATTCTGAATGGCGCCAATCGGCACCGAAAGACCTCAAGTTCATGGTAACGATGATCGCTTTTGGGAAAGGTGCGCGCATATTTTTGATCCATTCTTTGTAAATCCCGGCATGCGTAGCTGGTTTATTTACTGCACCTATCTTAAATTTTGGTAAAAGGTCGTCGGTGAGTTCAGAAATTGATTTTTTAACAAGATCTGTATCGCGGACATTCATATTTGATGATTCCGCAAAGTAGAGGACATCTGACTTGCGTTGTTGCTTCCAAACTTCTAGCATTTCAGGGCTGTGTTGTCGGAGGTCTTTTTCATAAAAGAAAAAGCGATAGACATGATTCATGACGACTAACCCTATTGCGAGCACCAAAAACCGGAAGAAAAGTTTTTTGACCATCAGAACTGAAAATAAATAAAGGTAAATTTCTGGGTCCCGGAAAATGCAAAAAGCAAGAACAGCATAACAAAATACAAACTCCAACGCCCAACTAATGGCAAGCGATTGAGTAGCATGTCAAATCTTTGTTTGCGGTAAGAGAAGTCGAGCAGGAGGAAGAGCCCTAGTGCGCAGAGTGGGGTCCAAAGATCCATCCATTTTGGCCCTTCAGATTGCGCTATAAAAAGTCCTTTTAAAATTTGAAGTGCGCTTGCGAAGTCTGGCGCCCTAAAAAACACCCAAGCTAAGGTGACTAATATAAAAGTGCTTATTATATTGGCGAACGGCTTAAGTGGTTTTTCTAAGATGAGGAAAAGGCCATGCAGCAGACCCCAAACAATGAAGGTCCAACTGGCACCATGCCACAAGCCGCTGATCCCAAAAACGAGTAAAGTATTGAAAGCCCAGTGCCATTTGCCCACGCGGTTTCCGCCGAGCGGAATATAGAGGTAGTCGCGGAACCACGTACTTAAGGAAATATGCCAACGGCGCCAAAACTCCCCTATACTTGCTGCAAAGTAGGGCGTTTTGAAATTATCCATGATGTGAATGCCCAGCAAACGTGCACTGCCTTGAGCAATTAAGGAGTAACCAAAAAAGTCGGCATAAATTTGAAATGAAAAAAAGATGAGCGCAAGTGCAATTTGAAACGGGCTATGGTTGGTGGGGGCAGCATAAATTGCATTGACAAAAGGCGCCAGCTGATCTGCCACCACCATTTTGATGACAAAACCGAGTAAAAGCAAACGAAATCCAGCGCTGAAGTTTTCAAATTGAAACCTTTGTTCTTTGCGCAATTCTTCACCTAATGTGGTATAGCGCTCGATGGGCCCCGCTACCATTTGCGGAAAAAACAAGACGTAGTTGGCAAAATAACCGAGGTGCTTTTCTGCTTTTTGTTGCCCTCGGTATACCTCAATCGTGTAGCTCATCGACTGAAAAGTGTGAAAGGAAAGTCCTATTGGGAGAATGATTCCGAGATCGTAGTATTTGAATTCTTTTCCGAACAAGGTAAAAAAGTCAATGAGTGTTTGGTTGGCAAAACCAAAATACTTGAAGAAGGCAAGAATGCCAATATTTGCGATCAAACTAAGTAAAAGCAGCCTTTTTCTTTGTTTTCCTTGAAGTTTTTCCATCCAAATAGCAGCACTGTAGTCTATCAGGATGATGGCAAAAAGCACCAAAATGTATTTCGGGATAAACGCCATGTAGAAGTAGCAACTACTCACAAAGATGAGTACCCAGCGAAAGCGCTGCGGTAGCAAGTAGTACAGCACCACCACCACTGGAAGAAAAAACAGGAAATCGATAGAGTTAAAAAGCATACTGTTTTAAGCAGTGGAAAGATAACTCAAAAAGTCGAAAACTAACCAAAGCTTCTGTATCTTTACCTCAACAAATGAAACGCTTTTTCACTCATCTCGACCTTAAGTGGCGCTTATTAGGGCTGCTGCTCTTGTTGAGTTTTTGTTATGCTTTTTGGCAGCATTTTTTAGATCCTATTCAGCCTATCCACGAATGCAGAAAAGCGGATTCACTCTCACAAGCCATGCAATTTATGCGCGGAGGAAGTTTGTTACAACCCAAAACCCACGCCATATCTAATTTCGGAAACCAACAGGCTGCAGCTGAGTTCCCGGTGGTTTACTTCGTAATTGGTAAGTTGTGGAGCATCTTTGGATACCATCTTTGGATGGCAAAAGTGTTCAGCTTGGCTTACTTATTAGCAGCAATTATTGCGTTTAGAAACGTACTCCTCTGGTTTTTTCAGTCAGAAAAACTAGTCCTCATTTTTAGTGGTGTCATTTTGAGTTCGCCGGTACTCATCTACTATGCCGACACCCTTTTGCCCAATGTATATTCATTTGCGAGTCTGTTACTTGCCGGGAGCTTTTTCTATCGATTTACGCAAACCGAAAAAATAACAGATGGGTTGGTATACACTCTATTTTTAGCCATTGCCGTCTTGATTAAAATTACGGCTTTGGTGGCTGTTTTGTCTTTTGTTGGTGCGTTTTTCTTTTATAGTTTGCACGCAGCTAACCGCATTTATTGGCGAGACCGCCGAACCTGGGTTGCTTTAATTTCTTTGCTCCTCTCCTTTTTGCTTACTTTTTGGTGGTACCAGTATGCTATTTCCTACAATGCCAAGTATCACTCTAGTATTTTCTCTACTACAATCCGACCAATTTGGGAGGTGGATACCGCTTCCCGTTGGCGTATTATAAAGTTGCTTCTCGAGGAGCATCTTAAGGAAATCATGCAGCCAATTTTAATGCTGATATTGTTGTTATTGGGTCTTTACTTGAGCATCAAATCTAAGCACACTTTGTTTTTTAGGTATTGGCTGCCTATTGCATTAGTTGGTCTATTCGCCTATTTTATACTTTGGTTTTGGGTTTTTGAGGTCCACGATTATTATTTTATCGAGGCTTTATTTTTTCCATTGACGCTTTTTGCCATGCTACTCAGGTTTCAAAGTGATATCCTATCAAATTGGCGCTGGCGTAAAATACTATTAGGTTTTGGATTGATCTGGATTTTTTTGAATACGGTTTCATTTACGCAAGTAGCAGCGGGCAATAATAATATTTTGGTTGAAAAGTCCTCGTTCACATCTAAACCCATAAAAGAAATCTGGAAATGGTTTTATTTCAATCACCAAGAGGGTCTACAACAAATCCAAGAGCAGCGTGTCGCCATACAGCAAATTATTGTACCGACAGACACCGTCTTTTGTTTTTCGGATCCGTATCCGAATGTACACTTAAGCACAATTGATAGAATTGGTTATAGCGGCTACGGGTACAGAAGTTACGTTAGTAATGCCTACATGATCCGGCGCTGGATCAATATAGGAGCTTCAAAGTTATTGCTGCTTCAGGCAGACACCGCGAATCCAGACATCAAACCTTATTTATCGAGATGCTTATATCATCAGAACAAAGTAATGATTTTTGATTTACGTCCCTTTAGAGATTAAAGGGAGGTAAATATAAAATATTGTCCCAACGCCTTCCTTGCTCTCAAAACGAATTTCACCGTTGTGTTTTTCAATGATTTGTCTGACTACGCTTAAGCCAATTCCGGATCCTGACGACTTAGTGGTAAAGTAAGGAGTGAAGATACGCTCTTGTTGTTCTTCAGATATACCAATCCCGTTGTCTTGAATAGCTATTTCAACGCTTTCCTTTTGAATTTGAAGTCGCATTTCAATCTTTGGCTCTGGGGTCAGATCAGTGGCTTGTCGGGCATTCAGCAACAAGTTGTGAAAGACTTGGCTGAGCATGTCTTTGTCTGCGTTGATCCAAAGTTTAGTACCATTTTCTTGAAAATTAATCATGGTTTGATCTTCGTCAAAGAGTGCAATGGTTTGGGTGATAAATGCGCCCAGTTCGATTTTTTCAAAATTGGGCTCTGGGAGTTTGGCAAAGCGGGCAAATTCGTTGGCCATTCGGGCTAAGGCATCTATTTGTTCGATGAGGGAAGGCAGTGATTTTTGAGCAAGTAGTTGTACGTCGGCGTCCTGAGCCTCCATTTTGCGCAATAAATGTTGGATATTGAGCTTCATTGGGGTCAGCGGATTCTTAATTTCATGGGCAATTTGCTGTGCGAGGTCGCGCCATGCGCTTTCGCGCTCGCTCCGTGCAATTTGCACTGCAGCGAGCTCCAGTTCAGTTAATTTTTCATTGTAAGCTTTGACGAGTGCGCCAATTTCATCGTCATTTTGGTAAGCAATTTTCTGATTGGTTTTTCCTAATTCAAGGTTGCGTACCGACCGTGCTACTACTTGTAACGGACCAATGAGCCAATTGCTGACAACCAATGCAATGAGAACAGAGAGTGCTAAAAGGAGTACAAAAACATTGATGGCAGCCTTGAAGAAGCGCTCAATTTGTTGTTCGTAGGCTTCTTGTTGTCCGAAAAGCTGAATATTGATGAAGCCAATTTGTTGAAGTCTATGATTGGTAATTGGAAGGTAAGCACTTCGATAGCTGAGTTTTCCAATTTGATCTTGATGTGAAAAATAGCTTTGGTTTTCCCCAATGAGTGCATCCATAGCGCGAGGGTTCATGTGTTCACCAATTAAGCCGTAGGCAAAAAGCTTGGGTCTCGATGAAGCAATTAAAAAGCCGTCGCTGTCAAAAATGAATAAATCTGTTTTAAATACGCGCGATAGTTTTGCCAATTTGGTTTCTAGTGTTTTTGCAATTTCGCCCTGATCAAGTGTATCGAGCAAAAAAGTTTGAGACTTGAGTTCGGCCTGTACAGAAGATAATTTTTCGCGCAAAGCCTGCTGTGAGTAATCGTCAAATTGCTGCCCAATGAAAATCGAACTACCTAAGCCGTATAAAAAAAGTGAAACAGCTAAGATGAGTAGAAAGGCAAGTTGAACTTTAAAGGCCAAGGACCATTGTAAGCTTTTGTTTTTAACTAACGTAATGGCGATGTTATTGACGAGCATGAGTAGCCCCCAAAACACAAACATAAATGCAAAGCTGGTTATATTCGTGAACCAACCGCTCGTTTCTGTAGAAATGATAATTGCAGAACCTGTATTTTGTTGTTGGATTACATGTGAGAAGCCATTCTTTTCGAAATGACCTTTTTTAGTTTGTTGTTTTTTAAACGCAGAGAGTAAGTTGGGGTAATTGAATGTACCAGTTTGGTGAATAAGCCTGCCTTCGGCATATTTGCCAATTGCATAAGACTCAAGGCTATTTGAAATACCAGCCTGATCAGAAATGAGCAACCTCGGAAAACCAATTTCTTCAGGAATTCTTTTGGAAACAAGCGTGATTGCAATGGTTTTCTGCGCCTCCAAACGCAGCAAGATCACATAGCTCAAGCCTTCTTCTTCATGGGGCATAAAATACAATCCATCTTGAATATCAGATGCTTGACCATGCTCGTTGACGAGTGCTTTTAATCTAGAGAGTTTGAGGCTATCTGTTCCAAAGCAAGGCCGATTATCAGCGGCATAAATGTCAGCATCGATGTCAAAACCGTCCCAGATTCCGGTAAAAAACTTTTGGGTGAGCAGGTGCTCAAAACCTACTTTTGTAAAATGTTTTTGAAGGGAGTCAAAAGAGGTATTAAGCCAATTCTCTTCGTTGATATTTGGAGCAATTTGTGCATAAGCTAACTCTAAATTGATGTTGCGTTCAATAGCGAGTTGCTGGGCAAAAAGTTGGCGGTTTTCGATGTCTTTGTTTGCTTGTAAATCCTGTAGATAAAAGGATATAATAGCTGCGTTTACGGTAAGTAACAAAAGTTGGATACTCAAGCGTCGCCAAGAGGTTTTGCGCGTATTTTCAAATACCAATTGAATACAAATGATGCATATTGGTAAAAAATTGATCCAGTTTTGTCCGTCAGAAAGCAACCATAAAAAGGGAAGTATGCAGATGCCTAGTTTGAGCAGCGGTCGTCGAAACCATTTTTGAGTGCTGTTTTGAATAACGGCAAAATGAACAGTTTTGTGAAAGGTGAAAAGAAAATAACCAATGAGTGCAAAGAAGAAATAGGAACTCAAACGCAATTCAAAGAGGTGTTCAAAACTAAGTGGGATATTGGAGTGATCAATAACAATGCGCAACTGCTCCAGTACCCATAGCCAAAGTAAAATAGGAAGCAGCAGCGCCATCATTTTGGACCACCACCGATCAGTGATGCGCAAGAGCACAATCAGAATCCGAAATCCGAATACGATAAAAAGGCTATTGATGGCAAAAGCAAAAAAGTCAGGATACCATTCGTTGTAAGCAAAGAAACCAGCCGAAAACCAGTCGTTTTCTTGCCAATTAAGCGGCCATGTAATTTCGTACAAAACAATTCGCGTAACCAAAAGACCTAACAAGAGCAATAAGCTACCAATCCAGCTTTTTTCAAAATAAGTTTGTATTTCGTAGCAAAAGAGAAATACAGCAATCAGGATAAATAATGGCCCCCCGTTTTTATTGGTTGAATTGGTATTTTGAGGAAGGGGAGTTGCATAAAAAACAATTTGCTTCTTGCTGTCAAATATGGCATGCTTGCGCGCTCCGGTCAGATTCACCGAAAACTGTTGATTCCAGAATTTTGGGTTAGCTGCGTTCAAATAGGCATTACTGAATTCGTATTCTTTGAGTAAACAAAAACTTACGCAAGAAGTGATGCTATCTTTTTGCACCGATTGACTGAAATAGTAACCATTGTTTAATTTGATGAGCCCATTGTCAGGAAAAACAGCAGTTTTGTAGCGTCCAACCGGAAGTTGGTTACTGCTCCAGCCAAATAAAACCTCATTTTGATAAAGATGGTAGATCAGTTCATTTGAGGTGGGCAATTTTTGACCTTTGTCAATTTGTTCAAGCAAGAGTTTAGCTTGCGCAGCCCCTTCTTTTTCTAGTTCAGAAAAGCGTTTTTGAACCGCAGTAATTGAAAAAGACTGCTCTTGATTGGAGTAATAGGAGATAAGTCCGAATAGCAGCAACAGCAGCCCGAGTAAACTGAATTTCCAAGTCCGAATAAAAGAGATAAATGGGCTCATTATTGAAAGCGATCTGGCACCAAGGTACGCAGATGTTCGCTTAAACGCAAGAAATCCGCATCGGCACGGTGGTCGTTGCAATAAATAAAGTTGGCAGCGTGGCGGTAGGGTTCAATAAATTGTTCGTAACACGGCAACACGTGGTTGTCCCATTGGTAGATGATTTCTGAGCGTTTATAACCGCGCGTTTCTTGATCGCGATAGATGCGTCGGTCTAGTTGAGTGGCGTGATCAACATCGACAAAAATGCTGTAATCGAGTTGTGTAAAAACCTCTTGATAATGCAGCGTAAATAAGCCTTCTACAATGATGAGGTCACTAGGCTGAATGGTAAGAAGCACACTTTTACTGCCCTGTACATTGAAAAAATATTCACGTACTTCTATGGGTTCCCCACCAATTAAAGTTTTCAGGTCAGTGCTAAGTTTTTGATGGTCGAGCGCACTTGGAAGATCAAAATTAACGATGCCGTTTGCATCTTTAGCCTGCTGATCGAAGGGCAAATAATAATTGTCCATGGAAAACACAGCTGTGCTCGCACTTTGAAAAGTTTCAGATAGACGCTTTAGCAAAGTTGTTTTGCCTGCACCGCTTCCTCCACATATTCCGACAACAAATGGTTTGGTCATGTAACAAAGATACAACTTGTTGGATACTTTTTTCGTCTTAGGACCGCGTAACTTGGCGCAAAAAACACTATTTTCGAAGTATCTTATCAAGTAAAGCCGTCTCCATGAAAACACTTTATGCCCTTATTTTTATTTTTTGCTGTAGTCCGTTTTTAGCCCAAATCCAGGGTAAAGGAGGGGTTCCTATCACTACAAAACTAGTTTTAGATCAAAAAGCCATTGAACAATGGTTGTTTGCACAACCCAATATTGCCGCATTGCAGGCCGAGGACGCACTCATAGACGACCAAGGTATTGCACCATGGCGTTTTGGTTTCAATAACCACACCAATATAAACACCACAAATGCAGGATCGTGGTTTGAGTTACCGAATGGTGCACGCTTGTGGTTGGTAAAAGTGAAGTGCGAAGGTGCGCTTACAGTCAATCTTACTTTTGAGCAAACGACTATACCCGAAGGAAATCAGTTATTTGTTTACAATGCCGCCAAAGATTTTATCCTTGGAGCCTTGACCCAAGAACACATCTACGATGGCCAACTCGGCACGGAATTGATCCCAGGCGAAGAAGCCATCATTGAATATTATGTCGCGCCGAAAAACAATTATGGGCATGTGCAATTGGCAACCGTTACGCATGGTTACCGAACAGCTAATGAATTCATGGAAAAAGCCTTCGGCAGCTCTGGTTCGTGTAACATGAATGTCAATTGCCCCGATGGTTTACAATGGACTCCACAGCGCAATAGCGCAGTAATGCTCGTGTCGGGCGGTAGTGGTTTTTGTTCAGGTGCACTCATCAACAATACACAAAACGATGGGAAACCATACGTTTTAACGGCAAATCACTGTTACAGCAACCCTGCAAGTTGGGTATTTCGTTTCAACTGGCAGTCCTCTACTTGTTCTAATCCTGGGGCTTCGCCAACTTTCCAATCCTTAAGTGGTGCGGTTTTACGCTCGCGTCGCACTCCTTCTGATTTCTGTTTGGTTGAAATCACAGGTGGTTTGGTTAATGGAACCGTTCCACTAGACTACAATCCTTATTTTTCAGGCTGGGACAAATCTGGTACTATCCCGACTTCAACAGTTAGTATTCACCATCCGTCTGGCGATATCAAGAAAATATCCTTTGATGACAACCCCGCCGCAATATCTCAAGCAATGGGTTCAACAGAAGCCAACTCCACTTGGACTGTTCAATGGGATCGCAATACCACCACAGAAGGTGGTTCATCTGGTTCACCATTATTTGACCAAAACCACCGCATTATTGGTCAGTTGTGGGGCGGCGGTGCTTCTTGTCAGAATTTAACAGCCCCTGACTACTACGGCCGAGTATCAAGTTCATGGGAACCAGCAGGTAGCAATAGCACCAATCAACTTAAGTACTGGTTAGATCCATTGAATTCAGGAGCAGCTTTTATCGATGGTTTTGACCCAACAAATGCAAGTACGGTTGCTTTAGATGCTGCCATTTCTGGTGCAACATTAACAGCACAAGCACTTTGCGCAGACAACTATCAGCCAAGCGTTTCACTCCTGAATATTGGCACCACAACACTTACAAGTGCCCAAATTACTTACCAAATAGACAACGGCACTGCACAGCAGTACAACTGGTCTGGTACACTTAATCAATGGCAAGCACAAACAATCACTTTGCCAACAGTTCAGCTTACAGCTGGAGCCCATACTTTTACAGCTACAGTAAGTAATCCAAACCAAGCTTTAGATGAAAACTCAAGCAACAACCAATCTGTGGCAAACATCAATGTCACGGCAGTTCCAGAAACAATCGATATTCTGAAAGTGACACTTCTTACCGACGATTATGCCGACGAAACCTATGTAGAGTTGCGAAATGCAGCCGGCGCAGTAGTTTGGTCTGAAGGCAATGAAAGTGTTTCGGGTAATTTTGGGACAGGTAATTTCCCTGCACCTACTGATCCAACTACTCCTTTGCAAAACAACACTACCTATAACTACGATATTCCGCTCACTGCTTTTGAATGTTACACTTTTGTAATTTATGATTACTATGGCGATGGCATGGGTGCTTCTCAATGGGGAGGTACAGACGGTGCACTCTCCTTGGCCGACAACAATTCGGTAAATATCTATACTTTGCCTGCCGGTGATTTTGGCGATAGTCTTGGTGTAGTTGTGCGCCATATCGATGACGTCGGTCTTGACAATTCGGTATTGAATTTTACCTTAGCGCCTAACCCAGCGCAGTCTGAACTCAATGTGAATTGGTTCAACCAGACACAAATGAGTATTCAAGTCTATGACGTATGCGGCAAGCTTCTTTTCACAAGAGAGGTGGAGGCAAGTAGCACACAACTCAACATTCAGGAACTTTCAGCAGGCACTTATTTATTGCAACTGAATGCGAACAATGGCTCAGTAGTTCAGAAGAAATTTGTCAAGCAATAAATTCTCGACTATATGAGTGGGCTATACTTGCACATCCCGTTTTGTCGCAAGCGCTGCACTTACTGTGACTTTCATTTCTCCACTACTTTTGAAAACTACCGAAGTAATTTAATAAGTGCTTTAGTTCGGGAATTAGTGTTGAGGTCTACGCCATCATTTGGCGTCGTACAAACTATTTACTTTGGAGGTGGTACGCCAAGCATTTTAACCGAGGCAGAGCTCAGCCTAATCTTTGAGACCATTAGACAAAACTATATAGTTTCTCCGGATGCTGAAACATCATTTGAGGTCAATCCGGAGGATATCACGGTTGACAATTTAACAATATGGAAGTCTGTCGGGATCAATCGCTTGAGTATTGGGTTACAAACTTTTTCTGATGCCGACTTAAACTGGATGAACCGGGCGCATTTGGTCAGCGACGGCCTAGAAGGAATTAAGCTAGCACAGCAGTTGGGTTTTGACAACATAAGTGTAGACCTCATTTACGGCCTACCGGGTCAATCTTTGGCAGCTTGGCAAGCTAGCCTAGACGCTGTTTTCAAACTTGGAGTCCAGCACCTTTCGGCTTATTGCCTCACCATAGAACCCAAAACAGCGCTCAATCATTTAGTGCGCAAAAAGAAACTACAGCCCGCAGATGAAGTGCTGCAAAGTGAGCAGTTTTTGGCTCTGCTTACCAAAGCAAAAACCTTTGGTTTTGAGCAATATGAAATTTCTAATTTTTCTTTACCTGGGTTGCATTCCAAGCATAATAGTTCTTACTGGAAATTTCTACCCTATATCGGAATAGGCCCTTCTGCACATTCTTTTGATGGGAATGAAAGGCGTTGGAATGTACGCAACAATACCATTTATACGAACGGCGTTGGCAAAAATGAGCTATGGTACGAGACCGAAGCGTTAAGTGTTAACGCTTATAGAAACGAGCAGATTTTGTTGGGTTTGCGTACCGTTTGGGGCCTGGATTTAAATGCTTTGAAAACGGACTTTACAGCAAAAGAAAGCGCGCAAATTGAAGAATTTGCGCGCTTAAATTGGTTGACTTTAGCCGATCAAAGAATGATCCTAACCGAAGAAGGAAAATTGCATGCCGATGGCATTGCGGCCGCCCTTTTTCGTTTAGATTAACAAAATTCGTCGTAAGCTGCTTGAAGGTTGGCTGCAATCATTTGGGCACTACCGCCTTCGATGTGGTGTCTTTCTAGAAAGTGAACTAATTTTCCTTCTTTAAATAATGCAATAGATGGCGATGACGGCGGGTAAGGCAAAAAGTATTTTCTTGCTTGAGCGACTGCTTCTTGATCTACGCCTGCAAAAACGGTGGTGAGTTTTGCTGGTGCTTTGTCGTGCTGAATGGAGAGTTTAACACCCGGGCGCATATTGCCAGCCGCACAGCCGCAAACAGAGTTAACGACCACGAGAAGTGTGTCGGTGTTTGCTGAAACGGCAGCGTCTACAGCCGCAGCATCTAGTAATTCTTCGAACCCTACTTTTGTAAGGTCTTCTTTCATTGGTTGAACAAGTTCTGCTGGATACATATCGTGTTTTTTTACAAAATTAAACAAGTCTAGAAGAACCTGTGTCATTTAGGTGTCATTTCTCGAGATAGTTGAGTAGGGTCTGAACGGTTGGTTGACGCCTTACTTCGTGCTTTTTGGCCATGCCAAAGGCAGTTCTAAATGCAGCTTGTTGGTCGCGCATGTAGTCGAGGTAGTGCACGAATTTTTTGGCCGTAATGTATTGTGGGCTTTGCTCAATGATAGAAAGGCTGATGAAGTCGGCGTAGTAATGGTTGTTGTTATCTAAGGCAAATGTAAAACGTCTTCTTTTTGCTGCCTTTTTTAAGACATGTAAGTAGGTGTCATATCGACATAATAAAAGTGTATTTAAAAGCTGATAGTTGTCAAAAGCAAGTTGGTGATCTTTAAATCCACGCATCAGGTCTTTATAAACCTGATTGAGTTGTTTGTTTTGTTCTCGTCCTCGGTATACATAAGCAAGATTTGCTTTTAAAATTGTTTGTGCTTTGTTGTCGGCTGCTGACCAAAGATATTGTTGAGAAAGATCATTAAAATGACTTACCTTGACAATTGAATCTGGAACATAAGACACCCCAATTGGAATGGCTGCAAACGCTGGATTGTGGTATTGAAAAGACAAGCCTGCTAGAGATTTTTGGGCTACTATACCGTCTAGCATGATGAGGTCAAAGCCAGGCTCCCATGGGTGTTTTTTAATGGCTTTACGAATGGAATTGGCTGAAAGATCAAGAATGGTGAGGTCGATATGGCGGCGCTTGGCGATTTTAAGCATGACCTTTTTTTGACTTGTCGTCATGAAGTTTTGGGCAAGGGTAAGCTGCTTTTCTTTTTGAGGCTGTGCTTCATCAATTGCACAACCCGTTAAGAGGAAAAAGAGGTAGAGAAATAAAATATTACGCACCGGTTAGTTTTTTAATTTCATTGAGTTTGAGCAGTGCTTCGACGGGGGTTAATGAATTGATGTCTGTCTGGACAAGTTCGTCGTGAATTTGTTGTAAAACGGGATCATTGAGTGCAAAAAAGCTCAATTGTACATCTTGGGCAATGGCTTGAACTGCTGGTTTGCTTGCTTTCTTATTTGAACCGCTACCCACACTTGCATGGCTAGCCTCAAGGTCTTTGAGTACGGCTTCTGCGCGCTTTACAACAGGCGCCGGCATACCAGCAAGTTTGGCCACATGGATGCCAAAAGAGTGCGCTGAACCTCCAGCTATTAATTTTCGAAGAAAGAGCACTTTTGAACCGAGTTCTTTGACACTCACGTTGAAATTGTGAATGCGCTCAAAACGGTTGGCCATTTCGTTGAGTTCGTGATAGTGTGTGGCAAATAAAGTTTTTGCTTTGGCTTTCGGATTTTCATGAAGGTATTCGGCAATTGCCCAGGCAATTGAGATGCCGTCGTAGGTGCTCGTGCCCCGACCAATTTCGTCGAGGAGGATGAGGCTGCGCTCGGATACGTTGTTGAGAATACTTGCCGTTTCGTTCATTTCGACCATGAAGGTAGATTCACCTGAAGAAATGTTGTCAGAAGCCCCAACTCTTGTAAATATTTTGTCTACGATGCCAATTTGCGCCGAACTTGCGGGTACAAAACTACCAATTTGGGCCATGAGCACAATGAGGGCAGTTTGTCGAAGAATTGCGCTTTTACCGCTCATGTTGGGCCCTGTAATCATGATGATTTGTTGGCTGTTGTTGTCGAGGTGGATATCGTTGGCAATGTAGCTTTCGCCGATGGGCAAGCGTTGTTCGATGACCGGATGCCTACCTTCTTTGATGCTGAGCTCGTAGTCGTCGGTGAGGTTTGGCAAACAATAGTTTTGTGAAAGTGCTACTTTGGCAAAGGAGAAAAGACAGTCGAGTTGTGCAATGAGCTGCGCATTTTTCTGGATGGGCCCAATAAAGTCAGCCATTCCAAAAATGAGCTTCTGATAGAGCTGCTGTTCAATGTGCAATATTTTTTCTTCGGCTCCAAGGATTTTTTGCTCGTATTCTTTGAGTTCTTCCGTTATGTATCGTTCAGCTGAAACCAAAGTTTGTTTGCGTATCCAGGTGTCGGGGACTTTATCTTTGTGCGTGTTGCGCACTTCGATGTAATAGCCAAATACGTTATTAAAGGCGATTTTTAGACTCGAAATTCCTGTAGCTTGTATTTCGCGTTCTTGAATTTGCTCAAGGAAATCTTTACCGTTGGTCGAGATAGCGCGCAGTTCGTCTAGGGCGGCATCTCTACCTTCTTTGATGACGGCACCTTTGCCAATTTGAACCGCAGGCTCTGCTGTTAGATTGTCCTCAATGAGTTCAATGAGTTGTTGACAGGCGTCTAGGTTTTGTAAGAGCGTTTGCAGACTTTTGTTCTGCAAGGGGCTGAGTAGCTCGTGAATAGGCTGAATTTGCTGAAGTGTGCGCTTGAGGTGCTGAACTTCTCTTGGATTGATTTTCCCAACTGCAACTTTAGAAATGAGCCGTTCGAGGTCGCCAATTTCGCGCAAACGGGCATCGAGGTCGTCGTGGATTGATTGTTCATCCTTTAAGGCTGCCACAACTTGGTGTCTTTCTTCTATAGGTTTGCGGTCTTTGAGGGGAAGCACCAACCAACGCTTGAGCAAACGCCCTCCCATTGGGGTTTTGGTTTTGTCGAGTACATGCGAAAGCGTGATGGCGTTTTCGTGTGGCGAATGGATAAGCTCGAGGTTGCGAACCGTAAAGCGGTCTAGCCACATATAGCGGTCCGGGGCAATGCGTGAAATGCCTGTAATATGCCCGAGTTGTTGTTGTTGGTTTTCAGAGAGGTAGTGGAACACGGCGCCAGCCGCAATAATGGCGAGCTCTTGGTTGTCGAGTCCGAAACCTTTCAAAGATTTAGTACCGAAGTGTTTGTTGAGTTGTTCGTTGGCGAAATCGGAGCCAAAAACCCATTCTTCGAGTCTGAAATGAAAGGCATCGTTGCCAAAAAGTTCATGTACAGCGCTGGCCTTGCTTTTTTGATAGATAATTTCCGTTGGCCGAAAACCACTAATGAGTTTGTCGATGTAGTTGGCAGTTCCTTGTGCGACAAGAAATTCACCTGTTGAGATATCGAGAAAGGCAGCGCCAATTTCGTTCTTTTCAAGATGCAACGCACATAAAAAGTTATTGGTGCGTTGGTCGAGGACTTGGTCATTAAAGGCAAGCCCTGGCGTAACGAGTTCGGTAACTCCTCTCTTTACGATTGTTTTGGTCATTTTGGGGTCTTCAAGCTGATCGCAAATAGCAACGCGCTGGCCGGCCCTCACCAATTTTGGAAGGTAGGTTTCTAGAGAGTGATGCGGAAAACCAGCGAGTTCCATTTCGGCAGCCGCACCGTTTTTTCTTTTGGTAAGTATAATGCCAAGAATTCGGCTCGCTTTGACGGCGTCTTCACCGAATGTTTCGTAGAAATCACCGACCCTGAAGAGCAACATGGCTTCTGGGTGGCGCGCCTTGATTTGATTGTATTGCTTCATCAAGGGCGTTTCGGAACTTTTTTCTGCGCTTTGCTTTGACACTTGTATTTTTTAGATGAGTAAAGATAGGCCTTTTTAGCCCTTGACTTTGGGCTACTTTTCCACAATTTTGCAGTATTTTTGAGCCATAGATGTCAGCAAACCCCAATAAAAAACTAAAGCTCTGGGAACTCAATCGCGTCAGCGAAGAGGACTTTATAGCGCAAAAAAAGTTCCCGCTTGTACTGGTTTTGGACAGCATTCGCTCACTCAATAACATTGGTTCTTTTTTTAGAACAGCCGACGCCTTTAATGTTGAGCTCATTTATTTATGTGGCATTACTGCCCAACCACCTCACCGCGATATTCACAAAACAGCCCTTGGCGCCACAGAAACCATACGCTGGGAGCATCGCGCTTCATTAATGGATGCGCTAAACGAACTTAAAGCAAGGGATTACGCTATTTGCGTAGTAGAACAAGCCGTAGAAACTACTTTTTTGCAAGATGTAGGCAGCTTAACTGCCAAAGGATATGCTTTGGTATTTGGAAATGAGGTAGATGGCGTAGACCAAGCTGCTTTAGACTGCGCAGATCATATCATTGAAATTCCGCAATTCGGCACTAAGCACAGCTTGAATGTGAGCGTCTGTGCAGGAATCGTGCTATGGGAGTTCGTCAAAAAGTACATCTAAATTAATAGTGTAACAATTGATTTACGGAGTAACGAAGCGGATTTTAGTTCAATTTCACTAAAAGTAAATCACCTTCTTTAAATACAGTGAGCAACTGATTTTTAGTCAGGGTTTTCAGCGAGGTATCCCAAAGTTTGTTGCTGATGTCAAAGTACCCACGGAGTTCGCTCAACAAAAGTTGTTTTTCGGTTTGCATTTTTTCGAAAATCGCTGTTTCGGTCTCGTTGAGTACAATTTTTGAACCTTGTGTTTCTGGGCGCATTTGCGGGAAGAATAATACTTCTTGAATAGAAGGATTATTTGTGAGGTACATGATGAGGCGGTCCATGCCGATACCTAAACCGCTTGTTGGCGGCATGCCGTATTCAAGCGCGCGCAAGAAATCTTGGTCAATGAACATGGCTTCGTCGTCGCCGCGTTCTTGGAGCTTGAGTTGTTCTTCGAATCGTTCGCGTTGGTCGATTGGATCATTGAGCTCGGAGTAGGCATTAGCGACTTCCTTACCGCAAATCATTAGTTCAAAACGTTCGGTGAGGCTTGGGTCGTCGCGGTGTACTTTACATAGCGGCGACATTTCTTTAGGGTAGTCTGTAATAAAAGTCGGTTGGATGTAATTGCCTTCGCATTTGCCACCAAAAATTTCGTCGATGAGCTTGCCTTTACCCATGGTTTGGTCTACCTCGATACCCATTCCTTTGGCTGCTGCGCGCAGTTCGTCTTCTGTTTTACCAGCAATGTCAAAGCCTGTAAAATCGATAATAGATTGGCGCATAGTTACGCGCTTATAAGGCGCTTTGAAATCGATTGTGTGGTCTCCGAATTGCGCAATTGTGGTGCCGTTAACTTCCATCGCACAAAACTCGAGGAGTTGTTCGGTGAAGTCCATCATCCAGTTGTAGTCTTTGTAGGCCACGTAAATTTCCATGGCGGTAAATTCTGGGTTGTGGGTGCGGTCCATTCCTTCATTGCGGAAATTCTTAGAAAATTCATAAACGCCATCAAAACCACCAACAATCAGTCTTTTAAGGTATAGCTCGTTGGCAATACGCATGTAAAGCGGAATATCGAGGGCGTTGTGGTGCGTTATGAAGGGCTTTGCCGAAGCACCACCTGGGATGGCTTGCAAAACAGGAGTCTCTACTTCCATATAACCTGCGCGGTTGAAAAAGGCGCGCATGGCATTGAATAACTTTGTTCTTTTGATGAAGACATCTTTGACGTTGCGGTTCACAACGAGGTCTACGTAGCGTTGGCGGTAGCGCAATTCTGGGTCTGTAAAGGCGTCGTGAACAACACCGGCAGCATCGGTTTTTGGTAGTGGAAGCGGGCGCAAAGATTTGCTGAGCAACTGAAATTCAGTTACGTGCACTGAAATTTCGCCAACTTGGGTTTTGAACATGTGGCCTTTGATGCCAATGAAGTCACCGAGATCGAGGAGTTTTTTGAAAACTTCGTTGTAAAGTGTTTTGTCTTCGCCTGGGCAGAGTTCGTCGCGGTTAAAGTAAACTTGGATTCGGCCGGAGGCATCTTGAATTTCGGCAAAAGATGCTTTGCCCATAATGCGCTGTGAGAGCATGCGCCCAGCCAAACAAACCTGTTTTCCGTCTTCGAATTGCGCTTTGATATCTGCTGCAAAAGCATCTACAGGGTAGAGTGCTGCTGGATAAGGATCTATGCCGAGGTCGCGCAATTTTTGTAGCGATTCGCGGCGTAAAAGTTCTTGTTCGGAAAGTTCGGAATGACTCATCGGTATAGTATTGAGAATACAAAGATAGGGCTAAAAAAAATTCTAGGCTTTGTTTGCAACGTATAGACTATTTATTCGTTAGAGGATTATGAAATTCTGGTGGCGGCTTTTAAAGCGTGTTTTTTTGATGATTTTAATCCTGATGACCTGCATCTCATTGGTGCTGTTTGTTTTTGAGGACCGTATCATCAAAAAGGTGGTTGCCGAAGCCAATGCTTATCTGAAGGTTCCGGTGCAAGTCCGCGAAATCGACTTACATTTTTGGCGCACCTTTCCTCGCCTTAGTGTTGCTTTTAATGATGTGCTCATTGCCGACCCTCTTCAAAATACCGACACACTACTACACGCCGAACAGATTAGCTTGCGCTTTAACCCTTTTGACGTTTTCGGTGGCACCTACCAAATTCAACAAATTTCTGCCTTCAACGGGATAGCCAAAATCAAAGAAGATCAAAAGGGCAACGCTAATTACGATATTTTCAAGGAAAGTACGCAGGGTTCGACTGCATTCAATTTAGAACTCGAATCCATCTTTCTAGAAGAATTGCGTTTGCGCTACACAGACCAAAAAAATGTCCAATTTTATAGTGCTGACATCCATAGCGCAACTTTATCGGGTCATTTTTCAGACCAAAAAACAACACTAAAAGCCTTGGGCGCTGTGCAGCTCAAAAAAATCAAAAAGGGCAGGGTGGTGTTGTTGCAAAACCAACCACTTGATTTTGACATCGCACTCTTGGTAGACCAAGTTCAAAATACCATCAAGCTCCCGCAAGCTCAGATCAAAATTGCCAACCTGCCATTTTTAATAGACGGAGAATTTGGCCCACTTTCGAGTTCTGTAGATATCCGCACTGAGCAACTCTCCTTATTGCAACTTGTCAAGACCCTAAGCCCAGCAAATTTGTCTTCACTTCAACAAATGAAAGCTGAAGGAACGGTAGACTTCCAGTTGCATTATCAATCTTCTCCAGACCTCAAAAACCCATCAATTGAGGCGTATTTTAGTATTAAAGATGGCATGCTTACCGAGCCCACATTTGGAGCAAAAATCAAAAGTTTACAATGTTTTGGTTCCTATAAAAACCTTCCAACAGATCAGCTCCTAATTGACCGTTTTGGTTTTACAAGCCAAGGCGCTCAGTTTGCAGGCCAACTCAAACTTCAAGATTTTTTGAATCCTCAATTGCACGTCAAAGCAGGTGGCGACATCCCTTTGGCTTTGGTGCAGGCGTTGTATCCGATAGCAGCGGTGGAAGAAATCAAAGGAGTTGCCAAACTGCGTATCAATGGCCAATTTGCACAAAATGCAGCACAAGAATGGCAGACCCACGCACTAACTGGAAATGTAGCTTTGAGCGCGCCGCATCTTCAAATCGCCAACTTTAAAAAGCGCTTTCGTTCGGTCACTAGCAACATCGATTTTACAAAAGAAGACCTCACCATCCATCAATTCAAAGCAGAAATTGGCAAAAGTGCTTTTCAAATGGAGGCAAAAATACCTGCTTTCGTGCAGCGACTCACCAAAGAAGCTCCGCTGCTCATTTCAGCATCGTTACAAAGCTCCCTGCTCGACATCTCTGATTTTGACACGAAGTCTGCCTCCAAAGAAAGAGACTGGATCTTACCGTCAAGTTTAGATTTGCGCCTCCCATTTGAAATTAAAACTTTGGTTTATGACCGCAAGGAATTTCAGCATTTAAGCGGTGAGCTCTCTTTAAAGCCAAGGCAATTGTTGTTGAGTAAGCTCCAATTCGGACATGTACAGGGGCGTTGGCAAGGTCAGGTACAACTAGAGGAAGACGCGCCATGTAAATTTGTAATTGCTAGCACCGGAACAGCAAAGCAAGTAGAGCTGAGTACTTTTTTCAAACAATGGAATAATTTTGATCAGTCTGTGCTCACCAATGAGCAGCTTGCTGGTAAGGGAAATTTTGAATTTGATGTCAATACAAAGTATGATTTCTACAAAGGCCTCGACGAAGCGAGTTTGCGCGCTCAAATCCATTGCCGCATTGACAACGGCCGCCTTTATCATGCGCCAATACTACAAGATTTAGCCAGTAGTCTCACTTTTGGAAAAGGCAGGGCCATTCTTGGCGCAAAAAATCAGGCGGCTTTGCAACAAAAACTCAAAGATGTCCGCTTTGAAACATTAGAGAATACTTTTACAATTGCTGAGCGCCAGTTGCGCTTTAAAAAAATGCATATAGGCTCTTCGGCCCTAGACCTAGACTTAGTTGGTCAGCACAGTTTTGACCACAACATCGATTACGCTATAGGTTTGCGTTTGCGCGATTTAGTAGTGCAAGAAACCCAAAGCGAATTTGGCGAAATCATGGACGACGGTACGGGTGTACGTTTGTTTGTGCGCATCAGTGGCAACCTAGACGATCCGAAAGTGAGCTGGGATCAAAAGGGCAAAAAAGAAGCTGCTCAACAGCAGTTTGAGCAAAGCAAACAAGAGTCTAAAGAGATGCTTAAAACGGCATTTGGCTTCTATCAAAACGATGCAAGTGTCGGGACGTATCAGGCTGAAAAAACCCCGCATGAAACTATTCAGCTCAAATTCAATACCACTGAAACGCCGGCTAAAACGCAGGTGAATTCCAAGGCAACCCAAGAAAAGACCAGTAAATTACAACAGAAGCTCGAAAAGTGGAAACAGGAACAACAGCAAGGAGCTGAGGTGAATGTGAAGATTGGAGGTTAGGCTTATTAACCCTTGGCTAATATACCAGTTGTCGAATAACCTTCTACAAATGGAATGGTTTGAACACGCCCACCGTAGGCCTTGACGATATCAGACCCGACAATATAATCTTTTGCTAAAGGATTGGTTTGTTCAGCGTTGTAGTCTGCACCTTTCAAGAGGATATCAGGCCGCAAGGTTTTGATGATTTCTAGAGGTGTATTTTGCTCAAAAAACACAATGTTGTCAACGCAACTTAGTGCAGCAAGCACCATTGCTCTTGCCATTTCAGAGTTGATAGGTCTGTTTGGCGCTTTTTCGAGTGCCTTGACCGAAAGATCGGTATTGATGGCCACTATGAGGTGTTTGGCCCTATCTGCAGCTTGCGCAAGATAACTCACATGGCCTAAGTGTAAAATGTCAAAACACCCGTTGGTGAAAGCGACAGACTCGCCCTTCATAGTCCAAACATTTCTTCGGCGCTGGGCTTCATCCCAGCTTAAAATTTTGTTTTGAAGGTTCGTAAGGCGCTGGCTCATGAATTTAGGAGAGCAGGTTGGTTTGTTCGTTCGGGAAAACCAAAGATGGCTTAAAGCTTTTGGCTTCTTCGAACTCTAGCATGGCGTAACCAATAATGATGATGATGTCGTTGATGGCTACTTTTCTGGCAGCTGGGCCGTTGAGGCAAATCATGCCTGTTTGGCGCTCGCCTTTGATTACGTAGGTTTCGAAGCGCTCACCATTATTGATATTGACAATCTGAACGCGCTCACCTTCGATGAGGTTGGCGGCATCCATGAGGTCTTCATCGATGGTAATACTGCCGATGTAGTTGAGGTCGGCTTGCGTTACGCGTACCCGATGAATTTTAGATTTGAGGACGTTGATGAACATAACTTATAGCGCTTTGTAGCGCGGCAAAATTACATCAAAGAACCGATTCACACAACATATTATCGATGAGGCGTACTTCACCGCAAATTGCAGCTACGCAACAGACCTGTTCTTGCTGCCATTGGCTGCGGTTTTCAAGGGTCAGGGGATCGACAATTTCTAAATATTCTATTGCTAAGCCAGCTTGTTCTATAATAGAACGCGCTTCTTGTTTCACCTTGTCAAGTGGATATTTACCTGTGTTATTGCTGACATAGTGAAGCGCCCGTGATATCGCTAACGCATTTTGACGCTCTTGCGCATTCAGTCTTAAATTTCGACTACTCATGGCCAATCCGTCGGCATCGCGAACAGTTTCACAACCAATAATGTCAATTCCAAACCCGTAATAAGTATTCAAGAGTCGAATAATAGCGAGTTGTTGGAAGTCTTTTTGTCCGAAATATGCTTTTTGGGGTTGAATCAATGCAAATAAATGATGGACCACATGCACCACGCCTTCAAAATGACCGGGTCGGTGCGCCCCTTCTAAAAGTTCACCAATTCGACCCAAAGGCATGGGTGAAAAGGGCAAATCTTTGGGATACATTTCCTCCTCATCTGGCGCAAAAATAACAAGATTTTCAAGGCCATTGAGCAGCGCTAAATCGGCTTCAAGCATTCTTGGATAAGCTTGTAAGTCAGCGCTTTGGTTGAATTGTTTTGGATTGACAAAGATAGAAACTACCACCTCTGCATTTTCAGAACAGGCGCGCTTGATCAAAGCCAAATGCCCCTGATGTAAAGCGCCCATTGTTGGAACAAAACCAATTTGTTTTTGGTCGCCGCGCATCTGCTGGCGCCATTCGATTATTTCTTGTCTGGTAACAAAGGTCTGCATGGCTTCGTCTATTCTACAGTTTCAATCGGACAAAGCTATTGCTTTTTAGGATAGTTCAGGTTTATTTCGTAATTTTGCTACCATACTTATATAAATGGAAAAGAAGAAAATCCTATTTATTTCTCAAGAAATCTTTCCTTTTTTACCCAAATCTGAAATTTCTGGAAGCGCACGTCGCATTTCACAAGCAGTTCAAGATGCTGGTAAAGAAATTCGTGTCTTTACACCGCGCTTTGGCGCTATCAATGAAAGACGCCACCAACTACATGAAGTCATTCGTCTTTCAGGGCTCAACATCTCTATCGACGACCACGACCACCCGCTGCTCATCAAAGTTGCCTCTATTTCAGCAGCTAGAATGCAGGTCTACTTCATCGACAACGACGACTACTTCAAACGCAAAACATGTTTGCAAGAAGAAGATGGCACCTACCACCCAGACAACGACGAACGCGCCATGTTCTTTTGCCGCGGCGTCCTTGAAACTGTTAAAAAACTAGGATGGCAACCAGACGTCATTCATTGCCATGGCTGGCTTACTGGCATTATGGCCCTATATATCAAGTTCATCTTCAATAAAGATCCGCACTTCAAAGAAACCAAAGTTGTTTACAGCCTGTACAACGAAACCTTCGACCAACCTTGGGATCCACGTTTCGCTGAAAAGCTCAACTTCGACGGTTTCCCTTCAGATCTCACCGAAGCACTCAAAGACACCAGTTGTGAAAACCTCACTAAAGTAATTCTGTCGCATTGCGATGGCGTAAACATTGCAAGCGAAGTCCTAGACGCCCCTTTACAAGCGCTTTACGATGCGTCGACAATTCTCAAATTGCCTTATTTTGCCGAGGAACATCAAGGCAAAGAACTTTCTGCCTTTTTTGACAAAGTTATTGACGCTAACGTACTTGCCTAAGCACATGAAAACCTTAAGCGCACTTCTGCTCTTGCTGCTATTTTCAACAGCATGCACCAAAAATGACAAAGGTTTGGGTCAAGAAATCATCGATCCGAATGCCCTTTTAAATGGCATCACCACCGATACTTTTGAGCTTTATACCTATTCCATTGTAGAAGATTCTACCGAAACCAAAAATGCATCAAACGTATTATTGGGTTCTTACCAAGATCCAAAATTTGGCAAAGTTGAAGCTGCTGTATATACTGAATTCCGCTTACCAGGGCTCAATCCTAACTTCGGAGACCCTACGCAAATCGTCATTGACTCATTTGTATTGGCCTTAGAATACGTAGGCTACTACGGCGACCTCAGCGCTCAAAATTTTGAGGTCTACAGACTCACCGATTCCATTCAAAACTCCTCTGAGGTCAAATACTATCAATTTTCAACCTTACCAACAGGCAGCACCAATTGGGTTGCCAATGGCCAAGGCACCATTACCCCTGACCCTATCAACGACGCAATTGTCGCTGGTGCAGAGGTAGATCCTCAATTGCGCATACACCTCGACACCAATCGCGCTTGGGACTTCATCAATGAGTCCACAAGCAACCCGGCTACCTTCGCTACCAATGCAGCTTTCCAAGAGTATTTCAAAGGCCTCAAAATCGCTGTGAACAACCCGTCACAAAATACTGGAAAAGGTGCTATTCTTTATTTAGACATCAACAACAACCCAGCTTCCAAAATGACCATCTACTTTAAGTTAGCTGGCGTTTCCAAAACCTACGATTTCACCATTAACTCCAACTGTGCCGATTTCACGCACCTCGAGCACGACCAAGTAAATACGCCAGTTGCAGCCTTGCTCGCCGACACCACACTCGGCCAAAAAGCATTTTATGCGCAAGCCAACAAACTGCGCGCAATGATCAAAATTCCTGGTCTAGATGAACTTCCAGACAACATCATTATTCACCGTGCAGACCTCAGCCTACCAGTTCAGTTCCAGACCGGATACCGCTACAAACCAGGTTCGCGCATTACTGCAGCGAGCAAATTGGCCGCCAGCGATGTTTTCTATACCTCATTAGGTATTGCGGGCCTCTATTCTGATGTCACCAAACAATACGACCTCGACCTCCGTGCTTATTTGCAATCCTTAGTGAACGGCAAATTAGAAAACACAGGTATTGTTGTCTCTCCTTTGTTCTTTAGAAATTCTGCTGAGCGCATTGTTTTCAATGGTGTCGAAACCACGAATAAGAAAAAACCCAAACTCGTCGTTACCTATACAACTTATTAATTATGTGTGGAATCGTTGCCTACATAGGTAAAAACGAGGCCTATCCAGTTGTGATCAAAGGCCTCAAAAGATTAGAATACCGTGGCTATGATAGCGCTGGGGTAGCTTTACTCAATCACGGCCAACTCAATGTTTACAAACGCGTTGGTAAAGTTCAGAATCTTCAAGATTTTGCAGCGGCGCAAGACCGAGGCGGACACGCTGGTATTGGACATACCCGCTGGGCTACACATGGAGAGCCTTCTGACGTCAATTCACACCCGCACACCTCTATGGATGGCAAAATTGCGCTCATTCATAACGGCATTATCGAAAACTACGACGTGCTGAAACAAGAATTGGTCAAAAACGGCTATGTTTTTAAAAGTGAAACCGATACCGAAGTAGTTGTTCATTTAGTTGACTACATTCAGAAAAAAGAAAACGTTTGGTATGGTGAAGCACTGCGCTTGGCACTCAACCACGTTGTTGGTGCTTATGCTATTGTAGCTATTTCATCTGACTATCCTAATCGTTTGGTAGCTGCCCGCAAGAGCAGCCCGTTGGTAGTGGGTATCGGTTCCGACGGCGCTTATTATTGTGCTTCTGATGCAACCCCAATTGTAGAATATACTAAAAAAGTAGTATATCTGAACGACGAAGAAGTTGCAGTTATTGACCTTGAAGAAGGTCTTAAACTCTACGATATTGCAGATCAGCAAAAAACTCCATTTTTTCAGGAACTAGAGTTAGAGCTAGAAGCCTTAGAAAAAGGCGGATACGAGCATTTCATGCTTAAGGAAATCCACGAACAGCCGCGTTCTATCCAAGATTGTTTCCGCGGTCGCCTTAACTCAGATGAGGCATGGGTTGCCCTCGGTGGTATCCGTGAGTACGAGCAAAAAATGATTTCTGCAAACAGACTTATAATTGTTGCTTGTGGGACGTCATGGCACGCAGGGTTGGTGGGCGAATACCTCATTGAAGACCTCGCACGCATCAATGTAGAGGTAGAATACGCTAGTGAATTCCGCTATCGCAATCCTATTCTGAATGAAAACGATGTCGTTATTGCCATTTCACAGTCTGGCGAAACCGCTGATACACTTGCCGCATTAGAATTGGCTAAATCAAAAGGTGCTACAATTCTTGGTATTTGCAATGTGGTAGGTTCTTCAATTGCACGCATTACCGATGCGGGCTCTTATACCCATGCTGGCCCAGAAATTGGCGTAGCTTCTACAAAGGCGTTTACTGCGCAAGTAACTGTTCTTACGCTCATGGCGTTATCTTTGGCACACAAAAAAGGTACCATTTCAGAATCTAAATTCCGTCAGTTGTTGGCCGAACTCGAAGCTATTCCCGAGAAGGTAAAGCGTGTTTTAGAGACGGATGCTGCCATTGAGAAAATTTCTGCCATTTATAAAGATGCACCAAACGCCCTTTATTTAGGCCGCGGAAGTTCATTTCCTGTTGCACTAGAAGGCGCACTCAAACTCAAGGAAATTTCTTATATCCATGCAGAAGGTTACCCTGCAGCAGAAATGAAGCACGGCCCAATTGCCTTGATCGACGAAAACATGCCAATCATCGTGATTGCCACTCAAGGCAACTCCTATGAAAAGGTTGTTTCAAATATCCAAGAAGTCAAAGCCCGTAAAGGAAAAGTCATTGCCATTGTAACTGAAGGAGACGAGCAGGTCCGTCACATGGCCGACCACGTTATCGAGATTCCGGAAGTAGACGAATTCTTGGTTCCACTTCTGGCTACTATTCCACTCCAATTACTCTCTTACCACATCGCAGTTATGCGCGGTTGCAATGTAGACCAACCAAGAAACTTAGCGAAGTCGGTGACGGTGGAGTAGGCTACTCAAAAGAAACCTTATTCAAGAAAAGTACGGTGCGCTTGCGCTTCACATCGTCGTCGACTCTATTTTTAATAGACTGGACGCCGTAAGACAAAAAGTATTTGTCGTACCAGTAGGAAATGTTGCTATAAGATTGCTTTACCTTGTCGTTTTCGTTTTCGGTATTGATTGGGTTTGAGGTTTTATCATAGAGGATTTCGCCGTCAAAAGAAAAGGATTTAGAATAGATATTTTTACCGTCGGCATAGACCAATTGAATGCTATTTTGTTCTTGAGCTGCAATGCGAATAAAGGTTCTGGCCACGAATGGTTTGTACCACAAATACATCTTAAATACTTGGCTCCAGAGCATTTCACCTTCTTTATTGAATTTGGCGATCATGGCGTGTGTATACTGATAACCGTCAAAGACTTGTACTGTTGTAGTGGTGGTTTTGCCATTGACAGTGGTTGTTCGCGTTTCAGTTCTGTATGTTGGGTAATAGGCCTCTGTTATCAAAAGATAATCGTTGTCAACAGGAATAATGTTGTGCATCACAAGTAATTCTGCAGTTTCCAATTCTTTGCCCCTACTGGCTTTGCGCGCTTTTTTATTTTCGATTCGTTGTTGGGTTCTTTCTGGTAAGTAGTCTAAATAGTTCGGAATATCTAAAAAGTTATAAGAGGTAATGTCTGTAATTTCTCCATCGCTAGAAGCGCCAAAATAGATGCCGTTATTTGGACCAAAGGAAGTGTTACCATAAGTTCCGGCAATTACAACTTCTGATTCGCCAACAGCGCTAACAGTAATGGATTTAATAAATCTGCCCCCGCTCTCATCAATTTTTATGGGGGTATTTAACTGACCGTCGGTATCGACATCTAGCAAATAGGCAAAGGTTATTTTACGTGTTTTATATACTCTAAGCGATACGTAGTATTTTTTCGCATCTTCTAGATATTGCATGTTCGTGGCAATAATACGTCCTGGCTTGAAATCTTCTATATAAATGGGTGTTGATGTGACCGTTTGGTTTTCTAAATCAAACGATAAAAAATGCACGCCGGTTTTACTGAATCCGATGGCTGCTGCTTTTTGTCCTAGAACTTGAAAATATTCAATCCCACGGAATTTTTCACTTCCGCTGTATTCAATTTCGAGGCGCTTACTTGTTTTATTCTTGACATCGAATGCATAAATACTTATCGGTCTTTTTTTACGTCTATATGCGAGGTGATAAATATGATCTTCAGTCTCATAGGTGGACATAATAGGGAGGTATGGATCGTATTCGATGGGGTCTGTTTCATATAATTGCAAATCAGTGTCGTATACATCATGATGCAAACTGATGTTAGTTTTTACGCCACCCTCTTTACTGTAACTCATAACAACCACTCCGTATTTACCCATTGTGTAGACGTGTTCGTTGTTGCGGCCATCTTTGAGGTCAATCTCGACGCGTTTTTCAGTGGTTTTGAGTTGTTGCCCGAAAACAAAAGTAGTTGCTAAAAGAAAAGAGAGAATAAATATTGCTTTCATAAAGGGATATTGCGAATAAATAATAGTAAAGCTAAATTACATAAAGTCTCTGAAGAAACAGTATAGTCTATATTCTATTATTTCGACTAAACTTTTCTTTCAGGTCTTTTGTTACTTTTGTCTATGCAAGAAAAGAAAGGCATTGCCATTTTAGGATCCACGGGGTCAATAGGTACGCAAGCATTAGAGGTGTTGGCGGCATATCCTGAATATTTTGACTTACAGGTCCTGACGGCTGGCAAAAATGCCGAGCTTCTTATTGAGCAAGCATTAAAGTTTCAACCCAATTCGGTGGTCATTACCGACGAAAGTCAGTACCAAAAAGTAAAAGAAGCCCTTTGGTCTGCGGATATTCACGTGTATGCGGGCCAGGAAGCACTTTGCCAGGTAGTGGAATCTAATGAGGTGCATACGGTGCTCACAGCTTTGGTGGGTTATGCAGGTCTCAAACCAACCATTCACGCTATTGAAGCCGGCAAAACAATTGCTTTGGCCAATAAAGAAACGTTGGTGGTTGCAGGTGAGCTGATCACGAAATTAGCTAGAGAGAAAGGCGTCAATATTTACCCTGTAGACTCCGAACACTCGGCGATTTTTCAATGTTTGGTGGGCGAATTCCAAAATCCGATTGAAAAAATATACCTCACTGCTTCTGGCGGGCCCTTTCGCGGTTTCACCCATGAGCAATTACAGCATGTAACCTTAGAGCAAGCACTGAAGCATCCGAATTGGAGCATGGGTGCCAAAATCACCATAGATTCTGCCAGCCTCATGAATAAAGGTTTGGAGGTGATAGAAGCGAAATGGCTTTTTGGCTTGCAACCCGAACAAATCGATGTCATTGTGCATCCGCAGTCTATTGTGCACAGCTTGGTGCAGTTCGAAGACGGCAGCATGAAAGCCCAAATGGGTTTGCCAGACATGAAACTACCGATCCAATTTGCGCTGACCTATCCAGCCCGCCTAAAGACCGATTTTCCGCGCTTTAACTTCATGGATTATCCGCAACTTACCTTTGAGCAACCAGATCGCAAAGTATTTAAAAATCTCGATTTAGCTTACCGTGCCATGGAAGATCAAGGCACTGCGGCATGTGCACTCAATGCAGCTAATGAAGAGGCTGTTGCCGCGTTTTTGGACCGCAAGATTTCCTTTTTGGAAATCGGCCAACTCAACGAGTTTTGTATGCAAAATGTGGCCAATATCTTGAACCCGCGCTACGAAGATTACGTGGCTACCGATGCAAAAGCAAGGGCTTTTGTGCAAGAGCAATTCGGCAAATAAACACGCTTAAAAATTGGCGCGCAACTCCATGCCGCCTGTATGAACCACCGGAAGCCCTTCCATGAGCCGCCCGCCGTAGTTGAGGCTCAGTTGTAGGTTTTTGCCAACAATTTTCTGAAAACTCAAGCTCCAGGTCCAGTTGGTGCCGGGCCTTAAACCCTCCAACATTTCATAGCCCACAGCAGAAAGCGCCGAGCCCGTAAAGTCAAAATTTACGTACTTGAAAGTGCCGTTGAGGCTGCCTTTTTCACTTTCATTGAACTTCCAAGTGGCCTCCAAAGATTTGGACAAGGCAGTCTGGCCACCCAATTGTAAATCGTTTATCTTATTGCCCATGCTGCCGATCAGGCTCAGCCTCACTTTAGATCCGTCTTGATAAATGAGTTGCGGTTTCAATTCTCGAAAATTGATTAGAAAATTACGGCCGCTGGTGTAATCGGCCAATGCTGCTGACTGCCCGGCCAACAAAGTAGTTTCGAAAGCAAATTGAGTGGAGATATTGACCCGCAAATTGAGTTGATTTTTAAGCAAACTTCGCGCGTCATAGCCGCTGGCTAAAAGCATTTTACTTTCTTGTTGCAGAAAGCTGTATTCGGCGCTGAACACTTTTGCATTGCGGTTAAAAAACAAGGAATTGGAGAATTGCGCATTGGCCGATTGCAAAGCAAGTTCTGAAATATCAGCTGCCAACGGATTGAGCCACTGTAAAGTACTACCCTCTTGTAATTTGCGTTTTACCCGGATCCGGGTTTGGTTGGAGAACTTTGCAAGCACTCCTAAAACGCCCTTGCGTTGGCGCCAAAGGAGTTCGGGACGCCATAATATACTTTGGTTCCATTCATTAGAAAATACTGTTGCATAACTTGCACTAGGTACAAATACACGGATGTAATCGGCTTGATCAGCATATATTGCTTGTTCAAATTCATTGAGGTCCTTGATGCCATCACCGTTGTAGTCTATCCACGTATAAATACCTTGTCCGTCGTTGACACGGATGTATTGAAAGCGCCGTTTTTGTTCGAGCCCCGAACCAATTTCATAAAAGGTGTTGATGGTGAGCGCATTTTTAAAATAGCGCGCATTGTAATCCAAGCGGGCCACCAAACTTTTTTCGGCTTTTTGGTCAATCAAAGCAGAGTCTAGTATGGCTAATTGTCTTGCGCCGAGTAAAATTTGAAGGTTTTGCCCAGCTTTCGGGTCCCACTTGAGTTCTAGACCTGTTGTTTTGGCTTTGGCAGCAAGTTGCAACAAGCTATCTGGTCGCCAATCATAGCGTTCGCGGTAAAAGAGTTTTAAATCAAGTTTGCTTGTAGTCTGTATGGCAACAAATGCTTGAGCATCGTAAAATTGATAGGAGTTTCCTTGAGCTTGTCCGCTATACTGGTTCCATTCGTGGTCGTCTATCCAACCAATTTTAAATATGCCAATTTGTTTGTTGAGCTGCAAGCGGTGCCTTACAAAATAACTTTGGTCGGTCTGGGTTTGGGATCGCAGTGCAGAAGCATCCCATTTGGCGCTCCACTTGTTTTGTTTCCAATTGCCATCTGAATACAATCTTTGCCCTTGAAAGAGGCTGTCAATTGCCAAGATTTGTCCGGTTAAATTGAATTGTCCTCTCGAACTATGTGCTAAACTTTGTTTGAATTCGAGCTGCTTTTGAGCACCCAAATAGTTTTGGTTGCGGATGTTCCAATCTCGGTCAAATTCGACGGCTCGAAACTGCTCAATTGGTTCAAATTGGGTATTCAGATACAAGTATTCTAAGGACGTTTCAAGGCTGCGTTTGTTGCTATCTACCGCTGTTACTTGCTGGAATCGCAGACCGCCTTTGGAGGCAAAACCAAGGTTGTTTTGGTCATCTAACTTTGAATACAAATTGAGGTCGTTTTCACTGAGCGCATTTTCCGTATAAACGAACCAACCCGGATGCAATTGATAAGTAAGGCCAGTACTAACCATTTGTTTTCTTTTAGGGGTTTGTACCCGCCTAATTGGCGCAAAATTTCCTTGTGATACGCCATTAATAGGCGCCACCCATTTGTAGTAATTGCCCGAAGCACTGACGCCACTCAGTACATAATCACCTTGATTTGGACCAACATCGCTAAACGTACAACGGTAATGAGCAAGCACAGGATCTACACTAAAGACCAAAACATTTTGAAAACCAAGTGTGTCAATCAGGCGATACATATTGGCGTTTTCGAGGTATCCGGAGGAGTCGTAACCCAAAACAAAGGCTTGGTTTAGTTGATCGCCAATTTGACTTATTTGCAATAGTTGCTGATCGGAGAGGAGCTGTTGCAGTGGTTGGTTTTTGAGGTCTTGTTCTTGATAAAGTGCCACCCAAGTTTTGAGTTTTTGGCTTTCATAACGGGTGGTATGTTGGAGCAAACTGCGGGCGTAATTTTGGTCGGCGTATTGAAACTCAGCAACTATTCTACTGTCTTTAGTGATGAGGTGTCTCGAGGTAAAGGTGAGTTCGGCACTTGTGTAGTCAATGATATAGTCGAATTCCTGACCGCGCTGCATGAGTTGGCCGTCGATGTAAATGCGTTCAGTGCCTGCAAGAATTAAAATGTAGGGTTCGTTGTTGGCGCCAATAAGTCTATAGGGCCCTTGAACCGCTTCCAAACCTTGAATGATTTGCCTTTGAAACTTTCCTTTTGACAAACCAACGCTGCTTTGTGTGTAGAGTTTAGCTCCGTTTGCAATTTGCCAATTATATTGCCCGGTAAGGCCTTGTGCACGTTTGCGATAGCTCATAAATTGGCCGTCTGGTTTATCAATCCAAAAGTCGCCAGCTGTGATTTTGAGCTGCTCGTTGTGTATTTGTATAAAGACTTGATCAAACTCGCGGAGTTGATTGGTTGTGCCGGAGGCTTGAAAAGGAATGTTGGCATCGGAAAGTGCTGCTGTGAGCATGAGATTGGGCGTTATTTGCCCGTTGAGTTGCAAGTTGAGCGCCGAATTGAGGCCAAGACTTTGGTTGTTTCCAAAACCAACCCCACGGGCTAAGCTTCCGCTTTTATGCATGGCGCTTCCGCCAAATATATCAGGTGTTGAGCTCGATCCAATCTGAAATTTTTGGCGTTCTTTTTCTAACTGGTTCTCTGGAGTCACTTTTTGTAGTGTATAGCGCTGAAAACTTTGCTGAAGTGCTATAGGAAAGACTTGAAACCGCAGGTAAATGGTATCAGTTGGCGCATTGATCCATTGAAAAATATTTGTTGTACTATCTAATATGAAGTCTGTTTTTTGAAAAGAAAGGGTGTCACTAAAAGATGCGTTACTTGAAAAATGCAACGAAGGTGTGTAGATAGCGCTACTGTCTAAAACGATGGTTTGCTGTGTTGGCGAGAGCGCAAGTACTTTTTTGTGGACCTGACTATAGCTTGTTGGTGCAAAGAGTTTGCAGGCTAAAATTACAAGTACACAAAATTTCAAGAAGCGTTTCATGGGCTAAGACCTCCTATTAACGTCGAAATTGCCCAGACATTGCGTTACTCGATGACCGAAAAACCTGTATAGGCTTGCAGCGCCTTAGGAATTTGAATGCCGTTTGCTGTTTGGTGGTTTTCAAGAAGCGAAGCCAAGATGCGTGGCAAGGCCAAAGCAGAACCGTTGAGTGTGTGGCAAAGCGTTGTTTTTTTGTCGTCTTTGAAGCGCAACTTCAAGCGGTTTGCCTGAAAGGTATCAAATCTAGAAACAGAACTTACCTCTAGCCATTTTTCTTGAGCGGCAGAATACACTTCGAAGTCGTAGGTGAGCGCTGAGGCAAAGCCCATGTCGCCGCCACACAAGCGCAAAATGCGGTAAGGCAGCTCTAGTTTGTCGAGTAGGTTCTTGACGTGCTCGAGCATTTCATCGAGTGCTTTGGCAGTGTTATCGGGGTGCTCGACGCGTACAATTTCTACTTTGTCAAATTGGTGGAGGCGGTTGAGGCCACGCACATCTTTGCCATAAGAACCCGCCTCGCGTCTGAAGCATGGGGTGTAGCCACACATTTTGATGGAAAAATTGCCGTCGGGCAAAATGACATCGCGGTATATATTGGTCAGAGGAACTTCAGCCGTTGGGATGAGGTAGAAGTCGTCTTCTTTGACGTAATACATTTGTCCTTCTTTGTCTGGAAGTTGGCCAGTACCATAACCACTGGCTTCGTTGACCATGTGTGGAGAAATGAATTCTTCATAGCCAGCAGCAATAGCTTCGTCTAAAAAAAATTGAATGAGCGCACGCTGTAGTCTAGCGCCTTTGCCTCGGTAAAAGGGAAAACCAGCTCCGGTTACCTTGACGCCGAGTTCGAAATCGATGAGTTTGTATTTTTTAGCGAGGTCCCAGTGTGGTTGGGCTTCAAATCCAAATTGTGGGATAGTGCCTGCTTCAAAAATGTTTTGATTGTCTTCGGCTTCACGGCCCTGGACTACCAGTTCGTTAGGGACGTTTGGCAAAGTATAAAGTAGTGCCTGAAGGCTTTCTTCAAAGGCGTTAACTTGCACTTTGAGTTCGGCTTCTTGTGTTTTTAAGACACTTGTTTTTTCTTTGAGTGCAGTTGCTTCGGCTTGTTGGCCACTCTTGAAGAGCTCGCCAATGGTGCGCGCCAATTGGTTCATTTCGGCCGCCACTTGATCGAGTTGGGTTTTGGCGGAGCGCCAATTTTGGTCGGTTTCGAGGATGGCCTCAATGGTCTGACTTGCGTCGATATTTCTTTTGGCCAAACCCGCAAGGATGGCTTCTTTTTCTTGACGTATCCGTTGTATTTCTAACATATGTACTCGATTGTAGGACAAAAGTAAGCAAATACGCTTAAAATGACCGATGTTGTCCATACTAAGCTGTTGATTATTCCTTGAAAAGCCGTGCTTTGAAGTGCAGAATTGCGCTAATTTTGGAAGATGAGTTTGCACGATGTAAAAATAGTAAGCAAGAGTCGCCATGACGCACCTTCTTATCAAACAGCTGGCGCTTCCGGAATGGATGTGCGCGCAGTACTAGAAGCTCCGCTCACCTTAGCCCCCATGCAACGCGCTTTGGTGCCGACGGGCATTTTTCTAGAAATGGACCAAAGTCTAGAATGTCAGGTAAGGCCGCGCAGTGGTTTGGCTTTGAAAAAAGGCATTACAGTTTTAAATACACCCGGTACCATTGACGCCGATTACCGCGGCGAAGTTGGCATCATTCTTGTCAATTTATCGGCCGAAGACGTCACTATCACCGACGGCGAACGCATCGCTCAACTCGTTTTTTGTAAAGTAGAAAAAGTAAACCTGATCCAAGTCCAAGAACTGGGCTCTTCGGAGCGCGGCGAAGGTGGTTTTGGCAGCACAGGTGTGAAATAATAGCATCATGAAAGTAATTGTCCCAATGGCGGGTCGCGGCAGCCGTCTCAGACCCCATACACTCACCATTCCCAAACCACTTGTTCCGGTAGGCGGCAAGCCAATTGTACATCGCTTAGTAGCCGATATCGCGCGGGTTTGCGCCGAGCCTATTGAAGAAATCGCTTTTGTGGTAGGTGAATTTGGCGATGCTGTGGAAAAGGAACTTTTAGCAGTTGCCGAGAGCCTTGGCGCTAAGTGCAGCATTCATTACCAATTGCAAGCGTTGGGAACTGCTCATGCAGTACTCTGCGCCGCCGAGGCCTTAGACGGCCCAGTAGTGGTTGCTTTTGCCGATACGCTTTTTAAGGCCGATTTCAAAATTTCAAAAGAAGATGAAGGCATTTTATGGGTCAAGCAAATAGAAGATCCAAGCGCGTTTGGTGTCGTAAAGCTCAATGCCAACGGTGAAATCATCGATTTTGTTGAGAAACCCCAAACGTTTGTTTCTGACCTAGCCATGATCGGCATCTATTACTTTAAAGACGGAGCACGCCTCAAGCAAGAACTCCAATACCTCATCGACAACGCCGTCATTAAAAGCGGTGAATACCAGCTCCCTGATGCCCTCCGCAGGCTCACAGAAGCTGGGGTTTCCTTTAAACCCGGAACCGTAGACGAATGGCTAGATTGCGGCAACAAAGAAGTGACGGTCCAAACCAATCAGCGCGTACTCGAACACGACCTCGAAGCAGACCGTTTACAGCAACTCTCATCGAATATTGTGGATAGCGTCATTATCCAACCATGTTTTATCGGCCCAAATGTGCGCATCGAAAGATCTATTGTAGGCCCGCATGTTTCTCTAGGTGAAGGCACTGTTGTTACCAATACAAATATTAAAAATTGTATTGTGGGTGCTCAAACAAAGTTAGCTGACGTCAATTTAGCTGACGCCATGATTGGCTCCAATGCACAATATGTTGGCCGTTCCAAAGATCTAAGTCTGGGTGATTTTAGCAGTGTACATGAATAAGCTCTTTTACGCCCTTCTTTTGCTTGCTTTGGCTTCGTGTAAAATGCACGAACCAGTTGCGGCAACCCAAGATCCAGCATATATTCGGCAGTTTCACAGCGGGGTGCGCTACATGCTCAATGAACAACATGAGGCTGCAATCTCTGATTTCAAGGCTTGCTTGGTCAAACAACCCAACGATGCAGCTGTACATTATGCGCTTTTTCAGTCCTACCTGAAGCAAGATCGTTATGAAGAAGCAGCCTTCCATACCGAACAAGCAGCCAAACTTGATCCTAAAAACTTACATTACAAACGCGAGTTGGCGTTTATGTACCAACAATTAGGAAAAGCACAAGAGGCAGCTACCGTATTTGAAGGTTTGTTAAAAGCTGATCCTAAAAACATTGATTATTACAGTGGCGCACTAAAGTGTTATGATGACTTACAGAAACCAAATAAGTCCCTTGCCCTGATAGTAAAAATGGAGCAACAACTTGGCGAAAACCCAAGCACCGTTTTGGAAAAGTTTCGCTTACTTCAACAAATGGGTAAGTCAAAAGAAAGTGTGGAACTGCTCGAAGCAGCAAGAATCAACTTCCCTTCTGAACCAAGTATTCTAGCCAATTTAGTCGATCATTATTTCAGAATTCAAGACTATTCGGCAGGTTTTGGCTTGCTCAAAGATCTCGTTGAAGCCGATCCAAATAATGGAGTTGCCCTCTTGATGTATGGCGAAATGCTCTACCGCACTGGTAAAATAGACGAAGGCAAAAAGTTCTTACATAGAGGTATTTTAGCTGAAGGCCCAAGCCTAGATCAGAAAATGAATATTTTGATCATGTTGGTCAATGAAAACAAACAGGCAGCGCCAGACCCTAAATTGGAGCCACTTGTTCAGTACATGACCCAAACATTTCCAAATGAGGCCAAGTCGCATTCTATTGCCGGCGACTACTATTATGTAGCTGGGCAGCCAAATGCAGCCATCAACAACTACCGTCAAACATTGCGCTGCGACCCTAATTTGTACCCAGTCTGGAGTCAAGTGCTCATTTTAGAATTTGAACAAGGCCGCTGGTCTGAGCTCCAAAAAGACGCCTCAGCCTGTGCAGAACTCTTCCCGAGCCAAGCACTTCCTTTCTTCTTCAAAGGCCTGACCCTGAACCGCAGTGGGGCTTTTGCAGCGGCCATCGAAAGCCTCGAAACAGCCAAATCGGTCTTGATCAAAGACAACGCACTCCTTGCTGAAGTAATTTGTCAGATAGCAGTGGCAACGTTGGGTCAAAAAAACAACGACAAGGCCCTTGCCCTTTTTAAAGAAGCCATGGCAATCAGCCAGGGTAATTTATTGGTTGAATTGAATTACTTACATGAGCTTGCTAAATATCAAATGGAGCCAACTAAAACCAACGAGCGCTTAGCGGAAATCGCCAATCAATTTGGTGGTAATCCACGTTCTTTATTTGAAATGGCCTATTCTTCTTTCCAATTGGAAAAATTCGGTGTTGCACGCGATTGGCTTTTAAAAATCCAAGATCCAAAATTCGTTCAGAGTGCTGTTTATCAAGAACTGCTCGGCGATGTCTATTTTAAATTAGGTCAGCTTCAAGAAGCTATTTCTTGTTGGCAAAAGGCCCTTACTTATGGAGAAGGAAGTATTGTTCTTACCGAGAAAATCACCCAAAAAAGCTATGTACAAAATCCTTATTAATTCACTCCTTTTTGGCTGCTTATTCTTGGGTTTGAACGCCTGCAAGACTTCTGAAGTTGTCGTGCAAGAAGGTACCAGTGATAAATTACCAAAGCTCAAAGATAAAGAGCTTATAGACCGCATCGATAGCTTGTCGGGTATAGAGCCCAAAACCTTTTATAGCAAACTCACCGTTACCTATAAAGATTTAAGCAAACCTGCTGAAGAAAACGAAATATCGCTCAAAACATCCATCAAAATCGTAAGCGATAGTGCTGTTTCGGCCATTATCACCTACGCAAAGATTCCTGTCGTTACAGCACTTGTAACCCAAGACACCCTCAGCGTTGTCAACAAACGCGACCGCTGTTACACAATTGCTTCACTAGACTATTTAAAAGAATTGTTTGGCGTCGATTTTTCCTACGAGAACATCGAAGAAATCATTTACGGCAAACCCCTAGATTACCAACTGACCCAAAAGTATTTTGTAGACAACGATCCTTTTCATTACAGCGTGTCTACGCACAAAAAGCGCGATCGCAAAAAACCGGATCGCAAACAAAAAGACGACCTCATGATCCAATACCACCTTACAAACGACGCCAAAGCACTCAAGCAAACGCGCATCTGGAGTTTGGAAGACGCCACGGAGGTGAGCGTTGTGTATTTGGAAAGACAAGTAGTGGACGGCTTTGATTTACCCGCTAAAGTGGAGATCAATATCCGAACACCGAAAAAAGCGTTGTTACTTACTTTAAACTATGAACGCGTAGAAGTCAATGAACCCCAAGAATTAATCATCGTCATTCCAGATAGCTATGAAAAATGTGATTAGACTCCTTTTGCTTTTGTGTTTGGCGCAACAGGCTTACGCTCAACAAGATCAAAACCAGCTCAAGCGCGAACAACAAAAATTAGAGAAACGCATCTCAAATACCAAAAAATTATTGAACAAGGTCAAGAACAACAGCCAGGCCTCGCTCAATGAAATCCGTCTTATTGAAAATCAAATCCGCAGCCGCGAAGCTTTGGTTAATCTCTTCGACAACCAAGTTCGCAGTGCCGAAATGAAAATCGTTCAGAAGAAAATTGAAATCAAGCGTTTGCGCTCCAAACTTTCCCAGCTCAAGCAGCAATACCGTAAAATGTTTTTGTATGCCTACAAACACCGCGGAAACTACAACAAAGTAATGTACCTGTTGGCTTCAGCTGACTACAATGAAGCCTTGCGCCGCAATCGTTACCTCAAAAAAGTAGCAGCTGTACAACGCAAGCAAGCGGCGCTCATCCAACAACACCAACAGTTGATCTTTAAAGAAATCAATCAAATTGACGCTGAAAAGCAAATCAAGCAACAGGCGTTAGTCGAGAAGCAACAAGAACGTCAACTTATTGAGAAAGACAAAACAAAAAAGGAAAAGTCTTATCAAAAGTTCAAGAAAGAAGAGCAGGCCCTAGTAGCGCAGCTCAAAGAAGACGAGCGCAAAAAGTTACAGCTCAAAAAACAGATTGATGCCGCAATCAGGGCTGATATCGCCAAAGAACAAGCACGTGAAGCTGCGCGTCAGGCTGAACTCGCCAAAGCAGCACCTAAACCTGCTCCAAAGCCCACTACCAAAAACACCACAGGCACCACCACTACTGCCCCAAAAACCACTACAACAGCTGCGCCTAAAGTGGTGGCAAGCCCTATTTCTACAGAAGGCGCTGCTATAGGCAAGAGTTTTGAAACTAACCGAGGTCGTTTGCCTTGGCCAGTTGATAACGGTAGTGTAACGGAAAGATTCGGCCGCAACTACCATCCTACATTAAGTGGTGTAGAGTGGAATAACAATGGCATCGACATTACTTGTAATAAAGGTTCAAAGGTACGCGCAGTATTTGAAGGCGAGGTGACTACCGTTTTTTCTGTGCCTGGCGCGGGTAAAGTGGTTATTATTAAGCATGGGGCCTACCGCACAGTTTACGGAAATCTTGCTGAAACTTTTGTAGGTGTTGGATCGAAAGTATCCACTAAGCAAGCAATCGGAACTTTGCTTAATGATGGCGGAGTTTCCGTTTGCCACTTTGAAGTACATCAGGTAGTTGGCGTGAATCCTGTTACGCTCAACCCTTCTCTTTGGATTGGCCGCTAAGACTCAGCTCGCTTTCGTAGACCAACCACATAGCGCAAATTCCCCAGATAGGAACAGCCGCTTTGTCCGTGTCTAAATAATTATTCAAAAAGGCATGGATAAAATAAGTGCTTAGTGCCATTATTGTACTTAAGACAATAATACGGTCTTCTTTATTTTCTTTAGGCAAACGATGGTACAACGTGATACCTGTAAAGAAGATAGCTGCAACCACCGCAATTAAGCTCAACATACCAATCAATCCGGTCTCGGCTAAGGCGCCTAAATATTCACTGTGCGCGTTGCCCATGTCGCCAAAGTTGGTCGAAATAATAGTTAGGTTTTCAGGCCGCTGAAACGGCGCGTACTCAAAAGCGTAGGTTCCAGGCCCATAACCCATGATGGGGCGCTCCTTGAACATCGCAATGGCACAACTCCAGCGATTGATGCGCTCTAGGTTTGAAGCATCTGTGGAAATATTAGCGGCGCTTTGCAAGCGTTCATCGAATGCTTCTGTCGTGTG
Organism: Cryomorphaceae bacterium; assembly: GCA_027490665.1. Taxonomy (GTDB): domain Bacteria; phylum Bacteroidota; class Bacteroidia; order Flavobacteriales_D; family Crocinitomicaceae; genus UBA952. The sequence goes on along the minus strand of JAIXXP010000034.1, from coordinate 3,455 downwards.
TTCATATTTGTTGCGCTCGAGTTCCATCTGGATTTGATCCCAGCGGATGAATACGATGGCTAGCCCAACCCCCGCTAATACGGCAATAGGTTTCCAAGAAATTTTGTAGTAGAGCACAACAGCAAGACCAATACTTCCTAAAACACTGAGCCAAGCAGCCCGTGTATAAGATAGCACAAGGCCAATTAAAATAATAACAATAAGACTGATGAGCGTCATTTGCACCAACGGATTGTGTTTTTTGTAAAGATAAAGCCCTACGGCAAGGGGTAAAATTAGGGCTACAATTGCACCGTAAATGGTGTGGTCTTTGAAGAATGGTGACATTACCCAGTGCCCTTCTTTTTCGCCAAAACCATAAAAAGAATGGTGGATGAGCGTGTAAATGATCACAAGAACAGTAGCCACAATAAATAGCCAAATGAAGGCAATTCGGTTGCTGCGTTTCTGAAAGAAGTAAGTACCAAAAAATAAGACAGGTACAATAAACCAAAGTCTGGCTAGAATGAACTTAAAAGAAACCACCGGATGACTGCTCGTAATAGCAGATAGCAACATCCAAAGGATGTAAATTAGGATGGTCCAAATAAGAGGGCTGCGCCAAATATGTTGAGGGAGAAAGGCTTTTTTAATTTGAAAGGCGCTCAGTAAGATCATGAGTCCAAAAAGCAAGGGCTCTGTTGGTACAAATAGTCCAAAACTACTGGTGTATTCTTCGATATTGAAAGATAATGGCGTCAGAAAGGCCAAACTTAAGAATAGCTTCTCGGTCTGAAAAATAGCGTAATAAATGGCTAATAAGCCAACAGGAATTAGGGAATAAACAGTAGGGTCGGTCATGTGAACCTTATGCGGCGTTCTGCTGAAGTTCTTTGATGCGTTGTCTGATCAGCAAGAAAAACAAGCCGAATAAAAACCCGCCTACAGTTGCAACCAATACAATAATCATGCGCTTTGGTTTTTCTTTGCGGTCTGCAACAACAGCTCTTTCCACTACAAATTTGTGATTGAAATTGGCATTTGCATCGGATTCAGCTTGTTCGTAAGACACTTTGAAATCTTCAATTTTGACGATTTTTTCGTTGCGTTGGTATTCTAAACCGTCATAAACAGAGCCATACTTGCTGTTAGCTTCAATTTTTTTACGAAGTTCTTCTTTTTCTTGAGGGTTTTTGGCATCTACCAAGGCCTGATAAAGTGTTGCACGCGTATCATTGGGCAAGACACCCAATTTTGCAAGATCTTCTAGGCGCTGTAGGATAGAGTCGCGCTCTTTTTCCATTTGTTGTTTTTTGCGCAAATTGATCTGAAATGCTGGAATGGTGCGTTCGCGGATCATTTCGTTTTTGATGGTATCGATGAGGTCTACGATATCATTAGCCATGGCAGCGGCTTGCTTTGGGTTTTCGTCGAGCACATCGATTTGAATGGAGCCGTAGCGTGTGCGCCCGAAAGTGAAGTGTTCGTTGTAGGCTTTATTGAGTTTGTAGTATTTGTTTGGATCTGTTTTGGAGATCTCGTAGTCCTGCATGAGGTCGTACTTTTTAACTATGCGGTCTCTGATGCGCGATGAAGATAAAATCTGAACAAGTTGTTCGGCTTGTTCTTCTTCTCCGAAGTCCATGGCTGCAGCTTTAACATTTCGCTGCTCAGAGAAGGAGACATTACTCGATGCTGCAGGAAATACAATTGCAGTCGATAGATATAATGGGGTTATCAGAAAAGCGACAATGATGGAGATGACGGCGGCTGCGCTTGTAAAGAGCACCAGTGCTTTGCGTTGATTCCAAAGAAAAATTAATAAGGCGTTGCGTTGGTCTGAGAGGTTATTGTTTTCCATAGGTCTTACTTGCTGGCGCTAATTTTTTTCAAAGCTATGACATTAACTCCAAAAATCCATATTTATTGCGTTTTACTGCGTTTTTGAACAAGCGAAATGAGCTCCTTGACGTCTATTAATTTAAAAGCAAAAAGCAAGAAGATTGTGGCTAAAAAATCAAACAACAGGATAAAGTTACCATATACATAACCTACGGGAGTCCAATCAACAACAACAAACCAAAACACCAAGGCAAAAACGAGCAAGGCATATCTATAAAAGTGGCGATCAATAAATGGCAAAGCGAACAAGCGTTTACAATAAATTGCTTGCGCCAAGGCAACAAGAATTTGCGTGAGTGCCGCTACCCCTGCGGCAATAACTGCTCCCCCATTGAGCACTTTGGGAATTAAAACCAAATTCAAACTTAAATTGACTAAAAAACCAACAAATGAAATGATATTCAACACCTTTAACGATCCATTTGCCGTGAGTAAGGACCCATAAATAAGGTTAGATGCCATTCCAAAAAAAGCGATGCTCAAAAGAAACAATATGCCACCGCTGTCTACGGATGTATCGCTATAAATCAGATCAATTAAAAGACCACCACGTAATAGGCTAAAAACAATAAAAGCTAAACTCGACCCAAGAAGTAGTTTACTCGCTTGGCTTACTAAAGGGGCAATTGCCGATGGATTTTCTTTGAGCATTTTGGCAAACATCGGAAAGAGGAGCCCTGCAAAAACCATAGCAAACATATATAGTGCATCAATCAAGCGAAAAGCTTGCGCATAATAGGCAGCTTCTTGTTGGCCATTTACAGAAAAGTGTAGGAGCAAGAGTGCATCCAAGCGGGTATAGAGCATCATCAGGACGATGAGCAACGCAAAAGGAAGTGATTTTTTCACGACAGGTAAAAGCTCACTTAGGCGTGGCCATTCCAACTTGGGTTTAATGAAGTAGATCGCTAAACTTCCGGCAACGATAAAGCTCAGTGCATAGCACATGAATTGATAAATACTATAAGATTCAATATCAATCAGCTTGAAACCATCAGGATAAACGTAAATGATGTAGCCGACAGAAATGATGAGCAGCAACCGATCTAGAACACTCAAAAAGGCATCTATTCGAAAACGCTGAAGACCCGCAAAGTAGCTCCGAAAAAAGGAAATGTTTGCAATTAAAAATTGGTTCAGACCCAGCAATAGAATGAGCCTGTATTCGGTCCAGGAGAGTGTAATAAATACTTTGAGAAGACCAATTCCCGCAAGATAACCGAGCATTAATAAAAATCGCAGGCCAAGGATAGTCGAAAATATCTTTTTGGCTTCTGGTAAGTTTTGGGCACTGAGCCGGGTACTGTAGTTGTTGACACCAAAATCAAATACGATTGAAATGATGAGACTAAAGTTGAAAAACGCGAAGTATATACCGTATTGCTGTCCCACAATATTTTGCACAGCGGCGTCGATTGCAAAAATAGAGATGGGCTTCACAAGGAGGTTTAGTCCTAGTGAAAAGAAAAGATTAGAATAAAAACTACGTTCTTTCATGTGCCCGAGTAGGTCAGGCCAAAGTTAGGGTTTTCTGAAAACTAGCGAAGTAAATTCACATGACCAGTAAGTACCTT
>JAIXXP010000042.1 GCA_027490665.1 Cryomorphaceae bacterium | reverse complement strand
GCTAAGATGGTTTTCATGCTCGCTTCAGTAAGTTCTAAGCTTCTGTTGCCATTACCGTAGCCGTCGAGGCGCGTAATTTGCGGCGACGAACCGTAAGCGATGAGTTGGGCTGTGCCGCCAGCCTCCGGCATTGGGTTGTGTGGGATCGCAGATACCGGTGAAATTGCAGTTCCGTCAAAGTTCAAACGACTCGAAATAAATGGAATCTTTTGACCATCCAAGAAGAGTGGATCATTCGGATCGTACTTCTTAAATTGATTGAATGCATAAGCAACTGCCACATAGTAGTAAGTTTTGTGGTTGACAAGGGCACGAGCACCCTGTGCAAAGGCATCTTCCTTAATAGAGAAGGAATGCTTGATGCCGTTGTTCTCACCGTCAACCTTTTCAACTGGTACAGAGAAACCTAGTGCTTCGTCAAATTCAAAGTTGATTACGCGTGAAATATTGTTTTTGAGGTCGCATTGTGCTACCAAACGAGCTTTGTCTGGATCTGCGATATCGGCAATAGAGACATCTTGCGCTTTCAATTGGAAGATTTGATAACCTTCGAAACGGTAGAAGCGGTCTACTGATGGATCTGTAATGTTGATTTCGTCTAGTTCTTCGTATTCCTCTTGGTAATTATTCGAAGAAACCGGGTTGTCAAGCATAAGGATCAATTCATTCTCTAATTCTTGGATAGTGAGGCGTGGTGCATCTGGAGGAGAAAGAATCTTGAAACAAGCGTCAAACAAAGCTTGTGCTTTGGTATCTGCGCGTTTCATGGCTTCAACAGAAGCCATTAGGCCACCATCGGTGCTACGACCATAAACGATACCTACAGTAATGTTGTTGATGGCTCCTGGACGGAGTGTAAACGGACCCGCTGACTGTACAAAACGACGGTCACCAGTTGGGTTGTTGTCTGTTGATTCATCCCATCCGTTAGGAAAAGCTCCAGCCATATCTTCACCTTGTGTTGACCAATGAAGAGGATCGGATGTACCAGGGAACATGTAGTCAGATAATGTTGTGGTCACACCATTTGACCCTGTGTAACCTAAACCTCCGTAGAACATTTCTGAACCATTGGCCCATTGACCTTCCATGAAGTTATAGTATTCAGCTGCTGGCCCTGGATCGTTGTAAGGGTAAGCAGATGTAGAGGTGTAGTAAGTAAAGCGACGCATACCAAAACGCTCGTTATCGATAATGCCATCAGAGTAACCAATACCAATTCCTTTGTAAACAATTCCGTTATTGGCAAGTGCGTCTACTACTGTAGGAACTACATCTGTTTGTGTTGTTTCGTCATAGTATGGACCAGGGTTATCAATACCATCTGCATCTTGATAAGGACCTTCGAAGAAGTCACAACCAATTGCAGGTGGGTTCTCACCGTAACCTAATTTACCACCATCAGACTCATCGATGAGGTCACCATTGTACATGTAACCCAAACCACGAGAAACATCACAACCTGTGTAGTCATCAGCATAGTTACCGACGTCAGCATCTAGATACTGTGAGAAATAAGTATTGAAAAGGGTTTGTGTTCCGCGATTGATCAATTCGTAGTTATAGAAAGTCATGCGGTTTACTTCGTCATTTGTAGCAAATGAGAAAGCTTGTGCACGGATTTCCATACCAATTGGATCTCCGTTAGTTTCTGTATGAATGTTTCCTTTATCGTTGAATACCCACCAGTGTGTTTCATCACCGTATAGAGAAATACGGCGGTCAATGCCACATTCGATGTCGTCACGACCTAAGATGTCGTCGTACCATGGGTGGTCACCGTTGTCTGGGTTGTAGTTACCGTCTTGGTCACGGTCATAAAAAGGTGCTAAGAAGTAATCTTGACCTCTTGAAACATCACCGTGAGCTGGCCAACCGTAGATACGGTTGAGCTCATCGTTTGTAGGAGCAGTGATTTCATCACAACCTTCTGTAGTGATGCCGGCATTACACTCCCACCAAATGTTGAACTTTACAACTTCTGCTTTGCGGATAGTGTAAAACTTATCATAAGCAATACATTGGTCTGGATCGATGTTCGCCTCACCAAAATCGCGAATAGCGTCGTCACCAACCGGATTGAGTGGGTTAAAGTTTCCTGAGCCTGGAGTCACTGTGAGTGGACCAGGCCAGAAGTCGTTACCAGAGCGGTAACGCAACGCAGCTAACTTTAGCTGACCATTGACGTCGGTACCACCCATCCAGAGTGCACCGGCGAAAATAGCAAAGCGGTTACTACCTTTTGGAACTTCGTAGGCGGCAACACTTGCAGCTCGGTTTTGGAACATACTACCACCCTGCTCAATAAGTGCAGACACATCGTTGAACTTCATGGTCAACTTTGCAGTAGCAGGGCTACAATTTGCCTTTGGCTTCGCAGTAGGTTTGTAATCTTTGTCATTGGGGCCTAGGTAAGCAAATGCCTGAGAGCATGTTACAGTTAGACCAATAAACGCGGCAATGAATTGCTTTTTCATAATACTTCGTTATAGCTTCTTAAAAATCAAATTTTACTCCCAAACGGATTGTTCGAGGTATACTGATGTTAAACGGATTTTGAATCTTCATGGTGTAGTAATCACGGAAAGATTGCTCATCAATTTGGTTTTGGATAGATGTCTGGCTAGCCGCAGCAGCAAGATATCCGTCGTCATCCCAGTTACCAGTTGCACGGTAAACGTTAAGCACATTGAACTGGTTGAAAAGGTTGGTAGCACGTACATAGACTTGTAAGAATGCTGTTTTCTTTTTGTTCTCTTTGCTACCGTATTCGATATTAATGGTTTTATCTGCTTGGATATCCAAGCGGTATTGCCATGGCAAACGCGAACCGTTCAATGTACCGTTGATACCAGCATTTAAGGCGCCAATTCCTTCGTCTGTAATGAACGTTTGGGAAGAATATGGAGAACCAGAATTGATATTGGCAATCATGTTCAAACCAGTATTTTCGAAAATACGTGTTTTACCGATCATTGGGCCATTGTAGTCCTGACCTTCACCGTAACGGTAGTCAAAAGTAAAGTTAAAGGCGTGGCGTTGGTCATAGCTGTATGGGAAGATCACACGTAAGTTTGGCAAGCCAGCGTTTACAAGTGCTGACATTGAAGTTGCATCTGATCCTGTTCCATCAGCAAACTGCAAGGTATAGTTGGCCGTCATGCGGATGTTTCCTGTCTGACGCATGTCGTAAGCAACTGTTAAACCTTTAACTGTACCGAAGTCACGGTTACCGAAGGTTTTATATGTTACAGGATACGCTTCAAATACATTGATTAATTGTACGTTGTCGCGTTGCTCGCGGTAGAATGCAGAGATTTTAACTGAAGACGTGCGTGTAACCACTTGTTGGAAGCCAAGTTCGTAGTCAACTGTTTTCTCAGGTAATAAGTTAGCATTATTGATTACGGCATTGCGAGACTGAATAAACTGATATTCGTAAGGGTTGAAACGGAAACCTGAAGTAGGACGTTTGGTAAGGATATCGTAGTGTGCAAAGAATGATGCCTCCTCGGAAATAGGGAAAGAGAATGCGATACGTGGCATTACGTTCACTTGTGCCTTGTAGTCTTCGAATGCATCGGCAGTTGGTGTTTCTAAAGATGGGTCTTGTAACCATGGAGCGATTCCGGCAGCACCGCGAATTTTGGATGGGTCTTCGATTGGTGTTCCGGTTGCGTCATACCATTGAGCGCCATTGCGGAAACCGTTGATACTTGATGGGTTATTGACATCATTGACATAAACTACGTAATCATCGCCCATACCGTCAGGGAGGTCAACCCAACTGTACTGGTTAGGATCGTTAGATGCCAAAGCACGTGCTTCTTGAACGGTTTTGGCATTGTAGAACAAATAAGGATCTTTCAAAACCGGTTGGTTGGCATCAAAGACGTCAACACGAACACCAACGTTAAAGACGATGTCTTTGAATGCGAATTTATCCATGATGTAACCAGCCATGTAAATTGGTTGGAAAGCACCTACAAAACGTTTGTAGTTGCCATTTTCGTCGAATTCATTGAAGTATTTGTTGATGTCAGTGTTACCACGTACTTTTTTACCGGTGTGGTCATAACCCCAATAAGATACGTAAGATTGGCCGCTGTTGAGCAACTCATCTGGTGAGAACATATCGAACTGGAATAAATTAGGGTCATATTGGTCAATATCGACAAAGTCGGTACCTGCAGGGTTATAACCTAATTTTTGACGCAAGTTATAGTCAAAGAAAGATTGTTGGTCGTTGTTGACCTGGCCACCAAACTCACCTGTTCCGGTTTGGAAGGCGTCTCCAGAGTTCAAGCGATTGTAGGTAATGGCTTTGAATGAACCAGAGTCAGTAACTACACCTGAATTGAGGTCGAGCTCACGGATGTGGAAGTTTGCTAATTGACGCGCAATTGACCAAATGCTGGCGGGTCCGTTGTCGCCGCTTGTCCAGCCGCGATCTACGCGTTGTTCGTATTCAAAACCTAAAGAAATAGAGTGGTCACCGAGTACAACTGATCCTGCACCAGTTACACGGAATTGATCGTTTTCAGATTTACCAAAACCGTTTGATGGCGCTCCTATATTAGACCATATGCCGTAGACACTTCCAGGGAGGTCTCCATTTCGTAGGGCATTACCCTGCTGAATTTGGAAAAGGTTTTCATAGCGACCAATTGGATTACCTTCATAGATATTAAAGTATTGAGTGGTAATTGCTGCTAGCGTCGAATTTGTTTCAGAAGGTGTGAAGTCAACTTCTACGTCGCGGAAACCATTGTGCACATACATTTGTGTAGCAGGGTCAAACTCGTAGGAAGGAACTCTGGTAGTCACAAACTTACCTACGTGACCGTAGTTGAATAAGTTGTAGCCATGGTTAGGGTCATAAGACTCATTGAAGGACTTAGAGTAGTCCACCATTAAACTATAAAGTGCTGATTTAATTTTTGAACTTGAGCCTTCGCGGTCGTTGTTGAAACGCTGCGTAAGGCGAGCATAGACGCGGTAGTCTAGGTTTTTACTGACGCCGTAATTGGTAAAGTTCAATAATGAGTTACCAAAACCGTAAGAAGTACCTTGGAAATAGTTCAAGGAACCTCCAAATTGTAAATTGACAGATGGACCAGTATTTACATCGATTTTACCCGAAGCAGAGAATACACTGTTACGTGCATTCATGCGCCAATCAGTCTTCTCGAAATCGTCGGCTCTAAGGAATAAGGCATTGTGGAAAGTACCAAAACCAGTAGAAGTTGGACGCAATGGATTAGCAATAAGATCTTCGCGGGCTTCTTTGGTAATGCGGTAAGAACCACCCGCTAATGGACGAGAATCTAGTTGGTCGGTGTAGTTGGCTGAAACTAAGAAGCCTAAACGAGGACGCGTTTTGTTGCCAGCGGAGTCGCGCTGCATCCAAAGCGGACCAGATAACATTCCTTCAACAAGGTTGTAACCAAATTTATCGAGGCCAAATACTTTGCCGTCGTAGCCATTAGGGTCAGCACCATTAATGTAAAGACCTGAACTTACTGCCTCGAGACTTCCGAAATAAACCGAAGACGGACCACGTGTAGTGATGGAGATGATACCACCTGTGACGTCACCGTAGTTGGCAGGAACACCACCAGTAATAACGGAGACTTCTTCGAGAGCTGACTTTGGAAGGTTGGATGAACCGCGTACCTTGATACCATCTATATAGAAGTAGGTTGCATCTGAACGCGTACCGCGAACGGAAATAGCACCTGAACCCTCGTTTACGTTGACCCCACCTACTGTTCCAGCAACAGCTGTTGCAGAACGTGCTGGCAAACGCGCGATGTCTTCACGGGTAACGGTTGCTCCTGAAGCACCACCATCTTTATCGATGAGTGGAACTTTGTAGCGCACGACTTTCACTTCCTTTGTTTCTTGCGTTTTGGTAGTGAGCGCTAAGTTGTCTAGGAAAGTAATGCGGTCTGGAGAAATAGAAACACCTTCCATTGTGAGGTTTTGATAACCTCCCTCTGCGTTTCTTACTTCAACGTCGTACGAACCAGGTTGAATACCATTGATCTGGAATTTACCCTTTTCGTCGGTTAAAGCACTACCGCGAATTGCGCCAGCTTGCTTCAATAGGACCTTACTAAACTCTAAAGGAGCTTTTGTTGCCTCGTCAGTCACTGTACCACGAAGAGTACCAAGACCGGATTGTGAAAATGCGTAAGTGCTTACAAATAATACACTTAAAAGCAATAATTTCAGTCTACCCACCATATGAATGCGTATAAATTTTACTATTTCTCGTTTTTTAAAGAATGTAAATATAGAAAATTCCATAGTCTTAACATAAAATTCATCAAAATTCTATCGGATGTTTGCGCATATTTGCAATACAAACTACTGTTTACTCATGATATCTGTTTCAATTGATTTTCAGCTGAGCTCCCTCCAATTGGTATACTTGAATTCATCTTCTGTAAATGAGCATTCAATTATTCTTTTGGAAGAAGAAGCTGAGCAATTCAAATTGCTATCGAATGATAAACGTAAAGTTGAGTTTTTAGGGGTGCGCTTTTTACGTAATTCATTAGATATCAATGAACCTATAAAGTATTCAAGTAGTGGTAAGCCGTATCTTTCCCAACTTCAGCATCCCATTTCAATTTCGCATTGTTCAAATTATATAGCCCTTGCGGTATGCGCTGAACCTGTTGGTCTGGATATCGAATTATTAGGACGCGATACCTCTCGCATCATTAACAAATTTGTTTCCGAAGAAGAAAAAATTTTATACAAAAATAACTTGGTCGATGGTGCACTAGAATTATGGTGTGCCAAAGAAGCTGTTTATAAGCTATATGACCTACAAGGCCTTGCTTTCAAAGATGAAATCACTATTTTCAAAAGAAAAAAGCAAGAGGAATTGATCCTATTGGAGGGTAAAGTGCAACGAAATATTCCAAAGCGGGAATTTATCGTAAAAATTGCAAGAGAAAATGACCTCTTGATTGCTGTCGCAACATTTATAAATGCGCCTTCAGGCTCATGTCAAGTGCCTTAACTGAATGGGTAAGCGCTCCTACTGAAATAAATTGTACACCCGTCAAAGCGTAGTCCTTGATTGTTTCGGATGTAATTCCACCGCTTGCTTCGGTTTCAATGCCGTTAGGTATGCGTTTTAGTGCCTCTTTAATTTGACTCGGGGTAAAATTATCTAGCATTATGCGGTTATAACTAACGGGGAGTTGGAGCAATTCGTTGAGTTCTTCCATTGAGCGAATTTCTACCTCCACTTTTAAATTGAGTTTATTTTCAGCAAGGTAGCGTTGGGTGCGTTCCAATGCAGGCCCTAAACCACCTGCGTAATCGATATGATTGTCTTTGAGCATGATCATGTCGTACAGCCCAAAACGGTGATTTGCACCGCCACCAATTTTGACCGCATATTTATCGAGCATGCGCATACCTGGCGTCGTTTTGCGGGTGTCTAGTAGCGTACAATTTGTTCCAGCAATGAGCCCAACATAATAAGCAGTTTGGGTTGCGATACCACTCATGTGTTGCATGCAGTTCAATAGCAAACGTTCAGTAGCTAGAATTGAGCGAGCAGAACCCTCCAAAGTAAAGGCAATTTGACCATAAGAGACATTAGCGCCATCTTGTAATTGTGCGTTAAATTCAAGTGTTGGGTCGTATAATTCGCAAATGCGCTTGGCAATTTGCATGCCTGCCAAGACCCCGCTCTCTTTGATCATTAGGACTGCTTTTGACTTTGCTTCTTTTGGAACACAAGCCAAAGAAGAGTGGTCTCCGTCTTGGATATCTTCGCGCAGGGCTGAAAGGATAAATTCATCTAGCATAGAACAAAGATAAGAAGAGCCATAGAATCCGCACAATGTTTCTAAATTTGAACTGTGAATTCTAAAGAGCAACTCCTAAACAAAGTCAGTACATTGCCTCATAACCCTGGGGTATATCAGTTTTTGGATCTACAAGGACAGATCATCTATGTTGGAAAAGCGATTGATCTGAAAAAGCGAGTGAGTTCTTATTTTCAAAAGGACCATCACGATGGCAAAACAAGAACACTCGTCAAAGCAATTTGCGATATGCGTTTTACCGTTGTAGAAAATGAGTTAGATGCTCTGTTATTGGAAAACAACCTCATCAAGAGCTACCGTCCGCGCTACAATGTATTGCTAAAAGACGACAAAACTTACCCATGGATTGTCATTAAAAACGAAGCGTTTCCGAGGGTATTCCCAACCCGGCGTAAATTCAACGATGGCTCGACTTATTACGGCCCCTACCCTAACGTCAAGCAGATGCACCAATTGCTTGACCTCATTCGCGAATTGTTTCAGCTCCGGACCTGCGCACTAGACTTGCGTCCAGAGAAGATCGAGCAACAGAAATACAAAGTTTGTCTAGAGTACCATATAGGAAAATGTGCAGGTCCTTGCCAAAGCCACCAAACAAGCACGCAATATGAGCAAACGCTGCAAACGGTTAGGCTTTTGCTTGAAGGCAAAAACTACTCGCTCATCCAGCAGTTAAAAAAAGACATGCAAGCACATGCCGCAATTCATGCTTATGAAGCAGCTCAATATTGTAAGCAACTCATCGAAGCACTCGGAAAATACCAAGCAAAATCAATGGTGGTATCTGATCATACCCAAAACTTTGATGTATGCTACGTCGAAAAAACACAAGATGACGCTTGGATGAGTTTTATGGTGATCAGCGAAGGAAGTATTGTACATGCCTATACTTCTAAGGTTTCTGATCCTTTGAATGCGCCGCTTGAAAATTTATACATGCAGCTCATTCCTCAACTCAGCGCTCATTTCGAGAGTCAGGCAAAAGAGATTGTCGTTGGGATTGAAACACCCCTTTTGCTGGCTCATTCCAAAGCAGTATTTCCGAAAATTGGAGAGAAAAAGCATTTGCTTGAAATGGCTATGAACAACGTAAGGCACGCGCAATTACAAGTCAAAAAAGCTGAAATGAACAAAAGTACAGCGGTGCAAAATGCGCCAATGCAAGCCGTACTTGAACTTCAAAGTGCTCTAGCACTTGCTAAAGCGCCCCTACACATCGAATGCTTTGACAACTCGAACCTTCAGGGCACCAATCCTGTTTCGGCTTGCGTGGTTTTCAAAAACGGTGTGCCGAGTAAGGCCGACTACCGTCACTTTAATGTCAAAAGTGTTGTTGGGCCCGATGACTTCAGTACAATGAAAGAAGCTGTTGGCAGGCGTTACAGCCGCCTAAAGGCTGAAGGCTCGCCATTACCCGACTTAGTGATTATAGATGGTGGAAAAGGACAACTTGGCGCAGCGCTGGAAGCCATCGAAGAAATTGGGCTGCAAAAAGAGCTGAAACTTGTCGGACTTGCAAAAAGACTAGAGGAATTGTATAAGCCGGGCTTTTCAAAATCGCTTATTCTGAGCAGAAGATCTTTGGCACTGAAATTAGTGCAACAACTCCGCGACGAAGCCCACCGTTTTGGTTTGAGCCATCACAGAAATAGACGCAGTAAAAATGCCATCGGTTCGGAACTAGATGAAGTAAAAGGTTTAGGGCCAAAAACCATAGAAATGCTCTACCATGAGTTCAAGACGCTTTCAAAAATGCAGGTTGCAGACCCAGAGTTGGTTGCAAAAAAAATAGGAGCCGCCAAAGCAAAACTCCTATTTGATTATTTTAAATCACTTGCCGACTGAACCGGCATTGCTTTGACTTGAGTTATCTTACAACAAAAGTTCTTGTAGTTTGAACACCATTGACAACGAGCGTTAGTAAATAGCTGCCACCCGCTAACTGATTGGTTTCTGTGATGACCAAATTGGTGCCTGGCTGCAGTTGTAATGGATAGTTTGAAATGATTTTTCCACTGAGGTCAGTAATGTGAAGTTGTGCCGCGCCACCTGTTGAAGATGTGAATTGCAAATATAGATCGCCATCCGTAGGGTTCGGGAACACACTGAGATCAGCAAATTCATTTTGAGAAAGTCCTACCACAAGTTCATTAGATGGGTTACCACTGTATAGGTTGATGTCGTCAAGGAAGAAATTGTTTCCGCCCTCGCCTTCAAACTTGAAACGCATGCGGAAATTATCTGTGAAATAATTGTTGGTCACGTTGGTCATGTGAATAGTAACCCAATCGGCTTGGCTCGTTGGTGCCCAAGATGAGGATGAAACTTGATTAGAAAGTTGATTGCCTCCTAAAGTTTTTCTTTGCGCCCAGTTTTCGCCGCAATTTCCTGTGATGAATACTTTGAGGAATTCGTAATCAGATGAAGTGCGCTTGCGGTAAGCATAACGGAAAGAAAGGGTAACCGAACCAGTAGTTTGGTCAATTCCAGAAAGATCGATGTTTGTTGAGGTAAGTTCATCGATGTTTGAAGCAGCCTGACCAAAGTTATTGAGGCGTGCACACTTGGTGCCAGAATGACCAAAATTAGACTCTAAAGTAAATGTATTGTTTACCGGGGCATTGTAAATACTCCAGTTAGGAATGTTACTTAATGTTGTGTAATCTTCGAAGCCCTCCCAGTATGGTAAAGATAATGGCGTTCCTAAGACCGTGATAAAGCCTACTTTATCTTCTGAGTCGCTGTTTGTTCCGTCGGTTGCGGTTAACTGAACATTGTACATTCCGGCCGTATTAAATATCACTTTCGGATTTTCAGAACTTGCCGATGAACCGCTTGCAAAAGACCAACCAGTTGCAGGCGTAATGACCCAGCTCCAGCCTGTAACAGCATTATAGGACTGATCTGAGAATTGAATTTCGTTGCCTGCACAAACTGTGGTTTTGTCGGCGCCGAAGTCAGCTTTACATAAATAAGGTACTCCAGCGGCACCAACAGCTGCCAAGTTAGACGCTGAAATAACATTGGCGCGTCCGGTACTTGAGACTTGAAGTGCAGCGCGCATACGGGTACGCTGACCTTCGGTATACATTTTGGAACAATAAGAGTAGTCCATGTAGTTTTCAACGTTGTCGCGGATATTGAAGCCCCAATAGTTGTTGTCGGAGTCACAGGTATTTGAATTGAGCAAACAAGCAGTAACGCCAATGCAATTTGGTGTATCTTGTACGTTGTCGTCGGTGGAGCAACTTGTAGTGTTTCCTGGGTTGTTGTTGCCGCCCCAAGTATGATCTAGGTTGAGCCAATGCCCTACTTCATGAGTAAGTGCACGGCTTGCTCCAACCGAACCGGTTCCGATTGCACCTACGTAATCATGTAAAATCCAGATGCCATTTTGCATACTTGTTGCACCCCAATTGCTTGGCTTATAGGTGTAGCCAGCTGCGCCACCGATTTCTCCACACACAAAAATATTGAGGTATTTGTTGCCAGGCCATTGGCCATTGTAAACATTATTGCCTGCAACAATTGCATCTACTTGGTTACCGCCATCTGAGCCATCATAACTCAATGGAGAAAAAGTACGCGTAATACCATTAAAACACTGACCATTTGGAGCTATGGTTGCCAGTCTAAATTCAACTTCGATATCAGCAGGCATACCTTGAAAGTCAGGATGCACATTTGCTGTATCGGCATTTTGCTTGCGGTAGTCACGGTTGAGAATGGCTAGCGCGTTGAGAATTTGATCGTCAGAAATATTCTCAACACCATTGATGTGTAGTACGTGGAAAACCACCGGAATAGTATAGATAGTACCTTTTTGAGCATCGCCTTTCTTTGCGACCTCGTTGTATTCTGCTTCAGCAATAGCCAAGCCCTTTACATAGTCCGGATTCTGAAGAAGCGCAGCGTGTTTCTTATGCGTGACACAATATTCGATATTTTCACCCTCACGCATGTTTTGAGGATCAAGCACCCTTTGTGGCTTTTGGGCAAAAACTGTAGAAGTAAAAGCAAGACTGCCGAAAAGAAGGGCTAAAAAGGTTTGTCGTTTCATAGTTGATTCGAATAGAGCATGATAGTTTGTGGTAAAAATACAATAAGTCCTACAAATTTTAATATTCTCTTTGTAAATAATATCGATAACATGGATTGATTAACTTTGTTCTATGAAAGCAAATAAAGCATCCGATACTCTTGCCATTACAACCAAAATTGTATTGCCCAACGACACCAATACACTCGGCAACCTTTTTGGGGGACAACTCCTTGCTTGGATGGACGTCATTGCAAGTGTTTCAGCACACCGCCACTCCAAACGCGTTGTGGTTACAGCTTCGGTTAACAACGTTTCCTTTCAAAAGCCAATCAATCATGCTTCTATTGTGACACTCGAAGCAAAAGTTTCGCGCGCATTTAATTCTTCAATGGAAGTCTTTCTAGATGTTTTTGTAGAAGATGCCGTTACAGGCCAACGCGAAAAATGCAATGAGGCCATTTATACTTTTGTTGCTGTCGACCAAAATGGCAACCCCATTCAAGTTCCGGAATTGATTCCTGAAACTGACGAAGAAAAAATGCGCTACGAAGGCGCATTACGCCGCAAACAATTGGCACTTATCTTAGCAGGTAAAATGAAAGCGTCGGAAGCAACAGAACTTAAAAAGCTTTTTATTGAAGATTAGGAGTCAAAGTATTGACTGCCAATGCAATTTTGTTTAAATCTTGCTTGCGCATACACGCAAAATGACCTTTGGGGCAGCTCTGATGACCTATTTTTGAACAAGGCCTGCAAGACAAGCCTGTTACTTCATACTGATAAACTTCTTCTTGATCTATGCGATATGGATACATCCCAAAATCTCTAATTGTATTGCCCCAAATAACATGTAAAGGAACGTCGAAACTTGCACCTATGTGCATGAGCCCGGTGTCGTGAGTAAGCAGGATTCTTGCGTTCTTTACCAACCAAGCAGATTCGTGGATATTTGTGAGGCCAACTGCAGATACTAATTGCTGTCCTTGACACGCGTCCAATATAGCACTTGAGGCAGCTTGATCTTCTTTTCCTCCTAATAGCAACACCGGACCATCTATTTTTTTAATGAGATCAATGAGCATATCCGTTGGCAATCTTTTAGTGGCAAATTGTGCGCCAATAGCAATGGCTACATAGGATTTTGGCACTAAATGATAACGTGCTTGAATGTCAAACTGTGCTCCGGGTGGAATTGAATATTGATGGGTAGCGCTAACTATTGGCCAGTCGGAAACGAGGTCAGACAAGGTGCTCAAATATCGTTCTACCACATGCTTTCGCCTCTTTGGGGAAATTTTAAAGGTAGTCAGCAACCACTTTTCCAGGTTATTTTTTGGAAAACGAAAAATGCGTTTCAAATGAAAACCAAAGAGCAAGCGGGTTCGTAAATTATTGTGCAAATCAAGAATGGCATCGTACTGAGCGAAATTGATTTTGCGGCGCAAAGCGTGAAGAGAATCTTCCAATATAAAAACTTCGTCAATTGCTGGACAGGCCTCTAATAAGACCTTAAAGTTTTTTTTGGTGACGTAATGTATCTTACAATTAGGAAAGAGCGATTTGATGGCCGCAACAACAGGAAAGGTAAGCACGATGTCGCCTATTGAGCTAAATCGGACGATGAGTATGCGCTTCGGATAATTGCTTGACATTGTACGAATGTACAAAAACTACTTTGTGTGCTGAAATAGAACGCGGTCACGGTCGATTTGACCTTCCAACGCTTCAAAAAAAGCGGCCTTTTGACTCGGCTCAATGCAATCTAACGGAAAAGAAAGTTGCAATTCTTCGATGTAATCAAAATAGATGGTTTGCTGACTTACCGATACTTTACGAAGGCCATTGAGGTAAATGAGGATGACTTCTCGGTCGGCAACTAGAATGGCCTTTGAACTCAAGCCAACGCGAAAATGCTTTGCGTTGACAACAAGAAATAAGATGGCGTCAAGTGCTAGAATCAAGTAGGTCAAGGAGACAAAAATAGCGGCCTCACTTAAAAACAGATGCGCGACGAACAGACTTAAAAACACTAGTGCCTCTAAGCTATTATAAACAAATACGCGGCGTTTGCGCTCCAAGCTTATTGGTTGGTTCCAAACAAATTTAGCGTGTTGCTTGACCATACCAACTCCCATCCAGCGCCGAATACTACGGCGCAAGCCGATGATCAGGAGTACAAGGGCTAAAACAAGGTACACTTCCGTTCGAAAAGGCAAGCGTTTACCAGTGGTATGCAGCACATCGATGGGGAGGTCAAAACCAACAAAAACAGAAAGTAAAAGTGTTGGCAAACTGACCACCAACAAGATCAAATTGATGAAACTATTCATTCGGAATGAGTTTGAGCCTAGCCTTCAGGCCTTGGATTTTTTCTTGTGCGGCATCTACTTTCTTTTGAACATCGAGGCGAAGTTGGTCGGCACCTTTTGAACGCGCGAAGAAGCCAAGGTTGTTTTCTAGTGTAAAAATATCTTTTTGTAAGAAGTCTATTTGTTTGCGGATTTCTTGACGTTCAGCTTGTAACAAGCGTTGTTTGTCTGGCGATGCAAGTAGACCTTCTAATTTAGCTTGAAAGAAAACGCGCTCTTTCTCTTGACCTTCTAGTTTGAGGTCTTTGTAGAGGTCGTCCATGCGCGTTTTAAACGCTGTATAGACATTTTGTTTCTCTTTGATGCCTACCGGACCAATTGCGTTAAATTGTTGCTGAAAATCGCGCAATTGAGCCAATGCCGCTTGTTTGTCGGCCGGGAGCTCAAAACTATTGAGTGCTTCAATAAGGGCAAGCTTAGCCGTTAAGTTTTGAGTGTTTTCTGCTTCTTGACCTTCAAAGTGCGTTTGACGCGCATCAAAGAAAGCATTGCAAGCTGCTCTGAACTCTTTCCAAAGTTTATTTTCATAACGCTGACCGGCGGAGCCAATTTCTTGCCATTGACGCTGTAATTTTTTGAGTTGGTCTGCGGTGTTTTTCCAATCGGTTGAGCTTCCAAAGGCCTGTGCTTTTTCGATGAGCGCTTTTTTCTTGGTTACGATTTCTTGACTAGCTGCATCTATTTCTTTCGAGAAGTTCTTTTTTGCAGCAAAAAATGCATCGCAAAGCGCTCTAAAAGATTGATAAACGGCTTCATTGTCTTTGCGACTTCCGGAACCAATGGTTTTCCATTGGGCCTGAAGTTCGAGTACAAAAGCAGTTTGGGCTTCCCAATGTTTAAAGTTGTTCCAGTTGGCGCTGTCTTCCATTCGGGCAGCTAAATCGGCAACAAGTTTTTTCTTGGCATCGATGTTTGCTCTTAAGACCTGTCTTTGTGCTTCGTAGTGCTCGTTGATTTTGTCGTAAATGCTTCTGACTGCCTCCCAGTAAGCTGTTTTCATGAGCTCCCAGTCTTCGTTTTGAACCGGACCTATTT
>JAIXXP010000043.1 GCA_027490665.1 Cryomorphaceae bacterium | reverse complement strand
CCATACTTGTCGAAATAAGACCATGGAAATGTCAAAAAAATATTGGAAAGGTATTGACGAACTCAAGCAAACTCCTGAGTTCATCAAGAACAAAGATCAAGAATTTCCAAACCAACAAACAGTTGAAGACTTCTTAGCCGATGAAAACCTCGCTGAGTCTTCTACTGCGCGTCGCGACTTCTTGAAATTCTTAGGTTTCTCTGTTGCTGCAGCTACACTTGCAGCTTGTGAGGCTCCGGTCACCAAAGTTGTTCCCTACGCAGTAAAGCCTGAGAACGTTACGCCTGGTATGCCAACTTGGTATGCAAGCACATATTACGATGGTGCTTCGTACGCGAGCATCATGGTCAAGACGCGCGAAGGTCGTCCAATTTTCATCAAAGGAAACAAAGACTTCGGCTTTACCAAAGGCGGAACCAATCCACAAATCATTGCTTCTGTACTTGGTCTTTATGATTCGGCACGCTTGGCTAATCCGTTAGCAAACGGCGAAAAAGCAACTTGGTCTTCTGTAGATGCAAGTATTTCAAAAGCAATTGCTTCCGCTAAAAAAGTAACCCTACTTTCAAATACAGTTATTTCACCATCTATTCAACGTGCTATCTCAGAAATGGCAACAAAGTTGAATGGTGAAGGCGGTTCGAAGTTTGAACATATTCAATATGACGCCATTTCTTACGCTGGTATGCGTGAGGCTAACTTGCTCAACTTTGGAGCACGCATCATTCCTAGTTACGATTTCTCCAAAGCAAAAACAATTGTTAGTGTCGCTGCCGATTTCTTAAGCACTTGGTTATTGCCTACAGAGTTTGCTGTTCAGTACGGTATGGGACGCAACCCAGAAGCAGATTGGATGTCTAAACACTTCCAATTTGAATCTATTCTTTCAGTTACAGGTTCCAATGCCGATGTGCGTGGCATGATCAAACCATCTGAAGAAGCTGCAGTACTTGCTTACATCATTAAAGCTTTAGGCGGTAATCCTGGTACAACAGTAAATGCTGGTTCATGGAAAGCAGCAGCCGACAAAGCTGTGGCTGCACTTAAAAAGTCTAAAAAAGAATCTATTGTTGTTGCTGGCTCTAATAACATTGGTGTTCAGCAATTAGCAAACCAACTCAATAACATGTTGGGTGCTTATGGTTCAACAATTGATCTGAACAATACCATTAACCTACATCAGTCACAAGACGACAAAGCACTTAAGTTAGCTGCAGAAGTTGCTGCTGGTAAAGGCCCTGAGGTACTCATCATGATGGGCGTCAATCCGGTATACAGCATGCCTAATGGCGCTGCATTTGCTAAAGGATTGAAATCAATTACAACGGTTGCTATTTCTTCTTTCGAGGACGAAACGGCAAGCAACTGTACTTATGTATGTCCTGATCACCACCAATTAGAAAATTGGACAGATCACATGGCGAAGTCAAACGAATATGCAGTTGGACAACCAACTATTCGTCCTTTGCACAATACAGCAAGTGCTTTAGAATCACTTTTGGTTTGGAATGGTAGCGCAACGCGTGGCGGTCAAGACTCCGCTGTTGCTTACGACTACATCAGAGGCACTTTTATGGCCATGAACCCAACAGGTGATTTCAACTACCTTACACACAACAGCTGCACAGCTGTCGCAACAATCCCTTCTACATTAGCTTACACTGCTGCGGCGCTTAAAGAACTTCCTAAGTCTTCAGACACAGAGGTTGTTTTCTATCAAAAAGCAGCAATTGGCAACGGTGATTTCGCAAACAACCCATGGTTGCAAGAAATGCCAGACCCAATTACTAAAGTAACCTGGGACAACTACATTACCATGAACCCAGTCGAAATGGAAGGCAAATATGCCACTACCTACGATCAAGAACATGGTCTCAATTTAGCTACAGTTTCAGTTAATGGTAAATCAGTAACTCTTCCAGTTTATCCATTACCAGGCCAAGCACCAAAAACAATTGGTATTGCTTTAGGTTACGGCCGTGGTGCAAATGGAGAGAACATTGGTAAAGCTGCATTTCAAACCAAAGAATACGGCGGACACGCTAAAACAGAAGATGGTAAGCTCACACCAATTGGTGCAAATGTATTTGGAATGGTTGCCACAGGCGCTACATTCCTTTACAGTGGCGCTGCCAAAGTATCTGCTGCTGAAGGCACTTACCCAATTGCCGCAACCCAAATTCACCACACCGTGATGGGTCGCCACTCAATTGTGCGCGAAACAACCCTTTCTATCTTTAAGAACAACGAAAAAGACGCCTTCAATGAAGGTCATAAATTGCAGAAATTAGACAAGCACGGCAACCACGTCGAGGCTCCAATTTCTGAGTTCGATTTATGGGCAGCACACCCTGTAGAAAAAATAGGTCACCGTTGGGGTATCTCCATTGATCTTTCTTCTTGTATTGGCTGTGGCTCATGTCTTATCGCATGTCAGTCAGAAAACAACGTACCTGTTGTCGGTAAAGACGAAGTACGTCGTGGTCGCGAAATGCACTGGTTGCGCATTGACCGCTACTTTGCATCTGACGAAGAAGCAGCAATCGGTACTAAAAAAGACAAAGAGACATTCAGCTACGACAACGCAGAAATTGCAGCTTTAAACCCTGCAGTTGTTCACATGCCATTAATGTGTCACCACTGTAACCACGCTCCATGCGAAACTGTATGTCCGGTTGCAGCTACTACACACTCTAATGAAGGTCTAAATCAAATGGCCTACAACCGTTGTATCGGTACGCGTTACTGCGCAAACAACTGTCCTTACAAAGTACGTCGTTTCAACTGGTTCAACTACCCTTCATACAAGAAGTTTACAGAAGTAAACCCAGCACAAGACGACCTCGGCCGTATGGTGCTCAATCCAGACGTTACTGTTCGTACGCGTGGTGTCATGGAAAAATGTTCACTTTGTGTACAACGCATTCAAGCTACCAAATTGGTTGCTAAGAAAGAAGCCCGTACAATTGCCGATGGTGAGTTTGCAACAGCATGTTCTGATGCTTGCCCTACAGATGCAATCGTTGTTGGCGACTGGAACGACCTCAAATCCATGATTCGCGAGAAGTCTGAAGGTATTCGTGCCTACCAAGCACTCGAAGAAGTTGGCGTGAAACCAAATGTATGGTATCAAGTGAAAGTGCGCAACGAAGACAACTCCTTGCTCAATCATATTCAAGTAGCTGATCAAGCTCATCATTAATCATTATCAATTAAACTACTGCAATGCAAAAGGAAGCAGCAATCAGAGAGCCCCTCATTTTAGGTCACAAAACCTATCATGACGTAACAGAAGATGTTTGTCGTCCGATTGAGGACAAAGCACCTAAAATGTGGTATATTCTCTTCGGAATAGCCCTAGTAATTGGTCTTTACGGTGTAGGAAGCATCTTGTACCTACTCGGAACCGGTATCGGTGTTTGGGGTCTAAACAAAACTATTGGTTGGGCATGGGATATCACCAACTTCGTATGGTGGGTTGGTATCGGTCACGCCGGTACACTCATTTCGGCGGTACTACTCCTTTTCCGTCAAAAATGGCGCATGGCGATCAACCGTTCAGCTGAAGCCATGACCATCTTTGCGGTATTCATGGCGGGTACGTTTCCACTCATTCACATGGGTCGTTTGTGGGTTGGTTATTGGGTTATGCCTATTCCTAACCAATTCGGTTCTTTGTGGGTGAACTTCAATTCACCACTTCTTTGGGACGTTTTCGCGATTTCTACCTATTTGTCTGTTTCGCTTGTGTTTTGGTATATCGGACTCATCCCTGACTTCGCTACCATTCGTGACCGCGCTAAAAAGCCGCTCGCAAGAAAGATGTACGGCATCCTCTCTTTTGGATGGTCTGGACGTGCAAAACACTGGAATCGTTTTGAACTCGTTTCATTGGTCTTAGCTGGTTTGGCTACACCACTCGTATTCTCAGTTCACTCCATTGTATCCTTTGACTTTGCTACTTCTGTAATTCCAGGTTGGCACACCACCATTTTCCCACCATACTTCGTTGCTGGTGCGGTATTCTCTGGTTTTGCCATGGTACAAACACTTCTTTTGATCATGCGCAAGGCAATGGGCTTAGAAGCTTACATCCATACCAAGCACGTAGAGTACATGAATATCGTGATCATGGTAACAGGATCAATTGTCGGAACGGCTTACATCACTGAGCTTTTCATCTCTTGGTACTCTGGTGTAGAATACGAATCATACGCGTTTATCAACCGTGCTACTGGTCCTTACTGGTGGGCATACTGGTCCATGATGACTTGCAACGTGATTTCGCCACAGTTAATGTGGATCCGTAGTTTACGTCGTAGCTTGCTTTTCACATTCTTTATTTCTATCGTAGTAAACATCGGTATGTGGTTTGAGCGTTACGTGATCATCGTTACTTCCATCCACCGCGATTACATTCCGGCTGCATGGAGTATGCACTTCCCTAGTCATATCGATATCGCAGTTTACATCGGTACAATTGGTTTATTCTTTGTTTTCTTCTTATTGTTTGCACGCTACTTCCCAGTTCTTGCACTCAACGAAGTCAAAACTATTTTGAAAGGCTCTGGTCAGTCTTACAAAGAGTCACCAGATTATCACAAACATCATTAAGCAAAGGCTATGTCAGATAAAGTTCTATACGTAATGTATGATGACGATGAAGTGCTCAAAAACAGCGCTAAGCAGCTCGTCGCAAAAGGAGTGAAGATTTCAGAAGTATTCTCTCCGTTCCCAATTCACGGAATTGATCCAATTATCGGAGTGAAAAACACACGTTTGGGCATCATGGCCTTCCTTTATGGCCTAACTGGTTTAACACTTGCAACCGTCGGAATGCGCTATTTCATGATAGTAGACTGGCCAATGAACATTGGTGGTAAGCCTAACTTCTCTTATTTAGAGAACATGCTAGCTTTTGTTCCGATCACATTTGAATTTACTGTAATGTGTGCAGCTCACGGAATGGCAATTACTTATTTACTGCGCAACAAAACCTTGCCAGGTATGCCAGCTCAAAACCCTGACCCACGCACTACAGATGACAAATTTGTAATGGAAATTCGCCTTAGCGAGAACCATAAAGTAACTGAAGCAGAGCTCGACGGCATGTTGCAAGAAATCGGTTACCTCGAATTGGATAAAAAAGAAATTAAATAAGTACAGGGCCACATGAAAAAAATCGTTTACACAGCATTTAGTGGTGCAGCCTTGACAATGTCATTGCTCTTGAACTCCTGCGTGTCTAATGCAGACAGCCCAGGATTAGAATATGCGCCAGACATGTACCGCACTCCTGGCATCGAAACTTACGTTGATTACGGCGAAGTTCGTGGCCGTATTGACGAATCAAAGAAAGGTAATTTGTCTGCAATGACGCCACCTCGCAATACCATTCCTTTTTATGGAACTGATTCTTCTGAGGTCAAGTTAATGTTGCCTTATTTCCGCAAACCAAATGTAGCTTTCCGCGAAACGCATGGCTTATTCGGTTGGGATTACTCTAGTGCTGACGAATACACACTTGCAGTTGGAGATAAAAATCCATTGTTGTTAAATGCAACAAATGCAGAGGTAGTCATCACAAAAGGTAAAGAACTCTTTACAGCAATGTGCCAGCATTGTCACGGAGAAAAAGGTGACGGTAATGGTCCAATGGTTGTATCCGGTGCCTACTCTGGTGTGCCTAACTACGTTGGTCTTGCAGCTACTGAAGGTCAAATGTTTTACTCAATTTACTACGGTAAAGGTATGATGGGTTCACATGGTTCAATTTTGAATAAGAAAGAAATCTGGACTATCGTTCATTATATCCGTCGACTACAAGATGCAAACTACGGCAAATTTGATGCTACAGGTGCTGCTGTTGTAGGCGCTGTTTCAGACACCACAAACGCGAATTAATCAAAAAGAGCAATGGAATTTCAAATCACCAAAAAAGCGAAAAACGTAGCATTTGGCCTGATGGGCTTTGGTGCGCTCCTTACAATTATCGGTGTTGCCTTAACGCAAGCTGACCACCATTTTTGGACTCGTTTCTTGGCTTCTGGCCTTATTAGCGGTTTCTTCTTTTTTGCTTTGGGCTTGGGAGCTCTTTTCTTCCTATCCCTCAAATATGCAACTGAAACAGGTTGGTACGCAGCAGTAAAACGCGTTATTGAAGCAGTTGCCGGTTTCTTACCTGTCGGCATGATTGTACTTGGCGTGGTATTATTGGTCATTACTTACATGGATGGCGCACACATCTATTCTTGGATGGACCCAGAAGTGAAAGCACATGATGAAGTCGTGCGTCACAAAGCTGCCTACCTCAATCCAATTTTCTTTTGGATCAGAACACTCGTCTATTTTACAACTTACTACTTATTCTACCGCGGTTTCAGAAATCGCTCCCTTGAAGAAGATAAAGTAGGGGGTACAGAAATCCACTTTAAAAACTACAGAAGAGGTGCGCACTTCCTCATTTTCTTTGCGGTTTTTAGTTCTACTTCTGCATGGGACTGGATCATGTCTATCGATGTGCACTGGTTTTCTACACTCTTTGGCTGGTATACCTTTGCTGGTATGTGGTGTTCTACAATGGTGGTATTGGTACTTACTACACTTTACCTCAAGACCCTTGGTTACCTTCCAAATGTCAACGATTCTCATATCCACGACCTCGGTAAATGGACTTTTGCTACCTCTTTCCTTTGGTCATATATGTGGTTCTCACAGTTCATGCTTATTTGGTATGCCAACATTGGTGAAGAGGTAGTTTACTTTCAACTTCGCATTGCAGAATTTAAGTTTCTCTATTTCGGAATGTTCATCATCAACTTTGCTTTCCCTATGTTGATCCTTATGTCTCGCGATGCAAAGCGTAACGCAGGTATCCTCATGTTTGTTGGTCTCATGA
Organism: Cryomorphaceae bacterium; assembly: GCA_027490665.1. Lineage (GTDB taxonomy): Bacteria > Bacteroidota > Bacteroidia > Flavobacteriales_D > Crocinitomicaceae > UBA952. The sequence goes on along the minus strand of JAIXXP010000043.1, from coordinate 5,903 downwards.
TCTTGATTGGTCACTGGCTAGATGTTTACATTATGGTTTCTGCAGGCGCTTTAGGTGCCAATGCTAAAATTGGTGCGTTGGAAATCGGAATGGCTTTGTTAATGGCAGGTCTTTTCATTTTTGTAGTACTTCGCAACCTCACAAAAGCACCACTTACTCCTGTGAATCACCCATTCTTGGACGAAAGTAACCATCACGAAATTTAATTTGAAGACAATATAAAAAGTCATGGAAAATAAATTAATCATTTTACTCGTCATTGTATTAGGCGCAATTGCTATTGCTCAATTGGTGCGTATCTATGAAATCTCAGCCAAGTTGCGCAAGACTGGAGAACACGAAATCTCTAGCCGTGACAACAACCTGAACGGCCGCATGATGTTCATTTTTATGTTCCTTCTTTTTGGCTTCTTTATTTATTTGACGCAAGCCTATGGCTGGACTGGACGCGGTACAGCTGCATCAGATGAAGGTGTTGAAATGGACTGGTTGTTAAACTTGAATTTCGTCATCATTATTGCAATATTCTTTTTCACAAATTTCCTTTTGTTCTATTTTACTTGGAAGTATGTGAAGAAGCCAGGAGTTCCTGCTTATTATTACCCGCACAATAATAAACTTGAGCTCATCTGGACAATCGTACCAGCTGTAGTATTAGCAGTCATCATCATCCTTGGTCTTCAAACATGGGGTCACCTTTCAGGCCCGTCAAAACCAGAAGCTGAGAAAATCGAATTGTTTTCAAAGCAATTTGACTGGACAGCACGTTATGCTGGCGCAGACAACACCTTGGGTCTTTACGACTACAAACTAACACTCGACAACAACGAATTGGCTTTATTGACATCGAATACCATCGATTCAGCCTTGAACAACATGTTCAACAGTTCAACAGGTATCCGCAGTCTTCAAAAGTTGTTGAACAACCGTGATACCATTTTTAGCGACTCTACTTTGAATGTATTGAAAATGGACCTTTCAAGAAAAGAAAGACTCTATCGTTTTCTTACCCAAATGAAGCAACACCACAATCCAAAATTGGATGCAAGTGCTTGGGACGACATCATTCAAAAAGATACGCTTTATTTGTGTAAAGGTCAAGAGTATGAAATCGCTTTGCGTGCAAAGGATGTCATTCACTCAGCTTATTTTCCGCATTTCCGTGCTCAAATGAACACAGTTCCTGGTATGGCAACCCGCATGAAGTTTACACCAAACATGACAACAAAAGAAATGCGTCGTGAGAAAAACGATGAGAATTTCAATTATATCTTGATGTGTAATAAAATTTGTGGTGGCGCACACTATAAAATGAAAATGATTGTAGTGGTTCTTGATAAGTCGGCATACAAAAAATGGATGGACGGCAAGAAGAAAGCTACTTTCAAAGATCAATACTTTCCTGTAGCGGCAGCTCCAGCCCCAGCGGCGCCGGCTGATACCACAGCAGTAACAATGAATTAATTTTTAGAAACGATAAAAAAATAAGTAATGGCTTCACACGACGCACACGCACACGGACATCATGAGGATCACCACCATCATGAGGAGCATTTTATCTCTAAATACATCTTTTCGCAAGATCACAAAATGATTGGTAAGCAGTTCTTAATGACTGCTGTCTTCATGGGTCTTGTTGCAATGATGTTGTCTATCCTTTTTAGAATTCAGTTGGCTTGGCCAGGTGAAAGTTCAGACTTCCTTTCATTCTTTTTAGGTGAAAAATGGGCTCCAAATGGTGTTTTAAAGGAGGATATGTATCTTGGACTTGTTACGATCCACGGAACCATAATGGTATTCTTCTTGCTAACAGGTGGTTTGTCAGGTACATTCTCTAACATTTTAATTCCATTACAATTAGGAGCTCGCGACATGGCTTCAGGCTTCCTCAATATGCTTTCATATTGGATGTTTGCGCTGTCATCAATCATTATGTTGATCTCCTTGTTTGTTGAGTCGGGTCCTGCAATGGCTGGATGGACAGTTTATCCTCCACTTTCTGCCTTGCCACAAGCTGTTTCAGGTTCTGGTTTAGGTATGACACTTTGGTTGGTATCCATGACCATCTTCATTGCTTCATCCTTGATTGGTTCCTTGAACTACATTGTAACAATCATCAACTTGCGTACACAAGGCATGACCATGACACGCATGCCACTAACAATCTGGGCTTTCTTTGTAACTGCTATCTTAGGTGTACTTTCATTCCCAGTTCTTTTGTCAGCGGCTCTACTTTTGACAATGGACCGCTTAATGGGCACATCGTTTTATCTATCTGATATCATTGTTGGTGGTGAAATGCTCACAAACCACGGAGGCTCACCAATTCTTTACCAACACTTGTTCTGGTTCTTGGGTCACCCTGAGGTATACATCGTATTGTTACCAGCACTAGGTTTGTCTTCAGAAATTATTGCTACAAATTCACGCAAACCAATCTTTGGGTACAAGGCCATGATCGGTTCTATCCTAGCAATCGGTTTCTTATCCTTCATTGTATGGGGTCACCACATGTTTGTGACCGGTATGAATCCATTCTTAGGAAGTGTATTCGTATTTACAACCCTCTTAATTGCCATTCCATCTGCAGTAAAAGTGTTCAACTACATCACTACACTTTGGAAGGGTTCACTCGTTCTAACGCCAGCTATGCTTTTTGCAATTGGTTTGGTATCAACGTTTATTACAGGTGGGGTTACCGGAATCATCTTAGCTGACTCCGCGTTAGACATCATGTTACACGATACCTACTTTGTTGTGGCTCACTTCCATATTGTAATGGGTATGTCAGCGGTATTCGGCATGTTCGCAGGCGTTTACCATTGGTTCCCTAAAATGTTTGGCCGCATGATGAATACCCGTTTAGGCTATGCGCATTTCTGGGTAACGCTAATTGGCGCTTACGGTGTATTCTTCCCTATGCACTTTGTTGGTTTGGCGGGAGCTCCACGTCGTTATTACGATTACTCTTCTTACAGCGAGTTCGACAACAATTCATTTGAATTAATGATGGACCTCAACCAAATCATTACCGTGTTTGCTATTCTTGCTGCACTTGGTCAAGTGATTTTCCTCTTTAATTTCTTCTACAGCATTTTTAGAGGCCCTAAAGCACCACAAAACCCATGGAATTCAACTACACTCGAGTGGACAACTCCTGTAGAAGCAATTCATGGCAACTGGCCTGGCGACCTACCAACTGTTCACCGTTGGCCTTATGACTACTCTAAGCCTGGTGCGTCAGTAGATTTCATTACTCAAATTACGCCACTCGAAGAAGGCGAAGAAGAACATTAGTCTTCAAGTTAAACAATAAAAAAGGCCCGAATGCTCGGGCCTTTTTTGTTGTATTAAACATCGAAAGGAAGATGTAAATAATTTGATAGCAAAGATTAATGTTCCGTATCTAATTCTCGCGAAACAATTTCCAGCTCTTTGTAAAATTCAGGCCCAAAAGCTCTTATGAGTGGTTCTTTCAAGAATTTGTACACTGGGACGTCCAACTTTTCGCCGCAAGCACAAGCGGGCTCACAGATGTCCCATTTTTCATAATTGAGAGCGGTATATTCGTTGAATTGTTTTGTGCGGATAGGGTAGAGGTGACAAGAGATGGGTTTGATAAAATCAATTTGGCCTTCTCTGTGTGCCTTTTCAATGGCGCATTTTGCGGTGTTGGTTTGGTCGAAATAGACAAACGCACATTCTTTGCCGTTCACAAGGGTAGTGGCGGGTTCAAAATCTTCATCCTCGTAAACGACGCCCTGGGCTTGTATAGCTGCTATGCCTTCTGGCCGCATATACGGCAGCACTTTGTCCAGACTTGCCTCGATAATGTCAACTTCTTCTTTTGTAACCGGAGCGCCCCCGTTACCTTCAATACAGCATGCACCTTTGCACGCGGTTAAGTCGCAAACAAACTGCCGTTCAAAGATTTGGGTAGAGACGATTTTATCTTGTATTTCTACTAACATTCCACAAAGATACACGATGATTTTGTGGATTAATTTAAAATCTGTATATTTGCATCACATTTGTAGATGATAGGAACGAGGGGACGCAAGTCCCCTCTTTTTTTCAGCTATCTCTGCGGATACATGAACAACACCATATGTTAGAACAAAAGCTGATACAAGCACTTATAGACGAACGCATCGCAGAACTAGACAACGGCCTTTATGTTGTTGATTTGCGCATTTCGCCTACCAACGTTATACATGTCGAATTAGACAAGTTAAAAGGCGGTGTTAGCGTAAGTGATTGCATGTCGGTTTCTCGCAATATCGAGCACAATCTCGATCGCGAGCAAGCTGATTTCGAGTTGCATGTTTCATCAGCTGGTTTGGACAAACCCATTCGTCATATCAACCAATTTGCTAAAAATGTTGGCCGCAGTTTCAAAGTGTTGCCCGAAGGCGGAGAGCAGTTTGAAGCTGAACTCATCAAAATGTCCGACGACAACTTGGTATTTAAGCAGCGCATGCAGGTTCGAGACGAAGCAAAAAAGAAAAAAGTTTGGGTAGAAGAGTTTATAGAACTACCCTACAATCAAATAAAAGAAGCAAAAATTGTAATTTCATTTAAGTAAGCCCCATGAACAGTTTGGAACTTGTTGACTCATTTTCGGAGTTTAAAGAACTTAAAAACATTGACAAACAAACGATGCAGCACGTCCTCGAAGACGTCTTTCGTGCCATGCTCAAAAAGAAGTTCAACACCGACGAACATATTGATATCGTTGTCAATATTGACAAAGGTGATGTCCAAATTTTCTTGAATAAAGAAATTGTAGACGACGGTGAAGTAGAAGACCCTAATACAGAAATCGCTTATTCTGATGCCATCAAAATCGAGCCTGACTTCGAGATTGGCGAAGAAGTAACAGAAGAATTCAAATTTGCCGATTTCGGACGTCGCAATGTCTTGGCTTTGCGTCAAAACCTCATTTCGCGTATTATGGAGCTTGAAAAAGACCAATTATACAACAAATACAAAGAGCGTATTGGCGAAATTGTTACCGGCGAGGTTTACCAAGTTTGGAAGAAAGAAATTCTGATCATGGACGACGACAACAACGAACTCATTTTGCCTAAATCGGAGCAAATCCCTTCAGATTTCTTCAAAAAAGGCGAGTCTGTCCGTGCGGTAGTAGCTAAAGTCGACATGCGCAATAGCACACCTGTCATTATCCTTTCGCGCACCGCTCCAGAATTCCTAGAGCGTTTGTTTGAACTCGAGGTGCCAGAAGTATTTGATGGTCTCATTACCATCAAGAAAATTGTCCGCGAACCAGGAGAGCGTGCTAAAGTAGCCGTAGAATCCTACGACGACCGCATTGACCCAGTAGGGGCTTGTGTCGGCATGAAAGGCTCCAGAATTCACGGAATCGTTCGCGAGTTGCGCAACGAAAATATCGACGTCATCAACTATACGTCAAACCAACAATTACTCATTCAACGCGCCTTATCGCCAGCCAAGATTACCTCCATGGAAATCCTTGAAGACGACAAACGCGTTAAAGTTTTCCTTCGTCCAGACCAAGTTTCTTTGGCAATTGGTAAAGGAGGCAACAACATCAAACTCGCAGGTAAATTGTGCGGCTTTGAAATCGACGTCTACAGAGATGGCGAAGTAGATATCGAAGATGTCGACCTCGAAGAATTTGCAGATGAAATCGATAGCTGGATCATCGATGAACTCAAAGCAATTGGTTGCGATACCGCAAAATCAGTGCTTGAAATCAGCGTAGACGACCTCGTGTCGCGTACAGACCTCGAAAAAGAAACTATCGAAGAAGTATTCCGTATTTTGAAAGCGGAATTTGAATAACTTTAATACCAATAAGGAGCGCAACAGTAGATTATGGCGGGAAAACCGATTCGTTTAGGAAAAGCAGCAGGAGAATT
>JAIXXP010000050.1 GCA_027490665.1 Cryomorphaceae bacterium | reverse complement strand
CGATCAATTCATAGCACCCACAACAATTGCCGAACTCAAGAAATTAATTGTTGCGCATGACTTTCAAATCAACGAAAAAAAGTTCCGCTTGCGCGCGGCCAATCGCAGGCAAGTTGTTACCGGAATCACTGTAAATGAAAAGGTCAACGTCGATCGCCGCTTTTTGAAAAAAACGCGCGCCATGCTGCACGACCTCAAGTGTAACGGCCTAAACGCAGCTGCACAAAAACACTTTTCGGCCTCGACGTTGGAGGCTTTTCAAAAACACTTATTTTTAAGCCGTTTGAAGGGATATATCGATTTTATTGGTCAGGTGAGGGGCAAACAAGATCCAACATACTTAAAGATGCATCAAACCTTCCAGCAAACACAACTAGTGTGTAAATGAGCCAAACCAAAATTCCTTATGTTATCAATCTTTTTGGTACGGCCCTACAAGTCTGGGAGCTAAGCCCAGATCCAATTATTCAGCAGGAAATACCTCGCTATATGGATGCCAAAGGATTGGGTTGGCACGAGCTCCTATTTGACCTTGAACTGATCCGAAAGTTTAAAGTGAAGCATTGGACAGAAATAGCCCATAAGATGGGCCGCTCAGAATTGATCCTGAACGCAGAAGCACGCATAGAATTGCGCAAAAATGGGCGTATGGCGGAGAGAATTCAGGTAGCAGAACTCATCGAACCCACTCAGTTGTTTGCAAAGTATCATGTGGAAACCAAATTGCTGCAAATGCCAAAGTCTGAATCCATATTCGTCATAGAGCAGCTAAAAGGCCAAGTAGCTAAGTTTACTTTTGATTCAGAAAATTTTCAAATCGACCAACTTCAATTCTTATTGATAAAAGATGACCTGAGCACTACGCCACGCCTGGCAAATATCAAATGGAAGCAAGAACACCTACATTCAATTAAAGAAGATGTTCTTTTGGTTGGTCAACAGGTTGTAAATAAACGGTAAATTGATCATTCTTATCCGATCAAAAATAAACGATGAGCGAAACCAAGGTACTTAGGTACAATTTTTTAAGTATTCAGATGAAAGGAATTATTTTGTGGCTTATTTGCTTGACTTGTATTTTCAATAGCCCAGCCCAACAGCCGAAATTCGACCAACAAATCCGGAGTATTTTTCAGGATAGCAAAGGTGTTTACTGGTTCGGTACCAATAATTCAGGGGTGTATCGTTACGACAACAAAACCCTTACACAATTTTCTATTAGCAATGGCCTTGCCGACAACCAAGTGCTCAGCATTCAAGAAGATCAAAACGGTTATCTATGGTTTGGCTCGGGATCGTTTACGGTAAGCCGCTACGACGGGCAGCAAATGAAGGTCATGGCCAACCGCGGCATGAAGATCAAAGACATGAAGTCTGAAAATGCTAGCGTAAGTGCTGCACTTTGGTTTTTTGCGGGTGGTGGGGCTTTGAACTACAGTGCCGAAAAAATGGCGTATTTGTCTTTTCAAAAGGACCCTCCAAAAGGGCAAAGTACCTCACCGTTTTCGCTGAGCCGTTTTGGTGTGTACAGCATTTTAAAAGACCAGCAAGGAAATATTTGGTTTGGTACCCAGGCTGAAGGCGTCTGCAAATACGATGGCACGTCCTTTACTTGGTTCAAAGAGCTAGGCTTAGCTGGCCCGGCTGTTTTGGCTTTATACACAGACAGCAAGGGCCATATTTGGTTTGGCAACAATGGCACGGGTTTATTCCGTTATGACGGTACACAACTAACGCAATTCAGCAACGAACCAAAGCTCAAACGCATCTATTCCATTACCGAGGACAACAACGGAACCATTTGGATTGGTACCGTTGATGCCGGCGTCTGGACCTACAACGGCCAACAATTCCAACAATACAGCCTCCAAGATGGCTTGCCGAGCAATGCTGTCAATACCATTTACAAAGATGCCGCTGGACAACTTTGGTTTGGTACCGATAAAAATGGCTTATACAGGTTCGATGGCAATAAGTTTTATAGGTTTGATTTCCAATGACAAAAGCTATTTTAACTACTTTCGCAGCGCTGGGTTCAATCAAATCAAATAAGCAAAATGAACAAATTTTTTACACAAGTACTTTTAGCTTGCGTCTTTTTAAGTGTGGGCATTACAAATGCGCAGGTCATCAAATCCAAAGATGGTAAGGTTCTAGGTGATCAAAAAGATATCGTTAAGGCCTGTGTGGAGGCAGCAGAGAACGAAGTCGTAAATCTCAATAACGTTGAAATCAAGCTCAAAGATTATTGTACCTGCATGGCCAAAAATGTTTTGCCAAACCTGACCTATGATGAGCTACAAACAGCCATTCAAAACAACACTTTTCAGTTACTGCTCTTACGTGAAGACAACCTCAAAACTTTGCTGGATTGTTCTACTCAAAATATCACAATAGATTCAGCATTTGTCATGTCGGAGCAATTGAATCAGACTCAACTCAGACCATTCTTTGTTAAAACTTGCGTTGATGGCATTTTTGCTGATGAAGGAGTAGAAGAATTTATCACAAAGGATCAAGCAGCTGAAATTTGCAATTGTGCCCTGGATAAACTGATTGAAAAAGGGTATACCTATGGGCAGATAACAGCATTAACTTCTGAAGAAGGACCTGTATTTGAAGAATTCATCATGGGTTGCCTACCAGCGGAATTATTAGAAGAAATGAACGAAGAAGAATGAACGTCATCAACCCAAAATCAGCCCTAATTTTTATCCTCATTACTATTTGCCTTGACTCCATTGGTTTGGGCATTATCATACCATCTTTTCCAACGCTTATTTCTGAAACTGCCCATGTGCCATTGGGAGAAGCTTCGCAGTATTTTGGATGGGTAATGGGGGCTTATGCCTTCATGCAATTTGTGTTCTCGCCGCTCATTGGCAACCTGAGTGATCGTTTTGGCCGTCGCCCCATTCTTTTGATTTCAGTGCTCGGCATGAGCCTCGATTATATGGTGATGTACTATGCGCCAGATTTATTTTGGTTGGTTCTTGGCCGTGCCGTTTCAGGTATTTTTGGAGCGAGTTTTACCTCCGCTTCAGCTTACATTGCCGATATTTCCACCCCCGACAAACGCGCCCAAAATTTTGGCATGATCGGCGCCGCATTTGGCATTGGTTTTGTCATTGGCCCTGCCATTGGCGGTTTGCTTTCTGACTTCGGTTCGAGAACCCCGTTTTTGGTGGCTTCATTTTTCTCTATGGCCAATTTCATTTATGGCTTAGTGGTGCTCAAGGAATCTTTACCACCTGAAAGCCGTCGCAGGTTCGAATGGAAGCGCTCTAATCCTTTTGGTGCGCTACAACAAATCAAGCGTTTTGAAAACCTGAAATACCTTTTCTTGGTTTCCTTCTTAACGGTGCTCACCTCCATGTGTGTCCATTCCACCTGGAACTTTTATTCTATGGAAAAATTCTCCTGGACCACCAAAGAAGTTGGTATCTCACTGGCTGTAGTTGGTGTCTGTTTTGGATTGGTACAGGGGGCTTTCACAGGTAAAATTGTCGAGAAACTCGGACAAAAAAATGCGGCCAAATACGGTCTTTTTCTTTCCATTTTTGTTCTAATCGGCTTGGGTCTCATTGATCAAGGCTGGATGATGTACGCCATTATTCTTCCTTATGCCTTCACAGGAATTGTAGACCCCGCAATTCGCTCCATGGTTTCGGGGCAAGTGCAAAGCAACGAACAAGGCGAACTTCAAGGCATTTTTACAAGCCTCATGAGCCTCGCTGAAATTATTGGGCCGCCTTTGTTCATGTGGTTTTATTACAATTTCAAAACGAGCGTTCCGAATTCCAATTTAGGCTTGGGTACTCCATTTTGGATTGCGGCCTTTATTGCTTTAGCTGCGTATTTGTTGATTTCTTGGACTTTGAAGGGGAATGTTGAGAAGGAGGATTCAAACCATCATTAACTCTATCCAAGTCTCCTTTAAATTCACGGTGAGTTGAGTGTTTTTAGGCCTTGAATGTGCATTCAGGGATGCATCCAGGCGTCTGCAAGTTTTTGGTCCCAATCTCTAATACCATGGCACGTAAATACTTGGCAAATAAGCAGCGTTTTGAAAGTCAAAGAAAATTAATTAGCTTTGATTTTAGCTTTTTACTCCACAGCTAAAGTTTCATTTTTAGCTTTACGTTTGAATTTCAAAATTCTTTTAAATCAAATTATTCCATATGAAAAAGCAAGCATTTTTTTTATTTCAATTGTTATTGGTTCTATCCTTTTCTTGCAGCAGCTCGGATCAATCAATGGAAGATGATCCGAATGAAAAAGAAAAAATTGAAATAAGGTCTTTCAGGCTTCAAGTAGAAAATGAAAACCCAAATATTACGGATGTTGAAATTTTTTATTTGGCATCCAATGATTTTGATGATAAAATGACTTGGAATGAGGCACTTGACTTAGTCAAAGAGGTTGGAGATAACTGGAGATTGCCTACCAAAGAAGAATTTGAAATGATAGTTTCGCAAACTCCAACAATTGAGACCAATATGACTTTATACAAAGGAGGTTATTGGACTTCAAGTCAATATTCAAGTCAACAGGGGGATTATGCTTGGCAGTCAAGTTTTGAATTTGGATTTCCCTCAGAATACTATTCGAAAAACAATTATGCCTACGTTTTACTTCTAAAAAAATAACGGTCGGCAATTTCTTTAAACAAAAAAGCCCCAATAACTTGAGGCTTTAAAGGTGTGGGCGAAAGGTCTGAAATATCGAATGTGTTGAGTCAGGATTTGAGTGATATCAAAAGTTCAATTGATGAGCATATCATGATTTCAAAAAAGTAAAAGAATCAAAGTTCCTCCTTATTAAATCAATTCAAAAGAATCTTACCTTTGAGTGTGGATATTAAAAAACTATATATCATTGGTGGATGCAATGGAGCTGGTAAAACAACTGCTTCGTTTAATAT
>JAIXXP010000120.1 GCA_027490665.1 Cryomorphaceae bacterium | reverse complement strand
TCTTACAAGGCGAAGGCAGGGCCTGCCACTGTTATTTATTCTATGCTGCTTCCCGGGTTCGGAACAATGCGTGTTACTTATGGTGAAAAAGGTAAGGGTAGAATGATTTCATTTTTATTAGCGGGAAGCGTCGCATATTTAGCGAAAAGTTACAGCAATGAAAAGTATGCACTTTATTTAAATTCAACTGGTGCAGAAGCTCAAACATACTATGAACAAGCAAATAATGGCAATCAATTATTTTTAACCTCCTTAGGCTTTGCCACAACAATTTATGTTTATGACTTTTTTCATGTTTTAGGTCGAGGATTTAAAAACATTAAACAGAATAAATTAGTCAAAAACCAAATACCGAGTTTTGCGCCTTATCAATCTCAATATTTTCGCTTAGAACCATAAGTATTTTGACAAACTTTTTTTGTAATTAAATTTATTGAGTACACATGCATAAGTTTCTTTTTAATACTTGCGTGATTACATTGACCTTAGGCTTATTTTCTTGTGAGGGCTTTCAGTGGCAACTTGACAAAAAACCTGAAACATTGGTAAACACCATTGACTGTTCTTCTCTTCTTGGTTTAAGCACTCAATATACATATTGGAATGGCTTTGGTTATACAAATACACCGTGGGTCGTTTATCAAAATGGTTTTTTGGGTTCTTGTATTCGAGCGGATAATCCTAATCTGACTGGTAATGGGGCAAATGGAGGTTTTGTTGCTTTTCAGCAAGATTTCGCAACAAAAGGTTTTATTCGTTGTTGGGTGCTAAGTGCGGGTAGCTACATTGATGCTTCTCCTGACTTATATATAGACGGAGAGTTAGTTGGTCAGTTCCATTACGAGTCTGGCTCAAATAACTTAAACGACTTTATGCAAGTATGTTCTCCATTAATTCTTCCTGGCTTACACGAAGTAAAAATTCAATTTAATAGTGGATCACCATTACCCACACTTGATGAAATTCAAATATGGGAATTCAAATAAAAGCAATGAATAAAATAACTTGGCTCTTCACCTTTACACTTTGCCTTACTTTCAGTTCATGTTCGCAAAGTGCGAATGAAGTCGCTGAAAAAAACACTTCCGTTCCGTCAGACACCTTGAAAAAAGAAGCAGTGGTGTCTAATGGGCAGTTTGAGGCTTTGAAATTAGTGCGCGTTATTCAAAGTAAGGTCCAATTTCCAAAAGACTCCAATTGGTTCTATGAACCGGCCATCAATTCGCCGAAGTCAGCGATTTATGCGCAAGATGGCAGTAAATTTTACATCAATTCTTTGGAAGGATACACAACCGCTGTTTTTGATGCCAAGACACTGGTCAAAATCAAAGAGATCCGCCACGAGTTCAATGAAGCCAATCGTTCACTTTTCAAGAACAATGAAACAACTGTTTTTGGGTATCAATTCAAGCAGCAAAAAGAGGACTACAACACTTTTTTAGGAAAGCCTGTAGAAAGTTGTTTGTCTCACGACGGCAAATATCTTTGGGTTACCTATTACCGCCGCAATTGGGACCCGAACGCAGAGTCGCCGTCGGCTGTGGCTATTATCGATACCAAAACCGATCAAATTGTACGCGTCATGCCATCTGGGCCACTCCCAAAAATGATTGCATGTTCAGCCGACAACAATTATATTGCCGTAACGCATTGGGGCGACAACACCGTGGGGCTAATTGACATTTCAAGTCAAGACCCTATGGATTTTACTTATGTGTCGCATATCATCATCGACCAACAAGTCAATACCAACTTTAGTGGTAACGTAGACCGCGATAACAACTGTAGTAATTGTTTGCGGGGTACTGTATTTACCGAAGACAACAAGCATATTCTCGTTGCCAAAATGGGAGGAAACGGAATTGCTGTTATTGATTTGCCTTCGAGAAAGTATCAAGGCACTATTACAGGGTCTTATCTGAACCTACGCCACATTGCGCTAAACAATGGCGACATCTATTTGAGTTCAAATAAATTTGGAGCAGTTCAAAAAGCCAAACTAGCCGATATTTTAAAGCAAGCGTTCAACGAACAACATATTTTAGAATATAAAAATTGGCAAACCGTTATGGTAGGTGCCGGAGCCCGTACGATAGATGTCACAGCCGACGGAAAATACACATTTGCTTGCGTCAATAACGCCTGTAAAGTAGTGGTCATCGACAACGAAAACATGAAGGTAATTTACGAAGTAAGGGCAGAGGCGTTTCCTGTTGGCATGGCGTTGTCTCCGAACAACAAGCAGCTTATTGTCACCTCTCAAGGCAAAGATTCAACTCCAAATTCCGGAAATGCTGTCATGGTTTTTGACATCGATTTCGCAAAGAAAGAACAGGGCAATTAAAGGCATTTAGCTGCAAACAAAATTATAGAGCGTGAGTTCGTTTTTGTCAACTACATGTTGAAACGTAATGGCATCCAATACACCCTTTTGTTCACCTATATAAAAGCGGTAGGTCGTTTTTCTTTGGATAGATTTATAGTGAAATAGCGTCATGAGTTGTGAAAAACCAGTCACACCCAAATTCATAAAAGGGTTTTCTGAACAGAGGCCTTTACAAGCTAAAACTTGCTCAATTCCTTTTTGAATTGTGGCTAATTCATTTGGGTCAGTTGTTTGGGGTTGTTTATAAAAGTCTTCTTTGCGATAAAGCGCTGGTTCTGTCTGGCTGTAGTTAAAGGCCTTAAAGAAAATGTAGGAATAATTGCAGTTGTCGATCAAGTCTTGCTCTTGAGGTGTTAACTGCTCATAGCTTTTTTCGAAATGTTGTATAGCGTTGTTTGACATTGTTATTCCTGGTTTTATTCAATAACTACTCGGTATATAAACCTGAATCCAACTTGTGGTGAGGGTAAAGATATTTCTTGACCGAATTTCTTGTTATCGGGGTTCATTAAGTCCATTTCGTCGTTGATATAACACTCGTGCTCAAAACTTGCAAAAGAGCCACCAATGGCGAGTGGTGAGTCCAGAAGGGCCTCTGCTACATTGCCATTTAATTGCTGTTTTTTTAAATGCGCATCCTTGTAAAGCATTTGCGTCAAATCAAAAGCATCGACAGGGCAAGTCAATTCATAACCATCTGCGCGCCTCGCTTTTTGAATCTCTTTGCGGTAAGTTTGCTGATAAACGCTGTCTTTGCGGTACAAGTATGGATCTACAAAAACATGTTCTGGTAAGGGGCTGAAATTCATTATGAAAGTAGCGTTTCTATCGGTTGCAATATGAGATTTCCATGAAAATAGCAAGTGTTCTGGCCCTCCAGCTGCTGCATACCATTCCTCATAAGTGGGAAGGCTAATTTTGATTTTTGAATGCGCGCGTTTCGGGTCGTTATTGTATTGATTTTCGAGCCATTGACAAAATTTCAGCATGCTAGCTTTGTCAATATTACAAACAGGATGTATCGGAAATTGGGTATGGTATTGCGCGTATTGTAATAAGGATGTTTCTTGAGACCAAAGCGAATCTTTGGGAAGTGCTTTTTTTAAATTTTCACCCTCAAGTGAACTTAAAAAGGCGTTGTAAAGTGCATTGCTCACTTCAAAATTAGAGATGTAAAAAGCGCTGTCTTTTTGAGCTACAAATGAACTAGTATTTTCAATTGATTTGGCCGAAATAGCTGGCAATTTTGTAGAGGTGTGATAAGCCACAACCTCCGCAAAAATTCGAATACCAACATATGAATTTGTTGTTTTCTCAAGTTTTTCTGAGTGTTGAATTGTTGCTTCATGTAATTCGTCTTGCCATGAACCTCCCTTTGCAATTTGTGGATCTGAGACCATCTCGGCAACATTACCAATTATATGACATAAACCGTATTGATTGTGTTTATAAGTACTTACTGGAAAGAGGATGTCTCCATAATTGTCGTAATAGTTGTGCCCATTAAATAGCGTGTAAGTATCTCGGTTGGGAGCGTAGCGCGTACCCATGACATTGGCTTGCGCGAAACCTTTGAATTTTCCTTTTTCTATGTACAATGAATGAGTTCCCCATGGATACAGTGTGTTTGTAGGTAAACCACCGAGTGCTGCTTTTTCCCATTCTTCTTCAGTGGGTAGTCTAAAAATGATTTGCTGAATTTGCGGGTCCTTGAGCGTGGCGTTTGCCTGCTTACTCAGCCATTCACAATAAGCAAGTGCTTGTTGGTAGCTTAGCCCTACAATCGGATAATCTTTATAAGCCGGATGTCTTAGGTAATAGGTGACATATTTCTCATTTAAACTGAATTTGTAACGCCAAACTAAAGTGTCGGGAAGAGCAGCCTTGTAAGCTTCTGTTCCTAGGTTTTGTTGCACCCATGATGTATAGGCCAGGTATTCACCATTCGTGAGTTCAAAAGTGTTGGCATATAAATTAGGAGTTCCGCAACTTCGGTAGTTTGTCTGGCGGTGATTGATACGCAAAGGTTCTTGACCAAATGCGCAAAAACTGGCAATACTGAGTAGAACGAGTAAGGATAACTTCATTAATTGGTTTTTTTCAAATAACATAAAGGAATAAAGTGATATTGGTTACAAGTACTTGATTTTACCTTCTCAAGAACTTTGTGTAAGTCTCCTCCTGTGATTCCCCGAATTTTGAGCAATCCATGCCAATAAATTCTGGGTCGGCTTGCAAGTAAATTGTATTTCCGTTACTTATAATAAACTTTAAGTAAGGATAATCAGCCTCTCCGACGTAATAAGTGACTTCACCTGGTTCATTAGACTCGGTTGTCAAGCGTTTGGCAGTCCCTTCATTTTCTATCATGCAACCCCATTCATCATTGACCCCGTATTTGAATGTAAAGTCAAAAGCTTCATCTAAAGTATGATTGCTGATGGTAAATACCTGGTTTTTTGAATTGTAATAGGTGCCATTCAATAATTTAGCTTTCTGACCTATAGCTTGAGCTTCTTGAATACTGCGCAGCGAGTCAGTCACCTTTCTATTGGCCTCTTGAAGTATTGCTAATTCAGAAACAAAAAGGAGTGAATCACTTCTTTTTCTCTCGGTTATTTGCAAACGGAGTTCCCTTTCGCCTTGAAAAGTTTTCTTGATGCTTTCCAATTGTTTTTGCGTCTCAATCAGCTCATTTTGCAGCAAGCCCTTTTCACCTGCAAATTCTTCCTTCAACTTCAATTGTTCTTTCTGAAGCGCCGCTATCTCCAAATTCAAGGTGTTACAAACGTTCGTAATGCTATCGATGCGCGCGTTCAAGACCAGGATTTCCTCTTTTTTGGATTGGGCAAAAAATAGGGTGGGAAGCAATAAAAAGAGCAATAAGAAATGCTTTGCTTTCATGGAAGTGTGTTTTTTCAAAGGTAGGAGAAATTGTTAAAGACCTGCTTTTGAAGTTTTGAATTTATCTTCCACTAGAGCTGCCAGATTTTACAACATTTCTCTTGATGTTTATATTTAACCAAGGTGCAATCTTTAAATACATAGCTAACCAGGAATAAATGCTTACTTTTCCACTAGGACAAAGTAAGATCAGTTTTTTTAAATGATTTATCTCGATTGAAAAGTATTGTTCAATAACCTCATTTAAATCATTTTCGGTGCGTCAAATAACGACAAGCTCCTTTTTTAGGCTAACTTCATTTTCAAATAAATGGTGGGCATTTAGTCAAATGCAACTGGGTAAGAACCACTTAAAAAATATCGAAGGGCTCACTTTTTTCAAAATTTTGGGATCCGGAGCTAAAAATGGTTTTAGTGCCATTCCAAATTTTGGAACCTACGTCCTTTTTTGTATCTGGGAAACGGAGCAGCATGCCGCTGCATTTTTTGAATCCCATCCTTTCGTCACTGCGTATAAAAACCGCAGCAGCGAACACTTTACTGCTTACTTACATGCTGCTGAAGCACATGGCTCATGGGACGGCTTGCAACCTTTTGAGAAGAATGCACAGCTCAACTCTGATCAACCCATTGTTGTGCTCACGCGAGCCCGTATCCGTTTACGAAAACTATTTTCTTTTTGGAGTAGGGTAGGTTCCGTTAGTCAAAGTTTAGATGGCTACGATGGACTGCTGTTGTCCATTGGTATTGGCGAATGGCCTTTGATTCAGCAGGCAACAATAAGTATTTGGAGAACGCAAAAAGAAATGATGGATTACGCATATCAAAATCCAAAACACAGAGAAGTGGTTGCGCTGACCAGAAAACTCAACTGGTACAAGGAAGAAATGTTCGCAAGATTTGTGCCTTATAAGTTTACGGGAAGCTGGGGTGGGAAAAATGCGGGTGAGTTTTTATAAATTCAAAAACGCAACAAAAACGAATAAAATAAAAACCAAGTAAAAAGCAAAAACCCTAAGACATTGATACATCTTAGGGTTTTCTATTTCCTACAGCCATATAGGACTTATCTTTAACGTTAGCGTTTTGCGGTCTGGACGGGACTCGAACCCGCGACCCCCTGCGTGACAGGCAGGTATTCTAACCAACTGAACTACCAAACCAATTTCTTTCACTTGCGTGAGCAAC
>JAIXXP010000058.1 GCA_027490665.1 Cryomorphaceae bacterium | reverse complement strand
GCATGAGCCATTTGGAGGGGTGCAGGTCTTGTTTATTGGCGATCTACTGCAGCTCCCTCCAGTAGTAAAGCAAGACGAATGGCAGGTGCTGCGCAGTTATTACGAAGGTATTTTCTTTTTTTTTGCGTAAGTTTTTCAAGAAATCCAGCCGCTCTACATTGAACTCTCGACTATCTACCGCCAGCATGATCAAGCATTTATTCAGGTACTCAACAACCTGCGCAACAACGAAATTAGCGCAGCCGACGTCGAAATCCTCAATAAATATGTTCAACCCAATTTTGACCCAACCACCAACGAGGGCTACATTACCCTCACCACCCATAATTCCAAAGCCGATGAAATGAATGCCAAGGCTTTACTGGCTTTGCCGCAAAAGAAAGTGAGTTACCAAGCCGAAATTACCGGCGACTACCCCAAGCATCTTTTTCCGCTAGAGGAAACACTCGAACTCAAAATTGGCGCCCAAGTCATGTTCGTCAAGAATGATTTATCGTTTGATAAAAATTATTTCAACGGTAAAATGGGTAAAATTGCCACACTCAGTGAGCAAGAAATCACCGTATTTTTTCCTGACGAGAAAAAATCCATTACCGTGGAAAAATTCGAATGGACCAACATTCGGTATGCCTTAAATGAAGCCACTGGCGAAATCAAAGAAGAAACACTCGGTACCTTCGTGCATTATCCCTTGAAATTAGCTTGGGCCATTACCGTTCACAAAAGCCAAGGCCTGACCTTCGACAAAGCAGTTTTAGATGTCGCGGACGTTTTTGCACCTGGGCAAGCCTATGTGGCTCTTTCGCGTTTGCGCTCTTTAGACGGCTTGGTTTTGACCAAAGCCATGCGTATGAACGGGCTTTCAAATGACCAACAAGTGGTTGCATTTAGTCAAAACAGAGCACCTGAAGACCAACTCGCCGCGTATTTGAGCAATAGCACCAAGCATTACCTAATTGCGACTGTAAAGAAAGCTTTTGATTGGTATGAGCTCAGTTCCAAATGGGCCAGCCATGAAGCGAGTTACCAAATGGTTGGCGTCAAAAGTGAGAAGGCCAAAAACAAGAGTTGGATTATGCTACAAAATCAGGTGCTGCAGTCCACCATGGAGCCCGCCAAAAAATTCTGCAAGCAACTAGACCAAATCCTAAATGCGCCTACTTTCGACCTACAATTCCTAAAAGAACGCGTGCAGGCCGCCTATCACTATTTTTTCAAGATCCTCGACGACGTCCTGACCACAAATCTCAAAAAAGTGGCGGAGTTGAGCCGTGCAAGAAAAACCAAACAATATTCCGAAGAACTAGCCGAACTAGACGAACTCCTGACCGCAACAATTATGCAGCTCAAAAAAGCGCGTTTGCTTATTGAGGCGGTGGCTGCAGGCAAAGAAATTTCTAAAACGACCATTTGGAATACAGAAATCTCTTCATATAAACTCGCTAAAATTGCGGCCATCAAAGAAGAACTCAAACAGGTGCCAACCCTTCTCGACGAACCCGACGACATCTTGGATACCGTTTTTGAAAAATCTGTCAAGAAACAAACTGCACCCAAAGAGAAAAAATCAACTTATGATCTCACCCTTGAGCTGCTCGAACAAGGCAAAGATGTGGCTGAAATTGCCAGCATAAGGCAGGTTTCCAAACAAACTATCAACAACCATTTTGTGTACCTGATCAGAAGTGAACAGATTCAACTGACCGACGTACTTGCTCCCAAACGCATCAGTGAACTTGAAAGTATGTTTGAAGGATTTACTGGCAACTCTTTAGGCCCCCTCAAAGAAAAACTAGGTTCCAAGGCAACTTGGGATGAACTGAAGCTGTATCAGGCCTATGCACAACTGCAGTAAGTGGGCAATATTTCTGTAACTTTCTGTAAAAATAAGTTTACTACCATATGAAAATAGCATTTTATTTATCTGTGTTTTTAATGTGTATCTGGACGCTTAGCTCCTGCAATTCATTCGCAAATTCCGAAAAGAAAAGGACAAAAAGTTCACTTCTTCAAAAGGATGAACAAGGAAGAAGTTTTTCCGTGGTTGATACAAATGGAAATAGCGTCAGGACCAGATTTGAATGCCCTTCAGGTTACCAACGTGTTGTTCCAGAAATGAATTCTTGGGGCGCCTACCTCCAAAATTTACCCTTGAAACCGCATGGCACACCTGTAAGACATTTCGATGGTACATTAAAACCCAATACCTCCGCCTATTGCGCCGTTGTGGACCTCCCTTTACATGGCAATCAAAATCACCAATGTGCCGATGCAATCATGAGGTTGCGTGCTGAATATTTGTTTGGGCAGCAAAAGTATAATGAAATTGAATTTTTATTTGTGAGCGGTACAAATTTCAATTATGCCAACTATTTATCGGGGAAAACACCAACTTCAAGTAATCTTTGGTCTTACTTAGAGAAGGTTTTTGCTTATTCAAGTACGCTATCATTAGACAAGCAATTGAAAAGTAAATTGACCAAAGATTTGGCAATTGGCGACGTATTCATCAAAGGTGGTTCGCCTGGGCATGCCGTGATTGTGGTAGATAAATGCAGCAATGACCAAGGAGAAGTGAAATTCATGCTTGCCCAAAGTTACATGCCAGCACAAGACATCCAAATTCTTGTTGGTGACGACGAGAGATCACCCTGGTACGACTTAAATTTCGGCGCATACCTATACAGCGCTGAATATACATTTACCAAGGAGCAACTCAAGAAATTTTAGCAAAAGCCGCACGTCAGTAAGCCATCAAGGACTCACCAAATTGATACTCACGTTAAAGTAGAGCGGATTGGTGAGGTTATTGATCATGACATAAGGAGGCATGTCGTCGATCAGACCAAAAGCACGGTAGTTCTCTTCGCCATTGATGAGACGGTCCATATCGAAGCGATAGTTGATTCTGTAACCCGCTTGAATAGACATCCAGATGAACTCTTTTAAAGAAAATTCATAGACCATACGCAATCTGATTTCTCCTCTTCGGATTTCTAGTTCGTCGTTGCGCATTTGATAGCCATCTACACTTGAGGTGTTCCACATTCGGTAACTCTGCCCTTCGAGCTCGTAACCTGCAAACAACATGTTTCTACTGTTGATGGTTCTTCGGACATGTACACGAGCCGGGAATAGCATTTCTGTACCCCATTTATTTTGTACTCCAGTAGAATTAAAGAGTACAACTGGA
Organism: Cryomorphaceae bacterium; assembly: GCA_027490665.1. Classification (GTDB taxonomy): domain Bacteria; phylum Bacteroidota; class Bacteroidia; order Flavobacteriales_D; family Crocinitomicaceae; genus UBA952. The sequence continues at coordinate 2,350 of JAIXXP010000058.1, read as the reverse complement.
ATATAGTTGATTTCACCCACTCTGTAAGTGCGAGCCACCCCTACACCCCATTGCTTGAGTTCAGAGGGTCTTTTTCCGAAGATGAGCGCTGCAGAATACTTCATGTAATTGAGCGGCATCATGTCTTTGAGCGTGTAATTTCCGCTGTAGTCGGCAGAGCCTTGGAAGAGCATAAAATATGTGTCGTTTAAAGGCTTGAAAACGGTAGTGCTGATACCTGCGGTTTTGAGTCCGTATGCGCTCAAAGATTTCAGCATCGGATTGGTCAAGGAAGCTTCATCGGCAAAATTATAGCGTTGCTCCCAATAATTACCTCCTAGTTGCCAAACTAAATTGGTCTTGGAAATGACCGGAATGTTAAATGCCAACCTCATACCATGAGAGCGCAGGACTTGTGCATCTTGCGCATTCAAAATATAACCGCCAGGGCTGACCTGATTGGAATTCAGGGTATCGGCAGATATGTTGTAGCCCATTTGGTAATCGTAGCCAAAGCTAATGAGCTTTGCCGGGCTGAGACCTTCAATTTTGGGACTGCAAAAACGGCGTGCACCTTCTGCTGAATATTCGACGTTGTCGTAAAGGCTGTAGTCTTCTTCAACAACAGTAGTATCTGTATTTTGAGGAACTTGGGCCAAGACCTTATTCAAAGAACCTAAAGTCGTTAGAAATAAAGCGACCGGTATAAATTTGGATTGAAAAGACATCTGCTTATTTTTTAACAACCAAACGTTTCCATACATCTGTTCTACCTAGAGCAGACACACCGATATAACCGCGAATGTTGAGCGTATTTTCATTGGACATTTTGATCACACAAGAATAGGTGCTGCCATTGAGCGCATCATAGATTGTACCGTCGGCCCATTCGTCATTGCCTTTATAGGTAAAATCTTTGAGCATGCGGTAACCCATGAGAGGCACTTTTTGAAGATCTGCGTCAGGATTATTTTTATCGGTCTTTGGCTTTTTAGTAACCGGATCAATAGGTTCTTTGAGCCAAACAATTTTGCCATAGTATTTGGCGCCAATTTTTTCAATTTTGACACGAGCCCTACCATTACTAGGCTCCCAAACACCGATCAAGCGATCGCCTCCAGAGTTAGGTGCAAAGGACCAAAATAAGGTGGCAACAAAAGAAAAGAGAAGTATAAAAGATAACTTTTTCATGAGGGTAAGTTTATGAGTTAAGGTTATAAATGAGTGCGTTAGAAGATACTTTCTAGTATTTTAATTCAAATTCGAAAGATCCTTTAAGGGTTACATTCGTGTTGACATCTTTCAAAAAAGAGGCGTCAAGAATGACATATACTTGTTTTTCAGCAAAATAATCGGTTACATTGGCCTCTTTTGAAGGCTTTAATTGGACAGATTTTAGCTTGCCTTTAATGGGGTTAATCACCGCTAGTTCTTGCATTGCAAGATCAGGATTGTCGGAGGCGAAACTAACGACCAATGCATTGATATCTTGAAAAGTTGCTGGATCAATGCTCTCAACTGTTGCATTTTTTAGAACTGCATTTTTGATTTTAATGCCTGCCTCGTAATCTGAACCTAAAATTTCTTTGAGGTCGATTTTGGCTACATACTGTGCAGGATTTGATCCTTGAAACAACGGACCTGCGTACTCAAATTGAATATCATTGAGGGTGAAGGTCTTGGTGTTTTTGGGAGCGTTGAGTAATTTGAAAAGCCAAGCGCCAAGTGCAATAACAACGGCACCTATAACAATGGTGCGGAATATTTTCTTCTTCATAAAAAGGGTTAATGAAGCTAAAAGTATCTATTTTAGAATACAAAGCAGCAAGCTCTTTCATTAAAGAAATTTAGGTGGATAATCAAGCTATTTTATGTTTAGCGCTCCTAAAAAGACTCCCCAACCATAAAATAAAAATAGCCACCTTCCCGGCCATAGCCGTAGTCTAAGCGAATATTCAAACGCTCTGCTGGATCTACTACAAAACGCAGACCGGTACCTATTGAATATTTCACATTACTCGAACTCAAGGTTGATGACGGACCAAAGACATCACCAAACCCACCAAAAGCAACCCCGCCAAAACGCCAAAACAAGGGAAAGCGGTATTCGAGTTGGGTGGCAAAAAAATGTTGGTCTCTGAAACGGTTTTTTGGATAACCTCGCAAGATATCGTCGTTGCCAAGGGTGGATAAATCTAAGAAAGGGACTTCGCCAAAAGTAAATCTGGCTTTGGTCTGCCAAGCTAAAATATGTTTGGGTTTGACTCGCCAATATTGCTGATAGCTTGCATTGATGGTCTGAAAAGAAAAAGTACTCTTCAAAAGAGGCGTGAAAAAGTAAGTAGAAAACTCGCCATAGCGTCCCTTGTTT
>JAIXXP010000025.1 GCA_027490665.1 Cryomorphaceae bacterium | reverse complement strand
CTAATGAGTTGCTTGAGTTCATCGATGTTGTCTACAACAGGCACCAAACGCAAGTCATCTTCTTCGATGAGGTCGGCAATTTTCTGTAAATAAGGCGCTGGTTTGTAGCCATTACAAATAACATAACTCTTGTGCTTGAGCTTTCCTGCCGCTTGCAAGCTTCTTACGATATCGATGTCAAAAGCTGAAGAAGTTTCGATGTGCACATCGTTTTTGAGGACTTCGTCGAGCACAAAAGCGAAATGGGAACTTTTGGTACAGTAGGAATAATAGTAGTTCCCTTGATAGCCGAGGTTCATAATAGCCTCTCTAAACCAGCCTTTTGCGCGCTGGATATTATTCGAGATTTGCGGTAAGTAATGAAACTTGAGCGGTGTACCGTGTTCGTGAACCAAACGCATGAGGTCGATACCGTGAAAGAACAAGCGTTCTTCGCGCAAGAAGAATTCATTTTGAGGAAAATCAAAAGTTTGTTCGATCAGGTCTATGTATTTTGTTCTCATGCTTGGAAATTCAAAAACGGTTTATACGCAAAGGGCTAACGTTAGTTTCGGTTTGAGGGTAAAATTTGTGCAAAAATACTGCAATTTGAGTGGATGCAGCGCAACTTAAAATAGTACTTTTGAAAACAGCATTTTTTACATGTCCTATCTAGACGAATTAAACGAAAGTCAGCGCGTCGCCGTTGAACACATTTTTGGCCCCATAATGGTCATTGCCGGTGCCGGCTCTGGCAAAACGCGCGTACTCACCTACCGTATTGCACACATGATGGAGCAGGGAATTGACCCATTCAATATTTTGGCGCTTACCTTTACCAACAAAGCGGCCAAAGAAATGACTGAGCGTATTGGCCATATCGTTGGTGCTGGCGAAGCCAAAAACATCTCGATGGGTACCTTCCACTCGGTGTTCTCCAAAATTTTGCGCTTTAACGCAGAACGCATTGGCTTTCCGAACAACTTCACTATCTACGACACCCAAGACTCCAAAAGTCTTATCAAAGACATCATAAAGGAACTCAACCTCGACGACAAAACCTACAAACCAAGCATGGTTTTTGGCCGCATCTCAGCAGCTAAAAACAACCTTATTTCGCCAGAGGCTTATGCTGCCAATGCCGAAATTCAATTAGAAGACAAACAAGCGCGCAGACCAGAACTCGGCCGCATCTTTCAATCCTACGCCAACCGCTGCCTCAAAGCTGGCGCCATGGACTTTGACGACCTCCTTTACTTTACAAATGTCCTCCTCCGAGACTTCCCAGATGTACTGCACTACTACCAACAAAAGTTCCAGTACATCTTAGTAGACGAGTACCAAGATACCAACTACGCTCAGTACCTCATCGTGAAGAAACTCGCTGCCGCCTACCAAAACATTTGTGTAGTTGGCGACGACGCCCAAAGTATTTACTCTTTTAGGGGTGCAAACATCGAAAACATCCTCAATTTCAGAAAAGATTACCCTGATTTTGTACTCTACAAACTCGAGCAAAATTACCGCAGCACCAAAAATATAGTAGAAGCAGCCAACAGTATCATCAAGAAAAACAAAGACCAAATCACCAAAACGGTCTGGACCGACAACAACGAAGGTGCCAAAATTAAAGTACAGCGCTCCTTAACAGACAACGAGGAGGGCCGAACCATTGCCCAAGCCATATTTGAACGCAAAACTGCCGACGGCTCACGCTTTCAAGATTTTGCCATTCTGTACCGCACCAACAAGCAATCTCGTGCTTTTGAGGAAGCCTTGCGCAAGCTCAATATGCCTTACAAAATATACGGGGGGCTATCCTTTTACCAGCGCAAAGAAATCAAGGACCTCCTCGCCTATTTCCGCCTGAGCGCCAACCCCCACGACGAAGAAGCCCTCAAACGCGTCATCAACTACCCAAAGCGCGGTATTGGCAAAACCACCATCGAGAACATCATTATTGCCGCCAATCGCTACAATACCAGTATGTGGGAAGTCATCAAAGACTTTTCGCGCTTTCCGGCCGACGTCGGGAGTGCAGCGCGCACTAAAATTTATGAGTTCGTGACCATGATCGACAGCTTTGGGGCCGAACTCGACAAAACCGACGCTTTTACTTTGGCGGAGCGCATTGCCAAATCTTCGGGTATCATCCGCGAGCTTTTAGCAGAAAAAGACAAGGGCCCTGAAGAGGTAGAACGTTTTCAAAACATCGAAGAACTCTTAGCCGGTATACAAGAATTTGTGCGTGGCGCAGATGCCGATGCACCCCGTACCCTTGCCGACTTCATGATGGACGTCGCACTCCTCACCGATGCCGACCAAGAAAAACCCGAGGACCGCAACCACATTAGCCTCATGACCATCCACTCGAGTAAAGGCTTGGAATTCCCTAACATTTACATTGTAGGGCTCGAGGAAAACCTATTCCCTTCTCAAATGGCGCTCAATTCGCGCTCTGAACTCGAAGAAGAACGCCGTCTCTTTTATGTAGCTCTCACACGTGGCATGCGCAGTTGTATGCTCTCTTATGCCACAAGTCGTTTCACTTGGGGGCAATCAATTATGTGCGAACCCTCGCGCTTTATAGACGAAATTGATCCACAATATTTACAATTTGAATCGGTGAGCCGAGCAGCCAATAGCCGCTCCTTAATGGGTTCCGGTGGTTTTGACCGCGGTTTTACAGGCGGCCTCAACAAACCTCTGCAAAATGCACCTCAGCTGCGTTCACTCAAAGAAGTCAGTCAAAGTAAACCAAGTACAGACAGCGGCGCGCAGTCTCTTGCCATCATGGTGGGCAATAATGTCCTACACGACCGCTTCGGCAAAGGCAAAGTGCTCAAACTTGAAGGACAGGGAGCCGATAAAAAAGCAACCATCTTCTTTCCGCAGCACGGTTCCAAAACGGTATTGTTGCGTTTTGCCAACCTTCAAATCCTTGAAGAATAGCAATACAAAAAGGACTTAATGAATTGCTTAAATGAATGGAAGAAACTTATTCATTTAATAGATCAGGTCTTCTTTCTTGCGTACGGGCATAAGCTTGCTCCTCGCGCCAAGCAGCTACATCTTTTGGATTTCCGCTTAAAAGTACTTCAGGCACTTGCAATCCTTTGAATTCAGGTGGGCGTGTATAAACTGGTGGCGCTAATAAACCATCTTGAAATGAATCGGTCAGTGCTGAGGTTTCGTCATTGAGCACACCCGGAATAAGGCGCACCACCGCATCTACAACAATTGCGGCCGCGAGTTCACCACCACTGAGCACATAAGAACCAATGGAAATTTCTCTTGTTATGTACAGATCTCGAATGCGCTGATCAACACCTTTATAATGCCCGCACAAAATCAGGATGTTTTTGGCCAACGACAACTGGTTACAGGTGCTTTGCTCTAGTAAGTCACCATCTGGTGTCATGTAGATGAGTTCGTCGTAGGTGCGCTCTGCTTGCAGTGTTTCTATAGCTTTCGAAATTGGGCCCACACTCATGACCATACCTGCTCCTCCACCGTACTGATAGTCGTCTACGTTGCGGTGTTTGTCGTCGGAGTAATCGCGCAAATTATGCACATGGATTTCGACATGGCCTTTAGTTTGTGCGCGCTGCATTATAGAAGCGGCAAAAGGGCTTTTTAACAGTTCGGGCAAAACGGTAATAATATCAATACGCATGCAGCAAAGATAAGTCAATTCGACACAAATTACTACCTTTGCACAAACCGAATCCATGATCCAATTATCCGAACGTTTACTTGCAATGGAAGAGTCCGCAACCATTGCTATGGCTAAAAAAAGTCGCGAACTCAAGTCTCAAGGAAAAGACGTTATTTCTCTGTCATTAGGAGAACCCGATTTCCATACACCTGAGTTTATCAAAGACGCGGCAATTGAAGCCCTTGCTCAAAATTACACCACCTACACACCCGTGCCAGGTTACGACGACCTCCGTGAGAGCATCGCTCATAAATTTTTAAGAGACAACAACTTAAGCTACACCAAAGATCAAATTGTTGTTTCTACAGGCGCCAAGCAAAGCATTGCCAACTTGGTTTTGAGCCTGATCAATCCTGGCGACGAAGTCATTATTCCAGCGCCATATTGGGTTTCATATCTCGAAATCGTAAAAGTTGCAGAAGGCGTTCCTGTTGTCATTGCCGCTGGCATCGACAAAGACTTTAAAATCACTGGCGCCGATCTCGAAGCAGCTATTACCCCAAAAACAAAACTCCTCATGTTCTCTACTCCATGCAACCCAACTGGGTCTGTATACAGTAAAGAAGAACTCCAAGACCTCGCTCGCGTATTGGCCAAATACCCGCAAATTGTTGCGATGTCAGATGAAATATACGAACACATCAATTTTGTAGGCAAGCACGAAAGCCTAGCGCAGTTCCCTGAAATCTACGATCAAGTTGTTACCGTTAATGGCGTATCCAAAGCCTGGGCCATGACCGGCTGGCGCTTGGGCTATATCGGTGCACCAAAAGCTATTGCCACAGCCTGCGACAAAGTACAAGGCCAGTTTACCTCGGCAACATGTTCTATCACCCAACGCGCAACTATTGCTGCCATGAACGCAGACCCAAGTGTGCTCAAAGACATGATAGCCGCATTTGAAAGCCGCCGCAATTTGGTTTTGAGTGGCTTGCGCAACATCCCTGGGCTTAAAGTCAACAGCCCTGAGGGTGCTTTTTATGTATTCCCAGACTGCTCTGCTTACTTCGGCAAATCTTATAACGGACAAACCATCAAAAACTCCGATGACCTCTGCATGTATTTATTAGAAGTTGCATTGGTTGCTTGCGTTGGCGGGGCCGCATTCGGCGATCCAAACTGTTTTAGAATTAGCTATGCAGCCTCAGAAGAAACATTACAAAAAGCAGTTGACCGCATTGCCAACGCTTTAGGTCAACTTCAATAAACATGCAATTAACAGAGCTCTTCGAAGCCTTTAATGGCAAACGAGTGTTGGTGGTTGGCGACGTCATGACCGACGCCTATATCAATGGTCAAGTAACCCGCATGAGCCCAGAAGCCCCTGTTCCTGTCGTGGACCTACAAACCCAAGAACAACGCATAGGTGGCGCAGGCAATGTAGCGCTCAACTTAATGGCACTTGGCGCAAAAGCAATACTTGCTAGTATCATTGGCCAAGATACCCCAGGGCAAGAACTACAACTAATGCTCAGTAGCGCCGGTATACAAACCGATGCGCTCATCATATCCGCAGAAAGGAAAACCACCATTAAAACAAGGGTGATCTCAAATGGCAAGCAAATGCTTCGCATAGACACCGAAGACCATCACGACCTCAGCACAACAGAAACCCAAGCGCTTCAGCAAGCCATTCTTCAGTTATTCGATCAAGGCATTGATGGTTTGTTATTAGAAGACTACAACAAAGGTGTATTAACCGCCGAACTCATCGAATGGCTCATTTCAGAAGCCAATGCGCGTCAAATACCAATTGCCGTAGACCCCAAAAAGAAAAACTTCTTTGCCTATAAGGGCTGCACCCTCTTTAAACCCAATTTAAAAGAGCTCAAAGAAGGTTTACAAATCGAATTCAATTACCAAAAAGATCCGTCAGCGCTTCATGACGCAATTGAACAATTGCAAAATCAATTAAAGAGCCGCTATACGTTTGTGACTTTATCGGAATACGGCGTTCAGTTATTCGATGGGCAAAAACACCACCACCAACCAGCACATATCCGCAATATTGCCGACGTATCGGGTGCCGGAGACACCGTCATTGCCACCACCTGCCTATGCCTCATTTGTGGTGCGAGCCCACAACTCATCGCCGCTTTAGCCAACTTAGCCGGTGGCTTGGTTTGCGAAAGCCCAGGAGTGGTTAGTATCAACAAAGAAAAATTGCTCGAAGAAGCACTTCAACTCATTTAATAATTATGTCTCAAAAAGTTGTCAAGCCTTACGATTCAGGCCAATCTAAAAAAGAAGAAGTGGCGCAAATGTTCAACAACATCTCTGCCAACTACGATTTCTTGAATCACTTTTTATCTTTGGGCATCGACCACCTTTGGAGAAAGCGCGCCGTCAAACAACTTCAAAAGCAACAACCTAAAGTCTTACTAGACCTTGCTACTGGCACCGGCGATTTTGCTATTGCCTGTTTGAAACTCAAGCCAGAAAAAATCATCGGCATGGACATCTCTTCCGGAATGTTAGAAGTCGGGAAGCAAAAAATGAAAAAACGCGCGTTTGACAATATCATTGACATGCAACTCGGCGACTCCGAGAACATGCCTTTCGCGGACAACACTTTTGACGCCATTACGGTGGGCTTTGGTGTACGCAACTACGAAAATCTCGAAAAAGGACTCGGCGAAATGCTACGCGTGCTCAAACCAAGTGGGCAAGCGGTCATTCTAGAATTTTCCAAACCAAAAGCATTTCCGATCAAGCAGCTTTTTGGTTTTTATTCCAAAGTACTCATTCCGTTATTCGGGAAATACATTTCCAAAGACGAACGCGCCTATACTTATCTTCCCGAAAGCGTAGCTGCTTTTCCTGAGGGCGCAGCTTTTGTTGACGTTCTTCAAAAGGTTGGCTACCAAACATCCGAACCTATTCGCTTAAGTGGCGGCATCGCTAGTATTTATATTGGCACCAAAAAACAATAAACACAACGGTTTTACGTTAGGGCTACATGAAATTTTTACTGATTTTTTGTTTATTGGCAACCGGTTTATATGGGCAAACCCAGAAACAACAACGCTACAAAAATTTTGACAAGCGCTTCATCCATTTTGGCTTTATGCTTGGTGTGAATAGCTCTGACTTCACTGTCATGCCTAAACCCGAAGCCTACAACCAGTACCAATTGCTCTCCCTGACCAACAATGCACAACCAGGCGGCCAAATTGGTATCCTCACCACTATCAAACTCGGCACCCCCACCATCCGCTTTCGCTTTATCCCAACGCTGGCTTTTCAGGAGCGCGTGCTCACCTACAAGAGCCTCGACACCATTTGGTTCTTGAATGGTGTTGGCGAACAACGCGTCAATTCGACCAACCTCGACTTCCCCATGATGTTGCAGTTCAGAACCAAGCGCTACAACAACTTTACTGCCTACTCGCTATTAGGGATGCAATACAGCATCGATCTTCAATCACAGCAAGATGCCTCTCAAAACTTTTACGACCCTTTTGTCAAGATCAAAAAGAACGATTGGCAGGGTCAAATTGGCGGAGGCGTTGAATTCTTTGCGCCATACTTTAAATTCGCTATAGAATTGAAATACAGCCATGGCTTCAAAAGTAGTTTCATCCAAGACTACACCCCTGTTTCAAACCCTATTGACCAGCTCTACAACCGCGCTTGGTATTTCTCCTTGATTTTTGAAGGATGACGCACATCATTAATTTTACTTGCAGCCCGGAAGAAGCACAAGACAACAACTTCTTGGAGCACCGCATCCGACAAGAGCTCGATATCAATGCGGCTCAGCAATTAGATTTCAGATGGCGCAAGCGCAGTATTGACGCACGTCAAAAACAAATCAAAATCAATGCGAGTTTTGAGGTAGCTCTTGGTACCGAACTTGCGCCACGGTTTGCTCTACAAAACTTTAAAAAGCTACCTTCAAATGCGCCTACTGTACATATCATTGGTGCAGGGCCAGCCGGTTTATTTGCAGCATTAGAAGCCATTGCACACGGTATTAAACCGGTCATTTACGAACGCGGAAAGGACATCCGAACCCGCCGCCGAGACCTCGCCAAACTCAGTAAAAACCAAGAGCTCAACCCTGAGTCCAATTATTGTTTTGGAGAAGGCGGCGCTGGAACCTACTCCGACGGCAAACTCTACACCCGCTCCAAAAAACGCGGCGATGTTCAAAAAGTACTCGAATGGCTGGTGCAATTCGGAGCCAAAGAAGACATTCTAATTGATGCGCATCCGCACATTGGCACCAACAAGCTTCCTCAACTCATTGAGGCCATCCGACTTCAAATCAGTGCGGCTGGCGGTGACATCCATTTTGAAAACAAACTCACCGATATCCGTTTGGACAAAAATGTTATTTCGAGCATTCAAATCAATGGGCTCAGTGACATCCCTGTTCAAAACTTGGTGTTGGCAACTGGGCACTCCGCACGTGACATCTTTGAGTTGTTGTACAAACACCGTATAGCAATTAAAGCCAAACCATTCGCACTTGGTGTTCGCGTAGAACACACACAAGCTTATATAGACGGTTTGCAATACCACGGCCGACTCAACGACGCCTACCTACCTCCTGCTTCTTACAGCTTAGTGACTCAAGTTCAGGACCGAGGTGTGTATTCTTTTTGCATGTGCCCGGGTGGCATCATTGCTCCATGTGCCACAGCCGACGGTGAAGTTGTTACGAATGGGTGGTCACCTTCCAAGCGCAATAATATTTATGCCAATTCAGGCATTGTTGTGGGCATTGAACCAACCGATTTCCCGAATGCCCATGACCCATTTGTGTGTCTTAATTTTCAAAAAGAAGTTGAACACAAATGTTGGGTTGCAGCCGGCCAAACACAACAAGTTCCAGCCCAAGGTCTAAAAGATTTTGTGGAGGGCATCAAAACCAACGAATTCCCGAGATCTTCTTACCAACCCGGCATTGTGAGTGTCAACCTTAAAGAAGTGCTTCCCGAATTCGTTTATTCCCGTCTCAGACAAGCATTTCTAGATTTTAACCAAAAAATGCCTGGCTTCATTACCAACGACGCAGTGGTTCATGCACCCGAATCTAGAACATCATCGCCGGTGCTCATTCCTAGAGACCCTAGCAGTTTCAAGCATATTGAAATTTCGAATCTTTACCCTATTGCCGAAGGCGCAGGCTATGCAGGCGGCATTGTGTCTGCTGCCATCGACGGCTTAAATTGCATTGAAAAAATTGCAAACACAATCATAAGGCCTTAATTTTAAGGTACTAATTAGTTTTCCGATGAAGTATTTACTATTCTTAGCACTTTTTCTGTTTCAATTCAAAGTTAGTGCACAGCTCGATACTTTGTTTTGGTTTGTAGCACCAGAAGTAGCGCAAAATCATGGCGACCGCCCAATAGTGTTTCGCTTTGCTTCTTTAAGTCAGGCGGCTACAGTGACGATCAGCCAACCGGCCAACCCCACCTTTCCTGTACAAGTCATTAACTTGTTGGCAAACGATGCCCAAACGCTCAATTTAACAACCTGGATTGATCAAATTGAAAACAAGCCTGCCAATACAGTGCTGCCATATGGCTTTAAAATAGCGGCTACTGCACCAATAATGGCTTATTATGAAGTAACACCTACCTGCAATTGCAACCCCGATATTTTCGCCTTAAAAGGAAAGAATTCTTTGGGCACTTCGTTTATTGTGCCTGCCCAAAACTTCCTCAACAATGCCTCTTATGCGCGCTCTGGCTTCAATATTGTTGCGACACAAAACAACACGGTCATTACCATTAACCCCAAACAAGCCATTGTTGGGCATGCCGCAAACATTCCATTTACCATCACTTTACAAAAAGGAGAAACTTTTTCCGCAGAAGCAGTCTCCATTTTGGCCAATCAGCACCTGAGCGGCTCTACCATTACGAGTAACTTTCCTGTTGCAGTGACCATTCACGATGACTCCATGAGCGGTGCGCCTTATGGCGGTTGTGCCGACCTCATGGGAGACCAACTTATTCCCAATCAGGTCATCGGGAGTGAATACATCATCTTAAAAGGATACCTTAATGGCCCTGATAAAATCTATGTTGTTGCGGTTCAAAACAATACCCAAATATCAGTAGACGGCGCGCCAGTCACGACAATCAATGCCACTGAAACCTACGTGCATACCTTAAGCAACCCCACCGTTTTGATACAAACGAGCGCACCTACTCATGTCTTACACACAACAGGTTTTGGCTGTGAAGTTGGAGGTGCAATTCTGCCATCTATCGTTTGTACGGGATCAAATACAGTTGCTTTTGTGCGGTCTACAAACGAGTTTTTTGCGCTCAATATCCTCGTGCCGGCAGGCGGTGAAAACAACTTCACTTTTAATGGAAACACTGGCATTATCAATCCAGCGCTTTTCAATTTTGTTCCTGGCACCAATAATGCATGGAAATATGCACAAATAGATGCATCTGGCTTTGTGGGCGTACAGTTGGCAACTAGAATAGACAACCCCAATTTCAAATTTCATTTAGGAGTTGTACACGGTGGCGCATCTAGCGGTTGTCGTTATGGTTACTTTAGTGACTTTGCCGCGGCACAATATCAAATTACGGTTAATGACCAAAGTTTTTGCGAAGGCGAACCTATCCTACTTAGCACCAACACCTTAACTGGCGCCACCTACAACTGGACAGGTCCTAATAACCTGAGCGCCAACGGACCACAAATCCAAATTTCACAAGCGCAGCTTTCTGACGCAGGCACCTACACCATTTCTGGCTACCTACCTGGCACTTGCGCAATTGTCCCAGACACCATGGACATCATTGTGAACGCCAACCCCACCGCACCCAACCTCCTCTCAAACGGACCTGTTTGCGCTGGGGACTCCTTAATTTTCTGGACAAATACAAATGCAGCACAATATTTCTGGACTCCTGTAAACACCACAAGCAATCAAGATTCTTTAGCTGTTTTAGCCAATCCAGGTTTATTCAATGTCCAGCTCAGCATCATAGACACCAATGGCTGTGCCTCGCCTCCAAATTCAATTTCAAGTGCCGTCTTTAGCAATCCAACCATAAACTACACGGGGCCTACAACCGTTTGCGGTCCTCTCATTGATTTGATCGCCAACACTACACCCGATGCTCAGGACCCAATTGATCAAATTGAGTGGCTGCAAAACGGTCAGCTAGTCGGCAGCGGTAATCCTTTTGCTTTTGACCTGCAATCCAATAACGGAACTATGGAAACCTTCACGGTGGCTGTAACAAGTAATTTAGGTTGTACTGGTAGCGATACCTTCCAAGTGAGCTTCAATCCTTATCCGAGTGTTGCGTTTGAGATCAATCCGCTTTGCGACGGACAAACCGTTAATTTAACAAACCAGAGCACATGGACTGGCACACCAATAAATGGCACCACCATTCAGGCTATTTTTCAGCCCGGTGATGGTCAAACGCTAAACAATATGCCTAGCAGTTATACTTACAATCAGAGTGGTACCTACACAGCAAGCCTCATCTTAGAGAGTTCTGCTGGCTGTAGCGATACCAGCACACAAACGTTCCAACTTGTTGCAGTTCCGCAAATCACGCTCAATAGCCAAGATACCTGCGGGCAAGTAGCCACTTTTCAAGCGCTTTTTGATGTACAAACAACTGCCATTCAGAATTTTGAATGGAATATCAACAATGCAAGCTACAATCAAAATCCGTTGACACTCACTTTTGGTCAGGCTGGGATTATTCCTTATACATTTACACTGAACCTCAACAATGGTTGTTCTTACACCAATTCTGGTTCTATCGACATCATTCCATCGGTAACCCTTCCAACCTTGATTTTTCCAAATATCATTTCAACACAGAGCAATTCAGAAAACCACCAATGGCAAATCGATTCACTCTATGAAAATTGTGCAAGTTTCGAGCTCAAAATCCTTAACCGCTGGGGGCAAGTTGTTTTCTCGACGAATACAACTCAAAAGGGATTTAAAGGCATAAACGACGACGGCGAAACACTCCCTGAAGGCATTTATTTTTACCTATTCACAAGTGGCGAGGAGAAAAGACAAGGCTTTATTCATGTGGTCCACTAAGAACCCGTAAATTTGTGGCATGAAACGCGTTGTAGTAGGACTTTCTGGCGGAGTAGACTCTAGCGTTGCAGCGCTTTTGTTGCAACAACAAGGTTATGAAGTTATTGGCATGTTCATGCGCAACTGGCACGACCAAAGCGTTACGCTCTCGGACGAATGCCCTTGGATTGACGACTCCAACGATGCTTTGCTCATTGCCCAACAGCTCGGCATCCCTTTTCAAGTCATCGACCTTTCTGAACAATACAAAGAACGCATCGTCAATTACATGTTTGCCGAATACCAAGCTGGCCGCACTCCCAACCCAGACGTTCTTTGCAACAGAGAAATCAAATTTGACGTTTTTTTAAAAGCTGCCCTCGATCTCGGCGCAGACTACGTGGCAACAGGGCACTACTGCCAACGCAAAGAGAACCTAGACGGAAGCTTTAGTTTGCTAGCTGGCGCCGACCCAGGCAAAGATCAGTCCTATTTTTTATGTCAACTCAGCCAAGCGCAACTTTCTAAAGCGCTGTTCCCGATTGGGCATTTACAAAAAGCAGAAGTGCGCCAAATTGCCCAGCAAAATGGGCTCATTACCGCCGACAAAAAAGATTCACAAGGACTCTGTTTTGTGGGTAAAATTGCACTTCCTACCTTTCTACAACAGCAACTAGCACCAAAAGAAGGCCCGATCATTGAAGTATCTTCTGATCTAGCCATCTATGAAGCGTACAACGCACTCGATCCAAACAAAGATCCAATAGAAGCATTGGCCACACCATTTTCTTACACCCCGGCAGATGGAAAGCAAGTGACCAAGCACCAAGGGGCGCACTACTACACCATCGGTCAGCGCAAAGGTTTACACATCGGCGGAAGGCCAGAACCAAGTTTTGTAATTGGCATCGACACCATCCAAAATGTGGTCTACAGCGGCCAAACAGAACAGCATCCGGGCCTCAACAGATGGGCTTTGCAAATCGATACTGAAAGTATTTCTTGGATTGTACCTAGTCAGGTTTTTGAACAAGAACATATTTTGGATTGCTTGGTGCGCATTCGTTACCGCCAACCGTTGCAAGAAGCCCAACTCATTCAAAAAGAAGGAGGCTACTATATTCTTTTTAAGCACAAACAAAAAGGTATCACTCCTGGGCAATTTGCCGCTTGGTACCTCGACAACGAACTCATCGGATCTGGCGTTATTGCATAAAAAAAAGGACCCTAATCGAGTCCTTCTTTTTGTCTAACTATAAATCAACTATTAGTTGAGGATAAGCGCAAAACCTTGTGGTTCTGTACTCAACTTTGCTTCTGTGTTGCGAATGTTATCGAGTAAATCTGCAACTTCAAAAATATTTAATGGACTTTGTACACCCAATTCGCGGTGCTGATCTAATTTCAATTTCGCTTGACGAATTGATTTGCTGCGGAGAGATTGAATACTTGTGGTCATGTCGTTTGTTGTTGGTTTGGGCTTTGGTACGCTAAGAATTGTGCCAAGGTTTCAAAATAAAATATTTTTTAATAAAACAAAGTAAGTGAAGCGATGTATACATCTTATTATGAGTATTTTAAGTAATGTAAAGATTATTTGAATTTATCCACATTTATTTCAATCAACCCACCTTCAATTGTTTATAAACGTTTTCGAACTACATCCTTATATTTGCAAAGTGAAATATTTATTCTTAGTCCTCCCCCTTTTCATTTGGTCTTGTAAAGAGCAAGTTGCCGCAGATGAACAATCCAATATCGAACAACAGCCTGCTACAAAAGGCAAACAATCATTAACCACTTATGCAGATAGGATGGTACGCGCCAAACTCGGTATTCAGGCCAACGAAAAGTTTGATTTAAAGATATATCGTGCACAACTCGATGCTGACGGCATTGAAGATGCCATCATCACAGTCAACCGCCTCGACTTTGCCATGAAAGAAGCCATGGCCTCACCCAACGCAGCCAAACGTGCAGAGCTCGGCTTTATGGGCAACTTCAACTACTTTTTCTTTTTCGACGGAAAACTAGACATGCTCTCCCCTCCTCTAGCCATTCCATCTTCGCCACTATTGCCACTTAGCGTCAGCTTTGAAAACATCAGTTCACCTGAATATAAAGATGTTTTAATCGACTTTAGAATCCGCAATGCCAGCTACAAAGACTTCTATACCGTGAGCAACCATACACCACGCCGCATCTTCCAATTCAAGAATTTTGATGGACTAGGAACCAACCTCACCGAAGCGTATCATTTTGAATACGGTGCGGGTTCCTATGGTATTCAAAAGAATATTTTTGTCATGGAAGGGCAACTAGAAGCACTTCCAGCTGGGGCAGATAAGAACACCTTCGTGCCGCAAATCAAGCCAATAGAGAAAATCAAGTATACTTTCTTTTATTTGGAAAGCGAGGCGAAGTACGCCACCAAGGACACCCAATAAAAAAGGCGGATTGAACCCCGCCTTTTCATTCCATTGTTCACATCTTTAGAAATTTCCGCGAAGCGTCAGTATGAAGTTACGTCCAGGAGCTGAAATATTTGAAGCAAACATGCGGTAGTTTTGATCTGTGATATTTTCACAAGCTAGCTGCACACTCAACTGATTATTGATGTTGTAGTTTGCTCTCAAGTTCAAAGTATACCAACTTGGCATGCCATCAGGTGTAGCGTAAGAAAAGTTGTCTTCACCAATTAGGTTGTAATCCTTTAAGTGTTTCCAACCAGCATACATCGCAAACCCTTCGAGCTTGAGTTTGTTATGCAACATGGTATAGCGCAAACTCACTTTACCAAATGCTGGAGCGATGTGATCTAAGGGATAAGGAACGGTGTCGGTGATGATTCTGCCAAACGTATAGTTATAACTTCCCGAAAGTTGCAAACGATTTGTCAGTTGGGTCTGCAATAATGCTTCAAAACCCCTCACATAAGCATTGCCTGCATTGGTTGTAGTGAGCACCTGACTCATCTGACCATCGTATAGCACGCTATCAGCACCATTAAATGTACCATTCTGAACAGTAAGTGCATTGGTCAAGTAAGTTTGGTAGGCATTCACGCCAATGGTACTTTTCTTCATGAATTGGTATTGCAGTCCGAATTCGGCATTGTAAGCATATTCGGGTTTTAAATTTGGATTTGGAACAACAACAGAACCCGGTACTGATTCAAATACCTTGGTGAGATCGTCGACATTTGGTGCTCTAAACGCAGTAGATCCATTCAGGGAAACACGCAGTTTTTGTGTTGGCATATAAATCAAACCTATGTTACCATTAAGCGCAAGGTGATTCTGCTGAATTTGGTTGAACGGAAATGGAAAAAATGTTTGATCCACAAATTGAGCTTGCAAGCCAACTTGCGACAAACGAATACCGTCATTTAAAATGAGTTTCTCTGAAATTTCAAAGGTGTGGGATGCATAGATTGCTGTTCCTTGCATAGATGAACCTCCGTCTGGATATCGCGTATTGAGAGGGGTTTGTTCACCCGTAAACATATCTTCGGTAAAGGCTGTAGAATTCACCTGATTCAGGTACACTTCTGCACCATATCGCAACTCATGAGCGCCTTTTTTCTTCATCAAATCAATATTTAAGGTATAAATATCGAGCTGTTCAATGCGGTGATTGCGCCCGGTTTTTTGATACCTCCGATCAATACGGCTTTCTTCGATACCTTGATAAGCTAGGATAACTCTTGCGTTATCGTAAAATTTTGTGGAATTATTGAGTTCTAGTGTATAAGCAGCCAATAACCTAAATTGCGGACCATAATACCACTCTGCAAATCGAGGCTTGGAGCCAGACATAAGGGTAAGTCGGTCATAGCGATCGATATTGCCCGAATTGGATAATTGTAAATTCAAGTGGTGCTGTACGCCTGGTTTTTGCACAAAACTGAACTTTTGCAAAACATCGTATTGTTTGTAGCCCGAACCCACTTGCAAGCTACTGTCGGCATTGACCACCATGCTATCTTGCCCATTTACCTGTGCAACATACCAAGGACGGTAACCTAAATTTCCAATTGCTTCGCTACGGTTATTTCCCTGACGCAAATCTCCAAAATTGGAATAGGAAATGGAGGTAATAGACGCGAAGCGTTTGGTACCCACATTAACTTGCGCATTGGCTGCATAACCAGCGCCAGCTGAGAAACCGCGCATGTATGCACTACTTCGCACTAATAATTGATCTGAGATGCTGAATACCGGTTTTTTGGTCTGAAAACTCATCACACCGCCTATTGCATCTGAACCATACATGACTGAGCCAGGACCAAATACGATCTCAACTCTATCCATATTTGCTTGGTCAAGTGTGAGACAATTCTGTAGGTGACCACCTCGGTAGATGGCATTGTTCATTCTGATACCGTCTACAACTAGCAATACTTTATTGGTTTCAAAACCGCGAATGATCGGACTACCCCCACCAAGCTGACTTTTCTGTACGAATACAGACCCCGAATTAGCCAGAACATCGGCCATAGAAGTCTGTTGTTGAAATTGCATTTCAGCAGCGCGAACAACTTGAATTTTTTGAGCAACGTCTTTTCGTTTCTCTGTGCTTCGATTCGCCGATACAACCGTTTCGTTTTCGGTTTGCGCATTCGGTAGCATATAAACCGTAATGGCGACTGCACTACCTGAATTCGGGATATTCAATTGGTAGGGCTCATAATCCGGATGGTTGATTTCAATGACGAGCGGAAATTGTGCCGACTCAATCTGATAAACCGTATTCGTTTGTTGACTAAGTTTGGCTTTGGTTTTGAAGGAGAGGCCATTAACGGATTCGAAAGTGAAGGCATCTCTTACTTCAAAGGTTATTTGGGCTTGCACCATAAAGAAATTGGTCAAGCCTATAAATAGGAATAACAATATTGTTTTCATGTGAGTGAATTAAAGTTTGAAAAATAAAAACGAGGGTTTTATTTTTAAACTTCGGGAGGGGGCGCAATTAATGCAAGATATTTTGAACGATAATGATTGACAGTTAAGACATTAATCTTATCGCTTTTCAAATTAAAAATCTTCAATCGAAGCTCAAAACAAGGCAGAGGCTCCATGGGCTCATTCATGAGTTTGAGCCAGCCGTGGACCGGATGCTGGTCTGAAGAATTGACGAGATTGTCTGCCGTAGCAAAATCGAGTTTCTCGAAAAGGGCGGTTTCTTGGCGGTCATCGATACATTGAAAATACCAAATGCCTTTTACTTTCTGCTTATGAACGACGTCGTAGAAGCGGCCATTGAGCCTGAATTCATGTGGCTTAACCCAATTCAGTTTTTGGCTTTCCTTGGCTGTAAAATGAAACTTGATCAATTGATTTTCAGGAACAGAAAGCTTGATTGCCTTTTTGATTTCTTTGCGAATAAAGTAGTGTTCGAGCTCCACAAACGTGAAAAAACCCACGAATTGGTAGCTCAAAAGTGCCAAGAAACCATAAAGCAAAAATTTTCGCACCTTCAAATATAGTAGTATTTTTACCACGCTTAAAATATTTACAATGAAGTTCATCATTTCGTGCATTGCACTTTTTTATGGTTTAACCCTTTTTGGTCAGGCCCCTGGTTCCCTTGACCTCACCTTCGCTACTACTGGTTTTGCTAGCTACGGCCCCGTGGCTTCCAATTTCATGGACAACGCACAAGATGTAGTGACGCTACCTAACGGTAAAATGGTTTACTGTGGCACATCAGGCCTTACTTCAAGTTTGGGAATGGTGGTTGTTCGCCTCAATTGCAATGGAACTATTGACAACACTTTTGGCACAAATGGCTACTATCTTTACAATGCACCTGGTGGTTCTAGTTTTGCATACGACATGGAACTTTTGCCAAATGGTCAATTTTTGGTAGCCGGCGCCACATCGCTCACTGCTGCAAACCCGCGTTTTTCGATGTTCCGACTCAATAGCGATGGAACCCTGGATCAAACTTTCGGCGTCAATGGCTTTTTCCACAATGATATTGGTTCGGGTGAAGATTATGCGCGCAAGATTTTGATACAAAATAATAAAATCATCCTTGTTGGCGTCTCTAAGGTGCCAGGGTTCACAACCAACAGGTTAGCTCTGACCCAATGCGACATGAATGGGCAGCTAGACCCTACTTTCGGCACAGCCGGCACTACCGTTTTTCAGAACGCAGCAGGAGCATCTTGTTTTGGGCAAAGTGCTGTAATTGGTAACAATCAAGATATTTTCATTTGTGGCGATGCTTATATCAATAACATTTATTATCCGCTTTTAGCCAAGGTTTCGGCTAATGGTATTCCTTACACTGCCTTTGGAAGCAATGGTGTCCTGATTCCGATGAACTTCAATGCCCGTTTTTTTGACATTGAATACGATGGTTCGAAATTGATTATGGCCGGTCAAAATAACGTTGGACCTTGGGATTTCTTATTGCAGGCTAGAAATACGACCGACGGAGGTTTGGTCACTACATTTGGTACAGCAGGCAGCTCCATTGTTGACGTTGTTCAGGCCGACACCTACTATGAATTGCTCATTCACCCTGACGGTTCTTTACTGGCTTGTGGCACCACCGGAACAGCTGGAATTGGCGCAGCACGCGATTTCATTCTTTCTAAATACAATTCTAACGGTATTCTCGACAACTCATTTGGCACAAATGGACATACCATCACAAGTTTTGCAACCGCCTGGGACGACGCATACGGCATGGATTTGTATCCAGGCAACAAAGTGGTGCTCGCGGGTTTTAGCGCCCAAACCAACACACAACACGCTATTGCGCGCTATGCATACGGAGCTGCTACTCCTGTTGCTGGCTGCATGGATCCGCTTTCTTGTAACTACAATTGCTTGGCGACAGTGAGTAATGGCAGCTGTTTGTATCCAAATACCGCTTGCAACGACGGCAATCCAATGACCATTAATGACAGCACAGACGCCAATTGCAACTGCGTTGGACAATTGGTCACTACCATCCCGGGCTGCATGAATCCAAATGCATGTAATTACAACCCACTCGCAACCGTAGACAACGGGACTTGTATTTTGCCCGGAACGCCTTGTAATGACAACAACCCAAATACAATGAATGACAGCATCGACGCCAACTGTAATTGCGTAGGAACGCTTATTGTTCCGGGCTGCATGAATCCGGCGTCTTGCAATTACAATCCTTTGGCTACAGTTGACGACGGTTCTTGTCTATTCCCAGGTGCGCTTTGCGACGACGGCAACCCAAATACCATCAATGACTCCATCAATCCAGATTGTATTTGTATCGGCAATGTTATTGTTTACGGTTGTACGGACCCACTCTCTTGTACTTACAATCCATTAGCAAATATTGACGACAATACGTGTATTTATCCAGACGCGCCGTGCGACGACAACAATCCTGATACCTTCAATGATATCCTAGACTCTTTGTGTAACTGTATAGGCACGTTATATGTAAGCGGCTGTATGGATCCAAACGCTTGTAACTACAATCCTTTGGCTAATATCGACGACAACTCTTGCATCTTACCTGGAAGTCCTTGCGACGACGGCAATGCCCTCACCATCAATGACTCTTTAGACGTCAATTGTAACTGTGTTGGCATCGATGTCTCAGGTTTAAATGAAGGACAATTTGAATTTGAGCTCCTTCCAAACCCAGCAATGGATTTATTGATACTTGAAACAAGTTTGGCTGAGCAAAAGACAATTTATATCATTGATCTTCAAGGTAAAGTACTCAGAGAAATCAGTGCACTAGGCCACACTCAAACCATTGACTGCTCTGCACTAGCGAGTGGAACCTATTTGGTTAAGGTACGCGTGAATGGTTCAGAAAAAATGAAAAAGTTGCTCATTCAGCATTAATGTTTGAGCAACATTTTTCTTTTGAACAAACAAGGCGCTACTATCAAAATGATTTAGAGGACAAAAAACATATTCTAGTTGCGCTGCATGGCTATGGACAACTGGCTCAGTTTTTCTATAGAAAATTTACATTTTTATCAGAAACCTGGGGTCTTGTCATTCCCGAAGGGCCACACCGATTTTATTTAGAAGGCAGCGCAGGAAGAGTTGGCGCCTCCTGGATGACCAAAGAATGGCGCGAACAAGATATTGCAGATAACAACGCGTATCTGAAACAATTAATTGAAAAAGTTAGTATAGTTTACCCCCAAGCTACGCTTCATTTATTGGGCTTTTCGCAGGGTGGTGCTACGGCAGCGCGGTTCTATCAGCAATTTCCTGAGTTAGTCACTCAATTGATCTTATGGGCAAGTGTATTTCCGCCAGACATAGAGAAAAATGACTTCTCAAAAGAAAAAAAACTAGACTTTGTTCTAGGGAAACAAGATCCGTACTTCGATTTAGAAAATCATACAAACGCAATCAAGGAATATACGGAACTTGGGTTTGACATCCATACGTTCGATGGACCTCATGATTTGGATTCACAAATGCTGTTAACTCTTCTGACCAAGCATTAGCTTAGCTGTTTTTACTTTCCCATTTACCCACAACGGCTGTTGCAACGGAATTTCCTAATACGTTTGTTGCACTGCGGAACATATCGCAAAAATGATCTATTGGTAGAATAAGCGCCACTCCTTCAATCGGGATATTGAACATACCGCAGGTAGCAGCAACCACAACTAAACTAGCTCTTGGAACACCTGCAATCCCTTTACTGGTAAGCATCAGGACAAGTAGCATGGTGAGTTGAGTGCCCGTATCTAAATCTACTCCATATACTTGAGCAATAAAAATACTGGCGAAGGTCATGTACATCATGCTGCCGTCTAAGTTAAAGGAATAGCCCAAGGGCAACATAAATGAGACAATTCGGTCTTTGATTCCAAAACGCTCTAATTCTTCGGTTAATTTTGGAAATACAGCTTCACTACTCGTTGTACCAAAAGCAATAACCAACGGACTCACGATGCGCTTGAGTAAAGTTACAAGATGGCCACGCAAGAAAATATACCCAACAAGCAAGAGCACT
>JAIXXP010000137.1 GCA_027490665.1 Cryomorphaceae bacterium | reverse complement strand
TGATAGAAAGGTTCAAGGATTGCGCAGCACCTTCTTGCCAAACAAGCTTGCCATCTTGGATTTTAGGTTCTTGTGTGTAGGCTCGCATCCCTTTGCCAATGATGGTCTGAACGTCTTCGTGTAGTAAGTTGTTGTCGAGGAGCGTTCTGATGACAAAGCCCATTCCGCCAGCAGCATGGAAGTGATTGACGTCAGCAGCGCCGTTTGGATACATGCGCGTAATGAGTGGCACAATTGCCGAAAGATCTGACATGTCGTCCCAGTTGATGAGTATACCTGCGGCGCGCGCAATGGCAATAAGGTGAATGGTGTGATTAGTTGAGCCACCTGTAGCGAGCAGTCCTATAATACCGTTCACTACGGTTTTTTCATCAAAGAGATAGGCAAGGCTTCTTTCTTTACCCAAACGTACATTTTGAGTAGCCACTTTAACGGCTTCTTTATTGAGGAGGTCGCGGAGTTGTGTGTTTGGATTGACAAAACTAGAACCAGGTAAATGCAAGCCCATGATTTCCATGAGCATTTGATTGCTATTTGCGGTACCGTAAAAAGTACAGGTTCCGGGAGAATGGTAAGAGTCGGACTCTCCTTTAAGTAATTCTGCGCGGCCAATTTTGCCTTCTGCAAAGGCCTGTCGAATCTGGGATTTTTCTTCATTGCTGATACCGCTTGGCATGGGGCCGCCCGGCATAAAAACCGCTGGTAAGTGGCCAAAACGCAAGGCGCTCATGAGTAAGCCGGGTACAATTTTGTCACAGATTCCAAGGTAAAGCGCGGCGTCGAACATATTGTGCGTAAGCCCTATTGCAGATGACAACGCAATGACATCACGGCTATAAAGTGATAGTTCCATACCTGGTTGCCCTTGCGTAACGCCGTCACACATGGCTGGAACACCACCTGCAACTTGCGCTACTGCGCCAAATTCGTTGGCGTATTGCTTGATTGCTTTGGGGTAATCTTCATAAACTTGATGCGCCGAAAGCATGTCGTTGTAAGCAGTAATGATCCCTAAATTCGGGACGATATCAGCAGCAAGAGCGTCTTTGTCGTGTTGGTTACACGCTGCAAAGCCGTGCGCTAAATTGCCACAATTGAGGGTGCTTCTGTGTACACCAGTTAAAAAGGCGGCGTCAATTTGTTCCAAATAAGCTTTGCGTGTGGTGCTGCTTCTTTCGACGATGCGGTCAGTAATTTCGGCAATTGTTGGATGAATCATGATGCAGAGGTGTAAAAAGTATGGGTCAAAGCCTTTTTAAAGGCCGCAATTGGGAGCTGTTGCTGGTCGCTGTCATCAAAAATCGCTTTTTTCTGAGGACCAGTAATCATGAGATACAAATGTTTTGCCCGACGTAAAACCGGTCCATTGAAGGTGATGCGCAAGTTGGGTTCTGCGGGTGCATTGGTATTCGAAAGCAAGGAGTTTTGATTGGTATTGGCATTTAGAGACGCAGCATCATTTGGGAAAATAGAAGCAGTGTGTCCGTCGGGGCCCATACCGAGTAAGCAGATGTCGGGGTCCGTAAATATACGGTAGGCCATCTCAATTTCTTTTAAATTTTGGTCGTAATCGGAAGCTGTCAAGACCATAGGATAAATAGCTACATTTTTGGCTGCATTTTGCCCTAGAGTTTCTCGTAACAATTTGTAGTTGGAAAAAGGGCTGTCTGCCGGAACAAAGCGCTCGTCTACGAGTCCTACATGAACTTTACTCCAGTCGAGGTTTTCTTGAGATAACAAGCGATAAACACCACTAGGTGTTGAGCCACCTGAGAGCAAAAGTGTTGCCGATCCTTTATGTTCAATTGAAAGTCGTAGATCTTGGGCAATCTGTTGACACAAAGCGACTTCTAGCTCGATTTTTGAAGCAAATTCGATCATTCTCTCCAGGTTTTAGTGACCCAAGATTCATTTTCGTCAAGGATGTCGTCACCCGGGCCCCATGTGCCTGCTTCGTAAAGTACATTTGGCATTCCGGAGCTTTTCCAGCTACTTGTTACAGATTCTATCCAGGTCCAGGCAGCTTGTAGTTCGTCCTGACGCATGAAAAGTGTTTGGTTACCGCGAATGACGTCTACAATAAGACGCTCGTAGGCTTCTGGGAAGCGCTCTTTGAAGGAGTCGTTGTAGTCTAGCTTTAGTGCAATTGGTTTGTAGCGGTATCCGCCCGGACCAGGTATTTTGGTCATTTGGATCAGTTCAATGCGCTCTTCGGGTTGCAAGCGAATAATGAGTTTGTTGTTGTTGAGTTTTTCTTTTGAAGGAAAAATATTGTGCTTTACTTCTCTAAAGTTGATGACAATTTCGGAGTAGCGTTTGATCATGCGCTTTCCGGTACGGAGCATGAACGGAACGCCCTTCCAACGCCAGTTGTCGACGTAAGTTTTGATCGCAACAAAAGTTTCGGTTTTGGACTCGTATTTTTCGATGTCCTCAAGGTAGCTATTGACCTGCACGCCGTTTGAAATCCCTCTTGTGTATTGGCCTTTAACGGTGTCGTGCTCAACAGTTTTTTTGTTGAGTGGGCGCAAAGCCTTGAGTACCTTGAGTTTTTCATTGCGTACTTCGTCGGCATCTAAAGCAACCGGAGGCTCCATTGCCACCAAACACAAGAGTTGTAAAAGGTGGTTTTGAACCATATCGAGTAGGGCTCCAGATTGGTCATAATAGGATGCTCGCTTTTCAACCCCCAGGCTTTCAGCTACCGTAATTTGTACGCTTTCAATGTTTTCTGCATTCCAAGCGCGTTCAAAAAGGTTGTTGGCAAAGCGCAAGACCATAAGGTTCTGAACGGTTTCTTTGCCCAAATAGTGGTCAATGCGGTAAATTTGATGCTCTTCGAAAGCTTGGGTAATTTCGGCGTTAATGGCGTTCGAAGAGGTCAAGGAATGACCAAGTGGTTTCTCGAGGACCACTTTACTGCTTTTGTTCACCAAACCACATGCTTTTAGGGTTTGGGTAATTGGACCAAAAGCGGAAGATGGGGTAGAGTAGTAGTAAATGTTTTGTCTTTCAGGATATTGTTGGAGGTAGTACTTCAATTCGGCATAAGCTTCAGGGTGCGCATCTACAACTTTGATCAAGACCAATTTCTGAAGGAATTTCTCAATTTCTTCTTTGCTATATTTATGGTGATCACTTCCTTCAAGAAAAGGAATAAGACGGTCATGAAAGGCCTTTGTATCTGGATCTTTACGGGTGATGGCTATGACGTTGTACGGAATATTGATTTGGCCGTCTAAATCACGGTGAAATATTGCGGGTAATATTTTGCGAATGGAGAGGTCTCCGTCGCCACCAAATACGACAATATTAAAAGGCTGGAATCGTTCTTGGTGGGTGTTGTTTTTCGTTTGGGCTTTCATGCCAATTCAGTTTAGTATGTGTCAAATTTACACTAAGTGGAAATAAAAAGCAATTAAAATATTTAAATTTAGCAACCTATCTTTGTTTATAACGTTTTGATGCCAATGAGAGTTTATTTATTATCCTTTTTTCTTGTTTTATCCTTCTTTCTGAATGTTTTACAAGCTCAAACCTATGTTTTTGGACAGCTAACAGGGTCTCCTGTAATGAATACGGCAGGTTGGAACCTCAATGGTAATGCTGCAATTGGCGACACACCAGGTGATGTAGATAATTTCTCAAATGAACTGATACTCACCAATGCATTGAATAACCAATCCGGAGGGATTTTTTATAATACCCCGCTCAATTTAACGATTTGCCAAAAATGGACCGTTGAATTTGATTACCGCATCTGGGGTGGAAACGCTGCGGACGGTTTGGCCTTTTGTTTTTTAAGTGTTCCACCAGCTGGTTTCGTAAGCGGAGGTGGTATCGGAATACCAGGAACAGCAAACGGCCTCAAGGTAGTCATTGATACCTACGACAATTGCAGCCAGGGAGGCACCAATCCAGAGATTCAAATTTTCAATGGAATTGGTTACAATGAATGTTTGCCTGCTACGCCTAAAATTCAGAATTCATTTGGTTCTCTAAATTATTTGCGCAATGCGAATTACCAAGCAGTAAAAATCACTTATAATAACGGGGTCATTACAGTTTTTGTCAACAACATACAACTCCTCTCTACTAACTTCGGAATCAATTATACAGGCTATATGGGGTTTACGGCCAGTACTGGTGGGCTTTACGACCAACATTCCATCCGAAATGTCATTATTTATACCGATCAAGCGCAATCAAATGCAGGTATAGACGTCACTACTTGTTCGAATAATCCTGTCACGATCGGCACTGCACCCAATCCTTTAAACATCTATTCCTGGACGCCAGCTACAGGCCTTTCTTCAACATCAGTTGCAAATCCGATTGTAACGCTTCCTAATACTACAGGCGCGCCAATTACCCAAACCTACACCGTGACCACGTCATTAGCAAGTGCACCTGGCTTGTGTCCCACTACTGATCAAATTGTGGTTACTATCCAACCTGAATACAGCGTTACCAGTACCTTGAATTCTTGTTCCGGGCAATATGTTTTCAATGGGCAGGTATTGACACAATCAGGTGTTTATAACGACACCCTGAATACTATTAATGGTTGCGATTCAATTGTTTCACTGAACCTTACAATAGGGGCAACTCCAAGTGTCAATGCCGGTCAAAATATGACACTTTGTTCATCTGAAAGTGCTACAATTGGCGCCTTTTCTCAACCGGGTTTGAATTATAGTTGGTCTCCAGCTAACGGGCTAAGTGCCACAAATATTTCCAATCCAATAGTACAACTTTCCAACGTGAATACTGGTTGGCCTATTGTTCAGACCTACACACTTACAGTCACTGACAACACGAGTCCTATGGGGTGTTCAGCCAGTGATCAAGTTGATATTACCATTTTACCCGCGTATCAGACTACAATTCAAGATACCCTTTGCAATGGAGGTCCCTTCGTGTTCAATGGCGTTAGTTATACACAGACCGGTATTTACATCGACTCTTCGCAAACCTCTGCAGGTTGTGATTCCATCACCAATATTCAAATTGCCATATCTCAAACGCCTGTTTTCAACATCAATGACACACTCATTTGCTTTGGTGATCAGATTGACGTATTGCCGCAAAGTAACTTTAGCAATGTAACATATGCTTGGCTTCCACAGAATACAGCCGTCCCAATTTTAAGTCCAAATTTATTGGTTAGCCCTTCCCAAACGATATCCTATCAAGTTACGGCTATCGATCCTTTTCTATGTAATTATTCCGACAATTTTACCATTTCAGTAGCGCCTTTGCCACTCATGAATCTAAGCGCAAATCAGATAACAATGTGTGCTTACGACACTTTGCTACTCACTGTAAGCGGTGCGTCCACCTATGCATGGAGTGGTCCTGTGGCTTTAGGGACAGGACTCGTGAGTCAAAGCATTGTTCAGCCGCTTTCAGGAAGTTATCAGGTGGTGGGCACTACAAATAATGGTTGCCAAGATAGTACAAGTTTAAATATTACAGTTCATCCAGTACCACAATTGCAAATTACGCCAGACCAAGGTGTTTGCCCAGGTTTTGGCGCGCAAATATCAGTGAGTGGCGCAACGAACTACATTTGGACCGATCCTTCACTAAGTGGTTCTACTTTACAACTCACGCCTTCCCAAACCACAACCTATACTGTTGTTGGCGCCAATGTGTTTAATTGCCTAGATACGGCAAGTTCAACCGTAACCGTTTACCCGCAACCAAGTGCAAATTTTGAGGCCAGTCCACTTATTCTGACCAATGACAACCCAACAGTTTCATTTACGTCGATTGCCCAAAATGCAGCCACAAGTATCTGGGATTTTGGCGACGGCACAACATCTGAAAATAGCCAAACCGATTTTTCATATACCTATCCATTTGTAGAAGACCAAACCTATACAGTAACGCTCAATGTTGAAAGTACCGAAGGCTGTACAGATCAAAGTCAAGTGCAAATACAGATCAAAGGCGGCATTATTTACTATGTACCTAATACATTTACTCCAGACGGTGATGCGCTCAATAACCTCTTTACACCTGTATTTACCTCAGGATTTGACCCACAGAGTTTCCACATGACGATTTTCAACCGTTGGGGCGAGCCTATTTTTGAATCCTTTGACCCGAAAGGCGGCTGGGACGGCAAAATAGATATTTATGCAGCTCCTGAAGGAACTTACACTTATTCAATAGATTTCAAGGCGCTCAATACAGATGAAATGATCCGTGTCACGGGTCACGTCTTGCTTATGAGGTAATTCTTCGTCGTTTTTAGAACGTGTTTCCTTTGATTGCTTATCTTTGAATTGAAAGAAATTATAAGTATTTTCTAATGTCAAAGAATAGTAAACGCGCTTTCCTTCAAGTATTTTCAGTATTGTTCTTGCTCGTGTTTAGTTCAAGACTTAACGCGCAATCTATCGGTGGCATTGTCAATACCTATACTGCGGTCACGAATATAACTCCCAATAGCGTAACGGTGAGCAGTGCAGCGGGTTTTTCAGTAGGAGACCGCGTATTATTGATCCAAATGAAGGGCGCCACCATCAACCAAACCAATACAGCAAGTTTTGGGCAAATAGTTGCCTTGGGTTCAGCTGGCAACTTTGAATTCACCAATATTGCTTCTATAGCAGCAAACACCATCACGTTTGTAAGCAATCTTTGCAAGCCTTTTTCGGTTGCTGGCAAATTGCAACTCATCCGTGTTCCTGTATACAATCAGGCAACCATTAATGCAGTGGTTACATCAAGCCCTTGGAATGGTACAACCGGAGGAGTAGTTGCAATTGAAGCTACCACAAGTATTACTTTCAATAATGTCATTGACGTCAGCGGCAAAGGTTTTGTTGGCGGCGCCGTGACCACCGGATTTTTTGGCTGTAACGACCCGAATTTTGCGAGTTCTGGCGCTAATGCTGGTAAAAAAGGGGAAGGTATTGCACTTGCGCCGCTCAATTTAGACGGCAACCGAGCTCCACTTGCCAATGGCGGTGGTGGGGCTAATTCTGGCAACCCAGGTGCAGGCGGTGGTTCAAACGGTGGTACTGGCGGCCGTGGCGGTAATCAGTTTTCTGGATCTTGCCCTGTAAATACTGCATTTGGCATGGGTGGTTACCCACTCAATTACACAACCTTTAGGGCTTACCTTGGCGGGGGTGGTGGCGGCGGCTACAAAGACAACGGTCTCAACGCTACACCAGGTTCAAATGGCGGCGGCATTGTGTTTATCATTACGCCAACCGTTATCGGCAACAACCAGCAAATTATTGCAAGTGGAGCTAATGTATTAGGCAATACAGACTCTGAAGGCGCAGGTGGAGGTGGAGCAGGTGGTTGTGTGTACTTGCTTGCTCAAAATGTCAGTAGCAATTTAAACGTAAATGTAAGCGGCGGCAACGGCGGCAATATTTTCAGTACCCTGTGGTCTTCTGCTTGCCATGGGCCCGGTGGCGGTGGTGGCGGTGGCGCCATTGTTTTTCAGCAAGCCGCTACACCAAGCAATGTGTCGCCCATTTTAAATGGAGGCAATCCTGGTTCTATTTTACATACGGGTCCTGCTTGTGCGGGTTCGAGTTTTGGAGCGCAGGCAGGTGCTCCGGGTATTCTAGTTTATAACTATGCGCCTCCAGCACCAGGATCACCACCTAATTTAGGACCAGACACCTTGATCTGCGCTGGTACAGCACTTACCTTGCAGCCAGATTCCACTTACAACAGTTATACCTGGAGCAACGGTGCAAGCACTTCTAGCATTACCATCAACACAGCTGGTACTTATTGGCTAGACGTGCCTAGCGGTTGCGGTTTGGCAAGAGATTCCATTGTAGTGACCGTTCAGCAAGCTTCCTTAAATCTTGGGCCAGATGTATTTCATTGTCTTGGCGATTCTTCTTTTTTACAAGCTACAGGTTCTACAGGTTCTTATTTATGGTCAAACGGAGCCACTTCTGCTGCTATTTATGCTCAAAATGCCGGAACTTACGTCTTGAATGTCATCGACAATTTAGGTTGCAGTGCGCAAGATGTTATTGACGTATCGGTGCTTCAACCTGACACCACAACGAGTAACCTCAGTTTGTGTGTGGGCTCTAGTTTTTCATTTTATGGCCAGACCATTACCTCGGCCGGAACCTATCAAACCACCTTAAGTAATCAATTGGGCTGCGATTCATTGGTTTATTTGAATGTGGCTATGGAAGCTGATACAAGTTATGTTTCCATGACTATTTGTTCCAATTCCCTTCTGGTATTTAATGGTTTAAATATCAGTAATCCCGGAGTTTATACCGTTCATTTGAACAATCAAAACGGCTGCGACTCTATGGTTGTTTTGACCCTATCAGAGTGGGCCTTGCCAGTTGTAGCTGTTGCAGATACATTAGTTTGCGCGGGCACTTGTGTGGATATTATCCCTACTGGAGCTCTAGATTATTTTTGGAATACATCTCAAAATTTGAACGGTAGTATAACAGTTTGTCCGAATCAGACAACTTCATATTTGGTAATAGGCACTGATGCGAATGGTTGTGAATCTTTGCCTGTGCAAGCTACAGTTCAAATTGACCCCATTCCTGAACCTAACTTTTACATCAATCCAGATCAGGTAGAAATCGATGACCCAACAGTAACTATTTACAACGTGACGGCTGGCAATTTGAATCATCTTTGGAATGTGAATGGAACCATATTTGAAAATGCAAACAGTAGTTTTAGCTACCAACTTCCTTTCCAAGAAGGTACCTACACAATCCAGTTAGTGAGTTCTACCGATTTAGGTTGCACAGATTCCTTAGCGCTCACAGCTACAGTAATGAATAACATTGCAGTGTATATTCCAAATTCATTTACACCTGACGCCAATGAATTCAATACCGTTTTCTTCCCGGTATTCTCAACAGGTTTTATTCCAAAAGGATATCAATTCACTATTTTTAACCGTTGGGGTGAAGAGATTTTCTTCAGCAATGACCATACTGCATTTTGGGATGGTGCCATGGCCGACGGCACAGATTGCCCAGATGGCATTTATAACTACCTAATTGAATATCAAGAAATCAACAAAGGTGAGGTGCAGCGCATCCTTGGTTTTGTGCATTTATTGAGATAAAAAAAAGCCCCGCATATGCGAGGCTTTTCAATTGGGTGTCGATCAAAATAAAAGATCAATATTCATCTTCATTGAAGAGAAAATCTTCTCTTGAAGGGTAGTCAGGCCAAATTTCTTCGATGCTTTCGTACATATCGCCTTCGTCTTCGAGATCTTGTAGGTTTTCTACAACTTCGAGCGGAGCGCCAGTGCGGATCGCAAAATCGATGAGTTCTTCTTTAGTGGCAGGCCACGGTGCGTCTTCAAGGTAGGAGGCAAGTTCCAGTGTCCAGTACATGTGTCAGTTATTTAGGTTTAATTTTTGGCAAAAGTAATTTTTATTTCCAAAATTCCAAGTGCCAATCAAAAAAACTCGCAAAAATTTAATGTCGGGGCGTCCAGGTATGTTCTTTTGTATCGTTGTCAAGGCTTATTTTTCTAGCTAATACAAATAGGTAATCGCTGAGCCGGTTGAGGTAAGTGAGTACCAATGCTTCCACGCCTTCGAGCTCGTCTAAACTTACGGCCATGCGTTCCGCTCTTCTGCAAATGCAACGCGCTACATGTGTGTGTGCACTAATGGGGTGTCCGCCAGGTAAAATAAATGCAGTTAAGGCTGGTAGGGCTTCATCCATTACGTCCATCCAGTGCTCTAGTTTTTCGACGTCACTTTCGGTGAGGTCTGGCAATTGCATTTTAGATTTTTCGGGGTCAGCGGCTAAATGAGAGCCAATGGTGAAAAGGCGATCTTGAATTTCTTGTAATTGCGCTACGTAGCGTGTGTCAATTTCTAAACTACTGATGAGGCCAATATATGAATTGAGCTCATCTACGGTTCCGTAGGCTTCAATGCGGACATCACCTTTAGAAACACGTGTTCCGCCAATCAGGCCAGTGCTGCCTTGGTCACCTTTTTTAGTATAAATTTTCATAACAATAAGTTAGTGGAGTTCAGCAAGTAAAGCGTTCAATTCAGCTTCTGTATAACGTGTCTGTAGCAATTGATACATGACGTTTTCAACGATGCTATCTGGGCAAGAAGCGCCGGAGGTGAGTACAACACGAACTTGTTCTTTGGAAGGAATAAAATCTGTGGTGTGCTGCATTTCTTTATGGTGGTAATCGAAATGTTGAACCGAAGTTCCATTTATTTCCGAAGCGTCTTTGATATAATAAGTAGGGAATTTGCGTTCGAGCAACTCTACTAAGTGACTTGTATTGGAGCTATTGTAACCGCCAACTACAACTGCGAAGTCGGCTTCTTGCTCGAGTAAGCCTAAAGTTGCAGATTGGTTGTCATTGGTAGCGTAACAAAGGGTGTCGCGGGTGTCTGCCATGTGGTTTTTAATGGCATCTTCTCCGTGTAATGTGATGTAGCAACTGCGCAAATAATCAGTGATTGCTTGCGTTTCGGTGGCTAACATTGTGGTTTGATTTACCACCCCAATTTTTGTTAGATGTTTTGCTGGATCAAAACCATCACTCATTTTTCCTTTGAAGAAATCTTGTAGTTCTTGAGTCGTTTTTTGGCCCAAAATATAGGCGCCAAGAAAATGCGCTTCTTGCATGTCTTTGACGATCAAGGCTGGGCCGTTGGCAACGGCATGTGAAAAGGTAGCCCGCGTTTCTTCGTGGTCGTGTTTGCCATGAATGACAATGGTGTGGGCGGTTTCACCGAGTTTTTCTGAACGGTTCCAAACCTTCTCTACAAAAGGGCAGGTGGTGTTGTAGGTTTGGATGTCTAGACCTAAATCTTTGAGTTGCTGCTCAATTTCTAAAGTGGTGCCAAAAGCGGGTATCAGCACGACATCGGCGGGTGTGAGTTCGGAAAAAGCAATGCGTTGCGCGCCGTTGGTGTCTTGTAAAAACTGTATGCCATTGCTCGTGAGGTCTTCATTGACCGCCGGGTTGTGGATCATTTGGCTCAGTAAAAAGATGCGCTTGCCAGGGTTTTCTGAAAGCGCTTTATAGCTGCGTTCAATAGCGTTTTCTACGCCGTAGCAAAAGCCAAAATGGCGTGCAATAAGGAAAGTGAAATCCCCAATTTGAAGTTCAGACGGCGTAAAGTCTTTTTTGCGAGGGTCTGCTACTTTGCGCTGTGCTTTGATCTTGCTGAGCAAAGGCGAGCGGTAGAATGTAGGTACTTCAAATTGTTTCATGTGGTTTTAACACTTTTATAAGCCTTTGGTTCGGTCGTTTAGCTCGGTAGCTTTCCAGGATATTGCGCTAATGCCACGCGTAAACATTCTACTGCAGCTTTTAGGTGCGCTTGATCGAGTACATAGGCAATGCGTGCTTCTTGCAAGCCAGCGCCTGGTGTTGCGTAAAAACCGTTGGCGGGTGCCATCATGACGGTTTGCCCTTCAAAATCAAATTCTTCGAGAAAAAATAAAAAAAAATGTTCTGCGTTTGCTACTGGGAATTTAGCCACACAATAAAAAGCGCCACTTGGCTTAGGGCAGAACACACCTGGAATACTGTTGAGGCCGTCTACCATAATGTTGCGACGCGCCACGTATTCGGCCACAACTTCGTCAAAATAGCTTTGTGGAGTGTCTAGGGCGGCTTCTGCTGCAATTTGATCTACGGTAGGAGGCGAGAGGCGGGCTTGTCCAAATTTAAGCGCTGCCTGCATGAATTCTTTGTTTTTAGAAATGAGGGCGCCAATGCGGGCTCCACACATAGAATATCTTTTCGAAACGGAGTCGATCATGACTACATTTTGTTCGATGCCTTCCAAATTCATGGTAGAAAATGGTTTGGCGCCATCGTAGCAAAATTCGCGGTAAACTTCATCTGCAAATAAGAAGAGGTCGTGTTTTTGAACGATATCGCGGAGTTGCTCGAGTTCTTCTTTAGCGTAAAGGTAGCCGGTTGGGTTGCCCGGGTTGCAAATGATGATGGCTTTGGTTTTAGCTGTAATTTTTGCTTCAATTTGCGCCACTGGTGGTAAAGCAAAACCGTTTTCGATATGCGAAGTAACCGGAACAACTTTTAAACCTGCCATGACCGCAAAGCCGTTGTAATTGGCATAAAAGGGCTCTGGAATGATGATTTCATCGCCCGGATTACAAGCGGTCATAAGGCCGAAAATTAGCGCTTCTGAACCTCCGGTTGTAATAATGATGTCTTCGGTTTGCACCGGAATGCCTTGTTTTTGGTAGCTCACGGCTAATTTCTGACGATAAGATTCAAATCCTGCAGAATGGCTGTACTCTAATACTTTATGATCCAAGTTGTGAATGGCGTTGAGTGCAGCAGCTGGCGTTTCAATATCTGGTTGGCCGATATTTAAGTGGTATACTGTTTTACCCGCTTTTTTTGCGGCTTCCGCATAAGGTACCAATTTGCGAATTGGCGAAGCGGGCATTTCGATGGCTTTTAAAGCTAATGAAGGCATGTGTTCAATTTTAGTCCTCAAAATTAATCAATCTTTTTTTTGCAGATTTTTTTTATTTGGTCACAAATAATATTTATATTCGCTGAACTAATCTAAAAAATCGCCTATAGCTCAAATTTACATTTAACCGCCGAAACCAATTTCAGCACAAAAGTGTAAACTATGATCTTAGCTCAATTAAGCGATTCCCAGCTCATCAAATCTTATGTTGCCGGTAACGAAGACGCCTTTGCCCAATTGTTACATCGCCATCAAGAAGCCATTTTTAAGTTTATTTACAATAAGGTAAAAGAAACCGAACTAGCCAACGACCTCTTCCAAGAGACTTTCGTCAAAGTGATTCAAAAGCTTAAACTAGGCGCCTATCAAGAAGAAGGTAAGTTTTTACCTTGGGTTTTGCGCATTGCACACAATTTGGTTATCGACCATTTTAGAAAGCAAACCAAGCACCGCATGATTTCAGAGCGCCATTCTTGGTCTGAAGACTACAACATCTTTCACAAGATTTCAAGCGATGACCCTAATTTTGTGCAAGCTACTACTGCCGAAGAAATTGCAGAGCAGCTTCATCAGTTAATGGCACACTTGCCAGAAAGCCAACGCGAAATGATCTTCATGCGTCTGTTTGAAGAGCGTTCTTTCAAAGAAATTTCAGAGTCTGAAGGCGTAAGTATCAATACAGCGCTAGGTAGAATGCGCTACGCATTGCTCAATTTGCGTAAAATGATCGACGATCATGCGCTAACCATGGAGCTTTCTTAGTCCAATTCAAATTTGCTGTGTATCTTTGTCATACACGTTTGAATTATGTTTGAGAATCTTACCGATAAGTTTGAAAGAGCCTTTAAAGTCCTCAAAGGGCAAGGTCAAATCACCGAAATTAATGTAGCTGAAACGCTCAAAGAAGTGCGCCGCGCGCTTTTAGATGCCGACGTCAGTTTCAATACAGCCAAACAATTTACCAATACGGTCAAAGAAAAGGCCCTAGGTAAAGACGTCCTCAATGCCGTCTCTCCAGGGCAGCTCATGATCAAAATTTGCCATGAAGAACTCATCGAGCTCATGGGTGGCAACGAGGTGGATATCAACCTAAAAGGTGCTCCGGCAATCATTTTAATGTCCGGTTTGCAAGGTTCTGGTAAAACCACTTTTACAGGTAAACTCGGTGCTTATCTTAAAAATAAAAAGGGTAAAAAAGTGCTTTTGGTCGCCTGCGACGTCTACCGCCCAGCTGCCATCGACCAACTCCATGTACTCGGAGAGCAACTTTCCATTGAAGTTTATTCCAATAAAGAAGAAAAAAATCCAATAGCTATTGCACAAGCAGCAATTGCGCATGCCAAAAGCAATGCATTTAATGTCGTTTTGGTCGATACCGCCGGTCGTTTGGCGGTAGACACCCAAATGATGGATGAAATAGCCGCCCTTAAGCAAGCCTTGCAACCTGCCGAAACCCTTTTTGTGGTCGATTCCATGACAGGACAAGACGCCGTCAATACAGCAAAGGCCTTTAACGAACGCATCGATTTTGATGGGGTAGTCCTCACCAAACTCGACGGCGATACCCGCGGTGGGGCAGCACTTTCTATCAAATCGGTTGTCAATAAACCAATTAAATTCGTCGGAACCGGCGAAAAAATGGATGCGCTAGACGTCTTCTACCCAAAAAGAATGGCAGACCGCATCCTCGGTATGGGCGATGTCGTCTCCTTGGTAGAGCGCGCTCAAGAACAATTTAACGAAGAAGAGGCGCGCCGTTTGCAAAAGAAAATCATGAAAGATCAATTCGATCTCAATGACTTTTTAGCGCAGCTCCAACAAATCAAAAAAATGGGGAATGTCAAAGACCTCATGGGCATGATCCCCGGAATGGGTAAAGCCATGAAAGACGTCGACATCCCAGACGACGCTTTCAAAGGTATTGAAGCCATTATTCTTTCCATGACACCAAAAGAGCGCGCCAATCCCGCTTTGCTCAATCCTTCTAGAAAGAACCGTATTGCCCAAGGTAGCGGCACCAACATTCAAGAAATCAACAAATTGCTCAAACAGTTCGAAGACATGCGCAAAATGATGAAACTCATGAGCAACCCACGCAACATGATGGGCATGATGAGCAAACTCAAAGGCATGGGCGGAATGCCAGGCATGTAAAAATGGAGCACTACAATCCATCAGATTGGTATGAACCCAAGCCCGTGCTTGAAAAAGTAACAGTGCGCAGCAACTGGGGCTTGACACTCTTTTCTGTTTTGTTGTTTGCCTTAAGCTTCCTTTATATTTTCTCTGACGAGCTTGATTTTGTGTTTTATTTGGTGCTCGTGCTTTTCTTGCATGAGTTTGGTCATTACCTCATGATGAAACAATTCAAATACGAAGACCTCCGCATGCTCTTTATTCCACTAATGGGAGCGTTTGTGCAGGGGAGCAAAAAACAATATTCGCAAAAAGAAAGCTTTTTGGTTATTGCTGCGGGTCCTTTCCCGGGTGTTGTCTTTGGGCTCACCTTGCTTTTTTTAGCGCAACACTACCAACAAACCTGGTTATTGGAGCTCAGTTTTTTATTCTTGTTTTTAAATGTCATCAACCTATTGCCAATAGACCCATTAGATGGAGGCCAATTATTCAAGTTGTTTGTTCGTGATAAACGCGATCTTTTTCTGCTCATTTTTGCCCTTTTGTCGTCCTTACTCATGATCAGTGTGGGTTACCTCATAGATAGCTGGATCCTACTTGCTTTTGGTTTTTTGATGTCTTTTAAAGTGAGGAGTTTTCAACGCAATTATCAGCTCAGACAAATTTTAGATCGAAAAGGTCTGGACTACGAACTCAACTACGAAGACCTCACCGACCAAGACTACCATCAGCTCAAAGCTGTTATTCTCGATGAAAATCCGAAACTGCGCAACTTGCAAGAACTCCACGGCGAGGCTGCACAAGAAGTCATTGCGAGCCATGTCAATTCCGTTTTGTCGGTTCCGATTCGCCGAGATGCCAGTCTTGTTTTTCGCATTGTTCTAATTGCTCTTTGGTTACGTTTGATCAGTTTACCCGTCTTTTTAATGGTCGGAACCTTTTTCGATTTTACCTGGTATTTTGAAACGCTTTAAATTCCTTTATATTTCCATTGTTTTGCTCGCATTGTGTGGCAATAGTTTTGCCCAATGCGAACAAGTGCTGGTGAGCGGCAAAATTGTCGATACCCTGCGCTTGCAAAACTTCTACAATTTAATGGTCGTAAACAAAACAACCGGAAGAGGTGTGTTTGGTCAGCCAAATGGGCATTTTTCTGTATATGCCAATAGCGGTGATCTTATTGCGCTTTCTACAAAAGGTTATCCGGTTTACCAATTTGTAGTCAAGCCCGACGACAACTGCCAAGCCAAAATTTTAGCTTACGTTGAACGTTTGCCTCAAGAAGTGCCAGACATCATTGTTAGACCACTCAAAACACTCGAACAAATCAAAGAGGAGCGCGAAAATTTAGCACTCAGAGAAACCAGAACCGTAACGGGGGTAAGTGCTTTGCAAAGCCCCATTACTTTTCTTTATCAGGCCTTTTCCAAGAAAGAACAAAACAAGCGCTGGATAGCCGAACAAGAATACAAAGACGACCAACGCCGAATCGTTCAAGAATTACTCAGGTTATATGTTGCATTTGACATCATTGAACTGACCGAAGCAGAGTTTGATGCATTCATAACCTTTTTGAACATCGACGAGCAGTTTATCAAGACGGCAAGCGAAATGGAACTTATCCTTTTTATCAAGGATAAATACGATCATTTCAGAAGATTATGAGCTAAGATTTCAGTTCTTCCTCGTCTACGTGAAGAATATGCAGCAAGCGATGGATCAATGGCGAAAAGAAAACTGCGGTGCAAGTCAGAAAAGCCACTCCGCTATATAGCGCATAAAAGGAGGAAAATATCTTTGCCGCATCGGTTTCAATCGGAATCACCGGCCCCATGCCTGTTAAAATCATGCTGGCCATGTGAAAGCAATCGACGTAGGTAGCCCCCGTAAAATAGCGGTACCCGAAAGTGCCAATTCCCAAAGAAAAAGCAATTAAAACAAAAGAAAACAACGCGTAACGTACAACCCTCGAAAGAAAGGTTTTCCAATTGGCCAGTTGCTGCTTTTTACTTTCGAAACGACTCACGATATTTCTTTGATCTCTTCAATGATGCGCAAAGCCAAATCATTGGCTGCTTTTTCATCATTTGACTCCGCATAAATGCGGATAATCGGTTCGGTGTTGCTTTTGCGCAAATGCACCCATTCTTTGTCTATGTAGATTTTAACGCCATCAGTGGTATCGACCTCGTTTGCTGCGTATTTCTTTGCCATCTGGACCAAGATATCATCTACATTGGTAGTGGGTGCAAGGTCAATTTTATTTTTGGAGATGACGTAGTTCGGGTAGCTCGCTCTAAGTGCGGTTAGGCTGGTGTTTTTGTGTGCTAAATGACTCAAAAACAAAGCAATGCCTACAAGGGAGTCTCGGCCGTAATGAAGTTCTGGGTAAATGATACCGCCGTTTCCTTCGCCGCCAATAACGGCACCAATTTCTTTCATTTTGACAACCACATTGACTTCGCCAACAGCTGCCGCTTCATAACGCAAACTGCGCGCTTCTGTGATGTCGCGAAGAGCACGTGTTGAGGATAAATTGGAAACAGTTGGTCCTGGTGTGTGGGTAAGTACGTAGTCAGCAACGGCTACTAGCGTATATTCTTCGCCAAACATGCTGCCATCTTCGCAAACCAATGCCAAACGATCCACATCAGGGTCAACAGTGATTCCAAGATGAGCACCTTTTGCCTTCACGACACTAGAAAGTTCAGTGAGGTGCTCGGGCAAAGGCTCCGGATTGTGCGGAAAATGACCCGTGGGCTCGCAGTAGAGTTCTGTGATTTCTTGAACGCCGAGCGCACGAAGAAGGGCAGGAACAAAGGTGCCACCTGTAGAGTTGACCGCATCCACGACAACTTTAAACTCCGCAGCAGCAATTGCTTTTGCGTCTACAAGAGGAAGCTTTAAAATAGCGTCAATATGTTTTTCTAAATAGCTGGTGTCTGAAATAATGGTACCGAGGTCGTCTACTTCTGCGAAATCAAAGGCTTCGTCTGCGGCAATTTGCATGAGCGCTTCGCCTTGCGCACCTGAAATGAATTCGCCTTTTGCGTTCAGTAGTTTGAGTGCATTCCATTGCTTGGGATTATGACTTGCTGTGAGAATGATACCACCTTGAGCCGCTTCCATTGGCACGGCAATTTCTACTGTAGGGGTTGTGGAAAGGCCTAGGTCAATAATGTCTATGCCGAGCCCAACAAGGGTTTGCTGCACTAAACTCGCTATCATAGGGCCCGAAATGCGCGCGTCTCTTCCGATGACAACCTTTAGGCGTTGCCCTGGATATTGTTGTTGTAGCCAAGTGCCATAAGCAGCTGCAAATTTGACAGCGTCGATAGGCGTGAGGCCGTTGTCTACAGCCCCGCCGATGGTGCCGCGAATGCCAGAGATGGATTTGATGAGTGTCATGAAAGTTTGTTTTGGAGCATTTGCAGAACCGCAACCATGGCTTCTGTGCCTTTGTTGCCGTGTTGGCCGCCAGCGCGGTCTAGGGATTGTTGTTCGGTGTTGTCGGTGAGCAAACAAAAGCCAACTGGCTTGTTGTATTTAAGCATGACATCCATGAGTCCATGGGTGGTACCGCTGCATACAAAATCGAAGTGGCGTGTTTCGCCTTGGATCACAACACCAATAGCCAATACGCCATCGATGTTGTTTTGCTGACAAAATTGTTGTGCACCTAATGGAAGTTCAAAAGCACCTGGTACATTGAGCACCTGACGCAATTCTGGTCGGTGGCCTATAGCGTCTAGCGCACTCAGTGCACCATCTAATAAGCGTTGCGTGATGTGCCCGTTCCATGCAGAAACAACAATGCCGATTCGAAAATCGGCACAGTTGGTTAAGGTTGATGGATCAAAGGCAGAGAGGTTTTTACCTGCTGTAGCCATGATGAAAATTATTTAGTAGCGCATCGAGCGATGTAGCGATCGATGGTTTTCGTACTTGCGTAGTTAGGGTAGTCGTCTTTGATGCGTTGGTAGTGAACGGCAGCATCTGCTTTTTTGTTGAGTTTTTTCTCGCAAACCAAGCCTGCTTTGAATAGGTACATTGGTGTTGTGAATTCGTTGTCTTCGCGGTCTGCAGCTTGTGTGTAGAAAGACAAAGCATCGTTGTATTTTTTCATTTCGCTGTAGCAGTCGCCCTGAAGGCCGATGCTCATGGTGGAGACATAGGTGTCTTCGAGGTCAACCCCTTCAAGCATTTTGATAGCGGCTGCAAACTTGCCTTTTTCCATGTATTGGGTAGCCAACAAGTATTGTGCGATTTCGCCACCTGTTTTGCCGTCATTGCTTTTGACAAAAGGCTCGAGGATACGGATGGCTTGATCGGTAGAATCTTTGGTTACGTAGTTTAAGGCAACCCACCAACCATCATTTGATTTTTCGTTTGCCGGGCCCCAAATGAACTGACGGTATGAGAAATAAATAATTACTGCTGCAATAAGACCACCAACGAGGTAAGTTCCTAACTTAAAGCTTTTGTTGGAGTTGAATTTGTTTTTAAGGTCTTCGAAGCTCAATTGCTCTATCATAATCGAATTTTTTGAAACGCAAATATAAATCATTTTAGCAAATGAATTGCTTATTTTTGCGCTATGTTTCAACGCAAGTGCTCTCCTTTTTCGGTCTTTCTTCTTTTTTTACTTGGTTTTGGCCCTTCTTTAAGTGCGCAAAATACAGTTAGTGTCACTGGAAAAGTCCTCTCATACGACCAAAATAGTGCTTTGGAATACGTATCAGTCAAATTGTATAAACTGCCAGACTCCACTTTCCAAAAAGGTGTATTTACCAATACTGACGGCCGTTTTTCTTTAAATACCAATCCGGGCAAATATTATCTACAATTGAGTTTGGCTTTTTATGAAAACCAAACTACTGAAGCTTTCGAGCTCAAGCCGGGTCAAACCAATTTTCATCAAGGTACGCTGCGCATGCGACAACCCAAAACCCAAGAGGTTAAAGATGTTGTGGTGCGCGGGCAAAAGGATGTTATGGAGGCTGGTATAGATAAAAAAATCTACAATGTAGCCGAGGATTTGAATGTAAACGGAGGTACCGCCAATGACATCCTTAATCGCTTGCCTTCGGTTGAAGTGGACCAAGATGGTGGCGTTTTATTGCGCGGACAAGGTAGCGTTACCATTTTAATTGATGGCCGCCCAAGCTCCATGAGTGGCGGTAATGGTAAAACTTTACTAGACGCTTTGCCTGCTAATTCGATAGAACGCGTCGAAGTCGTGACCAACCCTTCGGCAAAATATGACCCCGACGGCACCTCAGGCATCATTAATATTGTCCTCAAAAAGAACAAACTACTGGGTTTCAATGGGATGGTTTCTACCAATTTGGCATCTGGCGATTTAAAGGGCGGTAATGTAGGAGAGGGCAGCTTGTCTTTGAGTTACCGAAACGGAAATATCAATGTGTTTGGTACCTACAATGCGCGTTACCTAGAAGGCTATCGCAACAACTACAACGATATCCGCCAAGAACTCAATTCTGGTGTTTTTATCCTCGATCAAAACCGCACAGGCACCGACCTCGACGCGGGTCAAACCTTTCGAATGGGTACCGATATCAACCTCAATCCGCGCAACACCATCGGTTTTGTTGCTACAGGCTCTCTCACGCGCCGCGATCGCACAGGTGACCTTATAAATGCACAGCTCAACGAATCTGGAGTGATTACCAACCTCTGGAGCCGCAGTTCTTTTGATCCGACCGATCGCCAAAACCTAGACCTCAACCTCAATTACAAACATGATTTCAAAGAAGACCGCGGCAACTTCATTTTGGATGTCAATCAGTCACTTGGTTCAGAAGACATCAAAGGATTTTACGTCAATACCTATTACAACCCAGACTCCACAATTTCTTCGCTTCCAGTCTTAGATCAGCGCCTTATTAATACGGATAAAAACAATATCACTACTGCTCAGGCCGATCTCACTTATTTGTTTCCAAAATTAGGTTTACGCACCGAAGCAGGCTTGAAGGCTATTTTAAGGGATCAACTTGTAGATACCTATTCAGAAACCCTCGATAACTCCTTAAATACATACCTTGAGGACACACTCGCTAATTTCTTGTATGGCTACAAAGAACAAATCTACAGCCTTTATGGTGTGGCAGGCAAGCAAATCAAACGCTTTAAAATGCAAGCAGGTTTGCGGGTCGAGAAGGCTTATCAAATTCCGAATCTTATCTCAGATAGCATTCGCATTGTCAATGACTACTTTAATTTCTTTCCATCGGCGCACTTGCGCTACGAGCTGAAACCGAAGTCAGAATTGAGTTTGAGCTATTCGCGTCGCATCAAGAGGGCTTCTGCCAACGAACTCAATCCTTTTACCAATTATTCCGATCCTTTTAATTTACAGCGCGGCAATCCTTATTTGAGTCCTGAATATATCCATTCCTTCGATTTAGCTTACTCGCTCGAAAAGAAAAAAATGACTGTTTCGAGTGCTTTGTTTTTTCGTCAATCCAATGGCGTCATTTCACGTTTCAAAGAATTTTATCCAGACAATACCAGTGCAGTGAGCTACATGAATATTGCCCAAACCAAAGCGTTAGGCGGCGAGCTTATTCTGATGTTCAAGCCTTCACCTTCTTTGCGCAGTACGCTTTCTTACAATGGCAATTATACTTGGTACAAAACGAACATGGCTGAGTTTCCAGACCGACAAGGCTTCAATCACAATGTCAAATGGAACACTTCTTATGAATTCTGGAAAAAGACCGCCACGCTGCAGTTAAGTGTCAATTACAATGGGCCGCGAGTTACGGTTCAAGGTATTGCACAAAGAAGGGGCCCAATTGACCTTGCTTTTGAAAAGAAACTTGCCAACGGAAATTGGTCGCTGGGCGCTCGTGTAACCGATATTTTTGATCGACAAGGTTTCTATTTTGAAGTAGACCGCCCAGGGGTTTATCAAACAGGAGAGTTCAAGTGGCTTACGCGCCGTGTGTATGTATCGGCGAGTTATAAATTTGGCAAACTAGAGATTTCGAACAAAGCCAAGCAAAGTGGTTCTGACGGCGGAGGCGAGCTTTAGGCTTTGTTGAGTTTAGCCCAAACTGCTTTGTTCCATGCAATATATTGCTGAAGAGGCAAAGGTGTATTGGCTTCAGATAAGTCCTCTATTGCCGTAA
The DNA here is from genome assembly GCA_027490665.1 of Cryomorphaceae bacterium. Taxonomy (GTDB): domain Bacteria; phylum Bacteroidota; class Bacteroidia; order Flavobacteriales_D; family Crocinitomicaceae; genus UBA952. Next base: position 8,206 of record JAIXXP010000137.1, on the reverse strand, counting down.
TTTCTACGCTTTGTAATTCATTCAACAAACCCAGTATGAGCTGCGAGTCAAATTGCTGAGATAACAATATTTCTAGTTTGGGTAAACGAGCACCTGCCCAAAATTCAAAGAAGTCTTTTTGTTGCTCTAGCCAAAACGCTAGTAATTCGCTCAAAACAATTGGTGATTTTCCGTTGTAAATTGAAAAGGCAATCTTACTTCTTAATTGATGTTGCGCAGAGAATTGAGCCAACATAGAGCGGTCTATTGAATCGAAATCAATTGTACCTTCTAGAGTTAATGTTAGTTTTTCCTCAGGGAAACCAAAGCCGAGTGAACGCGCAGCGGCGTCAAGGCGCGCAAGTTCTTTGAGCCATTTGGGATAAAGAAGGACTTGATCTAGTTGACGGTAGATCTTTTGTTTGAGCTCAAAAAAGAGTTGCTCTATTTGTTCGTCTAGTGGATCTTCCTGATGGAGCTTGAGTAAGATGAGGGCTTCCTCAGGACTCATTTTTGTTGGTTTTTACGCATGCGCAAGTTGAGCATTTCTACAATTAAGGCATAGACCAATGCAAAATAGATGTAGCCTTTTTGCATGTGTTCGCCAAAACCTTCAGCGATGAGCATGACGCCAATAGCGACCAAGAAAGACAAAGCGATCATTTTAATAGTAGGGCGCTCATTGATGAATTTACTAATTGGGCCCGAGAAAAGCATCATGACAAACATGGAAATGAGCACCGCTAAAACAATTATAATTAGGGGGTTGCCATGGGTTTCGTGGGCTATATCGTTTGTCATGCCGATGGCTGAAATGACGGAGTCGAAGCTAAAGATGAAGTCTACCAAAACAATTTGTGTAACCGCAGCTGAAAAGGTGGTGTAGACTTTAGAATTGGACTGGTGCTCTTGTCCTTTTACACTTGCGTGCATTTCGCCGACCGATTTATAAATCAAAAACAAGCCGCCAATGAGTAGCACCAAGCTGTGGGCTGTAAATGAATAACCGACTACGCTGAAAAGTGGTTCGCGGTCGAGGGTCATGATCCAGGAAACCAAGCTCAGCATGATGATGCGAATGATCAGTGCTAAACTCAAGCCAATAAGTCTTGCGCTGCGCTGCTTGTTCTTAGGAAGGTTATCTGTAATAATTGAAATAAAAATGATGTTGTCGATTCCGAGCACAACCTCTAACAAAGTAAGAATAAGTAGATAGGTTAGGCCAACAGAAGTGCCAAGAATGGCAAAATAATCGATAAAATTGTTCATGTTTATTTTTTTACGAAATTAAAAAAGTCTGACAATACTTGCGCATTGCCCTCTTGATGGGTTTGTATTTCTAAGATTTGAATATCGTTCAACAAGAAATTTTCTAGTGTGGCAATCAGTTGGTTTTTGGCACAAAGAAATGACACCTCAAAACCATAGCCTTCGGCAATTTTGCCCGGAGATTTTTGGTGCGTGGCTTCAAAGTACTGTGCTCTTAATGGCGAGTTGGCAGGCCCTGGAATGATTTGAAAAATACCACCACCATGATTTTGAATAATGATGATTTTGAGGTTTTTCGGAAATGGATTGGTCCAAAGAGCGTTGCTGTCATAAATAAATGAGGTGTCACCGCAAACGAGTAAGTGTTGTTGCTCAGGGCTGGCAAGTGCAGCGCCAACCGCCGTAGAAACAGAGCCGTCTATGCCGCTAGTGCCGCGGTTACTGTAATATTGAACACCTTCAATTGGGTCAAAAAGCTGAGCATAGCGCACCACCGAACTATTGGCCATGTGCAGCATGCAAGAATTTGGAAGCACTTGCTGAAGCGCAGCAAAAACATCGTAATCAAACAAAGTTTCTGAAGAAGTTTCAAAAAGGGCTTGCTGATCTTTGGCAATGTAATCTAGTGCCTTCCATTTTCCTTGATAATTTATTGAATTCAAGGAGAGCTCTTGAGCTAATATTTCTTTAAAAAACAAACTTGGTTCTAAAGGAAGGCAAGCGCTCAGTAGTCCGAAGGTGTTCATGTCTGGGAAGTCCGAAGCCAAGCGCCAATGCAACTGCAGCGGCGTTTGACGTAGATAAGCTTTTATGCGTTTAGACACAATTGCTCCGCCAAGGCTAATGAGTACCTCAGGTTGGTAATTGGCGTCTGAAGCAGCAAAACCATTCAAGCTGCGGTCTATGCAGGCATTGAAGAGCTCGTGTTGCAAATTAGAGGTGTTCTCGACGAGAACCACTACATTGCTGTATTTGGCAAAAAGCGCCAAATGAAATGCCAAGGCAGGGTTGGGGTCCATTTGACCAACCAATACCATGATTTTTTTGCCCGACAACAAAGAAAAGTCAGGAAACGGTGCTTTCGGATACGAAGCTGCGATTTCCGGAAAATCAAAATCTTGAAAATCGGCCAATCCATATAATGGTTCGTTGAGCCCGATATTCAAATGTATGGGGCCGGTCCACGGCTGATGTAAAATTTGTAAGAAGTCGTTTAATTGCGCAGTGGTTTGAGGGTTTGCAACAAAATGATCTTCGTCAAAACCCAAATAAGCGTGCGTGTGGTTTTTAAAAACCTCGGCCTGCACAATGGTTTGGCCATCGCCTTGATTGATCCATTTGGCAGGGCGGTCTGCGGTGAGTGCTATAATTGGAATATTGCGGTAATAAGCCTCTGAAAGAGCAGGGTAGTAGTTCAGGCAAGCAGAGCCCGAGGTGCAGCAAATGGCAACAGGTGTTTGGGTTTGCTGCGCCCAACCAAGTGCAATAAAAGCTGCCGAGCGTTCGTCGTGAACAACTAAAGTTTCAAATTGAGGATGCGTATCAAAGGCAATTGCAAAGGAAGAGTTCCTAGAACCGGGCGACAACACAACTTGGCGAACCCCATGGTGGGCGAGGGCCGCAACTACAAATTGGACCAGTTCTTTGTCTGAGCTTTGCATGTGGCAAATTTACTGCAAATCAGAGCAGCCGCAACAAGGTTTGGCTTTTATTTTCGGTTTCTTCCCATTCGAGTTCTGCGAGAGAGTCGGGTGTGAATCCGCCACCGACGTAACAATACAGATGTTGGTCTATAACACTGCCACAGCGCAAATTCACAAATAACTTTTGGGCGCCTTCCGTAGCGCGGCCAATAACACCGGTATATAACCTGCGCTCATGGCTTTCTGCAGCTGCAATGTATTGCTGCGCTACTTTTTTAGGTAAACCAGCAACTGCCGGAGTAGGATGTAGGTGCTTGAGCAACAAAGGCAACACGCGGTCTGGCATTTGCCAAGTGAGTTCTTGTAAAAGATGCGTTACAGGGCCTGAGCTGTAGGGTTGCACTTCTGTAAGTTGCAGTTGAGAACCAGGTATTTGGCGCAATTGCCCTTCGATGAACTCGGTTACCATGGCGTGCTCGTTGTATTCCTTGAAAGTAAAATCGCGCGGGTCGTCGGCAGGTTTGGTGCCAGCAAGTGCCATGGTGCGCCAATAACTTGGGGTGCGCTCTAAAAGGACTTCAGGAGTTGCACCAATCCAGGTTCCTAAAATAGTATCGTGAAAATAATAGACGAGTGCATTGGGGTAATTCAGCAACAATTGCTCATATAAATGAAACGGGTCGGCGATGGCTTGCTCTGATTTTTTGATGCGAGAAAGCACTATTTTATCAGCAATGCCACGATTGAGGTCTTTGATGAGTTGCTCTGCTTGAGCGATGTAAGCAGCTTGCTCAATGCAAAATGGTGCAGCTTGCTCAGTTTGCGTTGCTTTGGCCTCTTCAGACCAGAAGTAATTAAACTCTTGATTGAAGTTAGAAATTACAAATTGATGATTTTCAATGCTTTCAATGGAAACAAAATTACCTTTTAGGCTTTGGGGTTCTTCTCCAGGAAAGCGGAAGTACAGCATGTTAGTCTTCTTTAGGCAAGATCATGACGGTGTGTTTACCGTGGCAAATGAGGCGCTCGCTTTGCGCTTCTCGGATCTCAATGGTCCAAAGATGCGTTTTGCGCCCAGCGTGCACCAACTTAGCTGTGGCGATGACGAATCCTTCTCGTACAGCTCCAACATGATTGGCTGCGATGTCTAAACCAACTGAATAATGGGTGAGGGGGTCAATGAGCAAAACCGAACCCAAAGAACCAACGGTTTCCATGAGTGCCACACTTGCGCCACCATGCAACAAACCCATTGGCTGACGCGTGCGTTCATTTACGGGCATGCTCGCTTTTACAAAATCGTCGCCAATTTCAAGATAAGTAATATCCAGTGCCTCCATGAGGGTGCCTGGGTTAAGAGCGTTGAGTTGATCGAGCGGAACTTGCTTTAATTTCATGCTGCAAATATAGCCAAGACCTTTGCAACGGGGAGCAGAAATTGTAATTTTGATCCATGAAAATGACAAAATCCATCGATATTTTCCTAACAGACGGCTGCGGCCGCTGCTCCAAATTCGGAACCGACGCGTGCTCGGTACGCGTTTTTTCTCAAGAAATAGAAGCCCTGCGCGGTATTGCTTTGTCTGTGTTTGAAGAAGAAACCATGAAGTGGGGCGCACCATGTTACAGCCATAAGGGTAAAAATGTGGTCATGCTTTTTAGTTTCAAAGACAACTGCGGCTTTTCCTTTTTTAAAGGCCCGCTCTTAGCAGATACCCACCAAATGCTTGTTGCGCCGTCTGAAACCGCACAAACCTTCCGCTTGTTGCGCTTTACCAACCTCGCTCAAATTATCGAAAAGCAAGACGAAATCAGATCTTATTTATTCGAAGCATTAGAAGTGGAGAAAGCCGGGCTCAAACTGCAAGCCAAACCCGTTACCGAATTTCCAGTGCCTGAAGAATTGCAAGCACAGTTCCAAGCCTCTCCCGAATTTGAAGCCGCCTTCCGCGCCCTCACACCTGGCCGCCAGAAAAACTACCTACGCCATTTCAACGACGCCAAACAAAGCGCCACCCGCACTGCCCGCATCGAAAAATACAAACCCTTCATTTTCAAAGGTATTGGCCAAGACGAAGCCTGGAAGTTCAATTAATTTCAAAAAATCTTCACCAAATCTTCAAAAACCCCTTGCCAAAACCCGAAGTTTTACTACTTTTGCCCCGGAGAGTTGGCAGAGTGGTCGATTGCGGCAGTCTTGAAAACTGTTGAACCGAGAGGTTCCGGGGGTTCGAATCCCTCACTCTCCGCCACAAAAAAAAGCCCCGAATATCGGGGCTTTTTTTTGTTAGGAGAAATTGGGATGAGAACCCCAGGGTTCGACCCGACGACCGCAGGGAGGAGCGCACGCGTAGCGTAATCCCTCACTCTCCGCCAAAGAATTTCATCAATCAACGCCCCGGTTTTCGGCTAAAAATTGAATACGAAATACCACCGAGAAACGACACATAGCTTAGGCGCGTGAAAGACCATTGTTCGTCGAATTCGGTGTAATTGGTTTCGCTTTCAGCATAGTAGCGGTAAGAATGCCACCAGATCATTTTGGCCAAGCCTTGATGATACATGACTTGTGCATTGATTTTCCAATGTGGGTTAAGGACATAACTGAGTTGGTAGCCTGCAATGAGGTATACATTGTATCGTCTCAGGTAGTGATAAGGTTCAGCAATGAAACCGTGTGTTACAATTCCAAGGCTGTCAATATATTCTAGGCTTCCAAAATTTGCGCCGCCACTGGAAGTTCTGGTTTTGAGTAAGCCCATTCCTAAAATACTCTGGTGCTGAAATTTGTTTTGCTCCTTCCATAGGTGCTTATACTCCATAGAAAACTGTGATAAATGCGAGGCGCCATATGCATTGCCGCTAATGCCAGTTGCAGTAGAGAAATTGCTGATGGCTGAACCCATATCAGGTGTGTCGTCCAGGGGGTATTTGTCGGGGTAAGCGATGAGAAATATATTCGGCCCAATTTCTCCCCAATCGTAAGCAAGGCAAAATTTGTTTTTTGATGATCCGAGCCCGAAGTTCAATTGCTGTACGCCCATGTGAGGGAAAGGAGGTGTGGCGTAACCCCAAGTCATGTTGTCAGTTTGGCGTGTTTTTGCAAAAGTTGCACTGGGCCCAATGCCGTAAGACAATTCAAAATTCAACTGTGCAGAAACAAACTGATTTGCAGCTAATAAAAAAATGAGTAAACAACGCTTCATGTAATGAATCAAAATGAATCTAAGAAAGGTGCATAACGTCAATTCGGAGATATTATTTTTGGTTGCAAATTCTAAGCAGTGATATCTCTAAAATTAGCTACTTTTAACACCAAATGAACGCCAAAACCACCTTCCTTTACAGCTTACTGCTCACTTTCACTTTCAGCTGCAAGCAAAACAACGCAGTGCTTAAAGAAAAAGAATGGTTTGCGTTTATAGATTCTGTTTCTTGCATCCCCATTCCAAACAACAAACATGCAGACTCCGTTTCTTTATATTACATGAAGCCCAACGCGCCCGAAGTGCTGGCTACTCCAAAATTCATTGTTTGGAAAGATGCCAAAGCTTTGAAGACAGGCGAGTTCAATCTTTTTATTCCTCAGTCTGCTGCACACTTTTTGGCGGTATCGTATCGCAAAAGATCGCTTTCTTTGCACGACATCCAAATTGGCGCTCAGGGCATAAAAGTGTCCGATGCTGGCTTATTGAATTTAAATGCTGTCCATACCGATAGAACACTTTCAGATCCTTGCAATGAAATCAGTAGTGTTGAACGCAGTAAATCCAAGGATGGTAATGTCTTGAAAGTTGAAATTCATCAATCGTGTTTGGATACATACATTTACAAAGAGTTGGTGGTGGGGGAGAAAACCAAAGAAAATTGAATAAATTTAGGGACATGAAACACAAAGAACAGCTTTTAAAATGGGTGCTATTCATTGTCTTATTTTGGAATTGCGCCATGGCACTCACCGCAAGCATGGATTTCTACCTAAAAGTTCTCCTCGCACTGAGTAGCCTTTCGCCGTTGTTTATTTTTTTGATCACCACCGGATTCAAAATAGTACTACTGATTTTAGCCGTTAAATTTGCGGTCAAATTGCTCGATAAATTCCAAGATTCAAAGCAACTACTTCTCGTTGGTTTGGCCGGCTATTTCGGTATTTTATTTATTGATTATTTGAGTTCGAGCCTAGTTACCCAGATGGTCATGCAACATGCAGGGCCTAGGCTCGAGAGCTACAATATTTTCCTTGCGTCAAACACCAGTTTAATGTACGTGAGCAGCTTTGTGCAACCTTTTGTGTTGGTTGTGTTTGGTTTGAGGTCGTATTTTGGGGAGTCTACTTCTCTTGAAGATTCAAAATAACAAAAAGATTACCCACCCCATTTCATTCTTCACAAGCGTTAGTGTCAAAACGCTTAGAAATGAAAAAATACATTTTACTTCTCTTCCTTGGTTTGTCGTTTGTTCAATTAAGGGCTCAAAGTCTTTCTAATCAGTCGCTTATTGGAACAAATGGCTATGACATCGTGGGGGCGGTGTTGCATTTGCCCGACGGCTCTTACATTGTGGCGAGCAATACGGATGGCGATGCTACAGGGCTCAAAACAACGCCTTCTTTTGGCTCGATGGACGGTTGGCTGCTGCGCTATGACGCCAATCATCAATTGCTTTGGGAAAAGCCTTTCGGAGGCTCCGGTTTTGAGCTTGTGAAGGATATGCAGTTAGCTTCCGATCAGCAAATTTTAGTTTTACTGACTTCTACTTCGCCTATCAGCGGCAATAAAACAGTTGGCACAAAGGGCGGCCACGACGCTTGGTTACTGAAAATCGATTGGGATGGCAACATTATTTGGCAGCAAGACTACGGCACAACAATGGGTGACCGCGCTTGCAAACTACTGGTGCATCCGGATGAATCTATTTATGTTGGCGTTATTTCAAATGGTCAAGATGAAGACCGCAGCGCTCCTTTATTTGGCGAAGCTGATTTCTGGTTGTTGAAACTCAACTCAGCAGGTCAAAAAATCTGGGACCGCGCCTATGGCAGCAACGCACAAGACGAGCTCACTGCATTGCAACTTGAGCCTTATACGAATCGGGTCGTGCTTCTGGGGATAGTGGGTAGCGCAGGAAATGGAAATATGAACTGCTCTTGCTCGGTTTTTGGCACGAATTGTTGGATTTTCTCCATTGACGACAACGGAGCAATCTATAACCAAGCCTGTTTGGGTTCCGGTACGCAGCTAAAATATGCATCTTTGGTGTTTTTAACGGATGGAACGTGTTGGCTCGCAACGAATACCTTTAGCGGAATTAGTGGC
>JAIXXP010000080.1 GCA_027490665.1 Cryomorphaceae bacterium | reverse complement strand
TCCAATTTTCTCGTTGCGGTCGTCAATAAGTCCGCGAATATCGGAATTATTTAGGAATTCTGAAACTTTTTCTGCGTACTCGTTGTATTTATCGGAGATTGGCAAGACAATAAATTGCTCAGTGGAGAGCCACAGTGGAAAATCGCCGGCGCAATGTTCTAGTAATACTGCTACAAAGCGCTCCATGGAACCAAAAGGTGCGCGATGGATCATAACCGGGCGGTGCTTTTGGTTGTCGGCACCAATGTACTCGAGTTCAAAGCGTTCTGGAAGGTTGTAGTCTACTTGAATGGTACCTAATTGCCACTCGCGACCCAAGGCATCTTGGACCATGAAGTCTAGCTTAGGGCCGTAGAACGCCGCTTCTCCGTATTCTACAACAGTTGGCAATTCTTTTTCGGCTGCCGCCTCAATAATTGCTTGTTCGGCACGCTGCCAGTTTTCTTCAGAACCAATGTATTTAGCTCTATTGACTTTGTCGCGCAAGGAAATTTGCGCTTTGAAGTTTTCAAATTTAAGGGTCTTGAGTACATACAAGACGATGTCGATAACATTCTTGAATTCTTCTTTAACCTGTTCTTGGGTACAAAAGATATGAGCGTCGTCTTGAGTAAAGCCGCGCACTCTAGTAAGGCCGTGAAGCTCACCAGATTGTTCGTAGCGATAAACGGTTCCGAACTCAGCAAAACGAGCAGGCAGATCTTTGTAAGAACGGGGTTTGCTTTTGAATATTTCGCAGTGATGCGGGCAGTTCATTGGCTTTAAATAGAACTCTTCATTGGGATCTGGGGTGCGGATCGGTTGAAAGGAATCGGCGCCGTATTTTTCGTAATGACCAGAGGTAACGTAGAGTTCTTTGTTGCCGATGTGTGGGGTAATCACCTGTTGGTACCCCGCCTTGCGCTGTGCTTTTTTAAGGAAGTTCTCAAGGCGTTCGCGCAATGCTGCGCCTTTTGGCAACCAAAGTGGCAAGCCCTGCCCTACTTTCTGGCTGAACGTAAATAATTCGAGTTCTTTACCCAATTTGCGGTGGTCGCGGCGCTTGGCCTCTTCCAACCTTTCTAGGTGCTCTGTGAGTTCAGCTTGCTTCGGAAAAGTAATGCCGTAGATGCGGGTAAGTTGTTTGTTTTTTTCGTCGCCGCGCCAATAGGCACCAGCGATGGCTGTTAATTTGACTGCTTTAATGGAGCCGGTATCTGGAATGTGTGGGCCACGGCAGAGGTCGGTGAAGTTACCTTGTGTATAAAAGGTGATGCTGCCGTCTGGAAGATCGGCAAGAAGCTCTAATTTGTAGGGGTCTTGCTTTTCTTCGAAGTAAGCGATGGCATCTGCTTTGCTGATTTCTTGGCGAACAAATGGATTTTTGAGCTTGGCGAGCTCTTTCATTTTTTGCTCAATTTTTTCGAGGTCTTTCTCAGAGATGCTGTACTCCATGAGATCTACGTCGTAGTAGAAACCGTTGGTTACTGGAGGACCAATAGCCAATTTGATACCTGGATAGAAAAACTCGAGTGCTTCGGCCATTAAGTGAGCTGAAGAGTGCCACATAGTGGATTTACCTTCTGCATCGGACCAAGTGAGTAGTTGGAGCGTGCAATCTTGGGTTAATGGTGTGCTGGCATCTTTGACTTGATCGTCGATACGGGCAGCTAACACATTGCGCGCTAAGCCTTCTGAAATGGATTGTGCCACTTGCATGGCGGTTGTTCCGGCGTCATACGTACGAATGTTGCCATCCGGAAAAGTAACTTGAATAGACATAATTTATAAAATGAAAGACAAAATTACAAAAAATGCTGCAGATGACAGCTATTTATTGTGCTTGTGCAAGGCCGCTTGGAGATCGGCTTGCATTGCGCGAATTTGGCTTCCAAGTGCTGAATGATCGAGTTGGATATCGGGTAATTCTTTGGAGATATAAGAGACAAAACGCCAAACCTCTAAAACTTCAGACACAGGAACCTCAAAAGGCGCATAAAGTGGATTGGTAGAACTGAGGCGAAGTATTTGTTGGTCTTGCAGTAGGTTCTGTACATATTTAAATACGATACCGTCTTCTTTGGTGACCACCACGCAGGCGGTGTTTGAAGGCAAGCGCAGCCAATCTTGCACGAACTCGCCCACGACGTAGGATCCGTGAACAACCGGCGGCATGGAATCTCCGATGATGGGGAAAGCGCGGTATTTGCGGTCTTTGGAGAGGAAGGGCAAGCGCAAAGTTGGAAGTTCTTGGAGATAACTTGGATCGGCATAGCCACTGGTATAGCCCGCGCTGACCTTTTCTGAGATGAGCTCGATTTCTTCTTCGTTTTGGGTATTGACAACTGTAGTGAGCACACGCAGGTGCTGCCCACTCGCCTCGCCTTTCCAAGCACCTTGGAGTGCGTCTAGCTCTGCAACAGCAAGTCGGTCGAGTTGCTTAGACAATAGGATCTCTAAAGGCAATTTTTCAGCTTGGGCCAATTGAAGCAAGAGCTCTAAACTAGGCTGCGCTACTTCGTTTTCGTAGCCGCTGTAGGTAGAGCGATTGAGGCCGAGGTCTTGGGCCATTTCTTCTTGAGATTTGCCTTTTCTTTTGCGTAAGAACTTGAGATTTTGAGCAATGTGCATAGCGCGTGTTATTTGCTCAAAATTAAATAAAATAACCAATATCTCATCAAAAATATGATTATTTTTTAATCAATATTTTCTTAACAAGCTATTGGGCTTCAAATTTATAGGAAATCCAGCCTGTAGCCGTGCCGTCACCAGCGTTAAATCTAGATAACTTGGCATATTTGAGCGCCTGCTCAATCATGCAGGCACTTGCATTTTTGCTTTTGGATGCGATATAATTGACCTCACTCACCCTACCGGCAGCATTTACTTCTATTTGTAAATAAACCAAACCGCTGGCATTGAAGCCGCAGGTGTAACCAGGATTTCTGACATACCAAGTATTGTTCTCGTAAGCACTGCGTTTGTTGACACTAAAATCGACCATCACAGCTCCGGCAAATTGATTGGGTTGCGCCGAGCCTGTTGAGGTGGTTGTCTGGGCAGTTTGCCCTTGTTGTTTGAGCTGCTGTATGCGCTTATTGCTTTCCTGAACAATACGTTCTCGTGCCGCTGCTCCACCGGTTTGGGCAAAAACCTCAGCTTCGAAGTCATGGGCAGTTTGTTCGGGATTGCCTTGGCTTGCTCCGCCTGTTTGTGCCGACCAATTCTCATAGGAAGAAGGCCTTGAATCGTTTGCGTCGCGGGCAATACTGCGCAATTCACCGCTTTGTTGCTGCACCTCCATTTCTTGACGAAGCTGCTCTTTTTCCTCCTCGGAAACCTCTTCTAAGGCTACTTCATACAGACCTTCATTGGAAAGTAATTCTTCTTTTTTGACCGTGGTTAGTTCTAAATAGACAAATGAGCCCACGTACAAGCTGAGCACAACAATGAGCGCTTTGAGGTAATGTTCGGACTGAATTTGCCTTGGATTCATGGTTGGAACTGTACTATTTTATTTTCGATCGTTAAAAAATAGGAAATTCCGGACGCGTTGGTCAGCTGAAAAACGCCATCTTCTAGACTCACAATGCGTTGATAAGCACAAGGTATGAGTTGGGTTCCGTCGGTATTATAGAGCCCTAAACCATCCTGGTTTTCTACTAAAAAGTAGGATGTTTCAAAACGCTTTATTGTTTTAAAGTTGGGATTCAACAACCAATTATTGGCGTTGGCTAACAAACCGACACCCTCAGTGGACTCCACGAGAAAGCCAAATGGTGGAAACGCTAAAATTTGCTCGTAATTTAGCGGTAAAACTGTTTTGGCATCGAGCGCAACCAAACCCCACTTTCCGTTTTGTTGTACGGGCCACAAACCATTATAAATCGCTTGAGCTGCGTCATAGGTATTCTTCACCAGAACTTTACCTTTCATATCTATTAAACCAAGTTTAGAGGCTTTTGAAAAAACGGCCACTCCCTCTTTGGAAAAAGCAGCCAGTTCAGGCGCATTCGAAAACCATTCCAAACCATTGTATTCAAATCTCTTTCCCAATGTATCAAAGTAATATAAGGACTTGCCAAGTTTGGCAAAAATGCGTCCGGAATCATTTGAAAAAATGATATCATCATATTTAGTTGGAAGTATTATTTTACCCTGTTTATTGAGCCCTACTTTGCCGTTTTTATCAATGCGCTCGTATTTTGAAACTACCTTAGGCTCAACTGTTTCAATTTGGTTGGAAAGCGCACTTAAAGTTTGTTGGAGTTCTTCCCATTGCAGTGCCTCTTTTTGCAATAATTTACCTTGGTTACTTAAAATATAATACCCCGTGCTGTCTTCAGCAATAAAGCCATCTGTAGACCTCGAGATATCCAGGTATTGGAGTGCTGTTATGCTTTCATTCTTTTTATTGATGAGGCCAAAGAGATCGTTTTTTGAAACAATAGCCAACCCGTCAAAAAAAGCGCTCGCGTCGTCGTATTGTGGCGCAATAATAGCTTTGCCTTGTGTATCCATATAACCATAGGCACCATTCTGTGCAAAAGGATAGAGTTTTTTAAGAAGTAAATCGCCATCTGAGGCGAGGTCTTCTAGGAAAGGATAGGCAGGATAATCGTGTTTAAATTGCGCCAACTTTTCTACGCTGTAGGGCTGCATATAGAGTTTGTACACTTGCTTCCAAGCTAAATCGGCTTGAGGTGCATTAGGGTATTGTTGCACGAAACTATAAAGAGAGGATATCGTTTGCTCCTGCGTATATTTCGCATAAATACGCGACCATGCCTCAGCAACATAAGGGCTACGTGGAAAGGCAACAATAAAACTCGACAAGGCTACTTCGGTATTGTTTTGTGTGCGCTCTTCATAAAGAAGCTTTTCATGCAGTTTTTGTGCTTCTTTTCGCTGGTCTGCATCTGGATAATTGCGCAGAAATTCGTCGAGGGCATTGGCAGTGTGTGCATTGACGGCTATTTCAAAAGCCAGCGCAGCGCGTTTTTGAGCAGCTTCGGCTTGCAAAGTAGGAAATCTTTGAGCGTAGCGCAGCATGAACTTTTCAAAATCCTCCAGATGGGTACTGTTCAGCGTAGCTTGAAATTCTTGCAATGCGAGCCGTGTAAAAAGAATTGATATTGTTGTATCTGAAAAACTAAGGTCGGATTGAAGCTTTAAACGAGCGCTAGATTCGCTGGACTTCAGATGTTCTTCAAGGTATGTAAGGTAATGATATGCACTATCAGCGGAGTAAAACAACGGTGTTTGATAGTAAAGCGCCCATCCATAACTCGCTGCAATTGGTGCTTTTGAAAGGTCTTTTTGAAAGTAGCCCTGTGCAATACCATAGTTGTGTGCCTGAAGCGCCGCCAAGCCTTTGCGCGTGTTTTTTTGAGCCCAAATAAATGAGGTTAGGCAAAATATAAATGTCAGTATGAAACCCTTTTTCATTGGGTCAGTAGCGCTTTTAGGTGATTTGGAACAACGCAAACTGGAATGGGCTGCATTTTATGAAGGTTGGCACGGTGATAACGCGTATAAATCGCTAAAACCTCTTTTTGACGACCTGAAAGCGCACTCGGGTCACCATTATAAGTCATGGCCCATTCGAGCTCTGGATAGGTGGCTCCTATTTGATCTTCATCTGAACGGCCGTCTTCCCATAAGCCATCGGTTGGGGCTGCATTTTGGATAGAAGCAACCACCCCAAGAGCTTTAGACAAGGCAAAAACCTCGGTTTTCATGAGATCGGCAATTGGGCTGAGGTCTACCCCGCCATCGCCGTATTTGGTGTAAAAACCAACACCGAAATCTTCGACTTTATTGCCTGTGCCTGCAACCAAACAGGAATTTGCCTGCGCCACAGCATACAAGGTAGCCATGCGCAAGCGCGCACGCGTATTTGCCATGGCGAGTGGCTGTGAAATAGAATCTAGAGGAAGTGCCTCCTCTAAGGTTTCAAATGAAAGTGTGAGGTCTATGGTTTGAATACTGACGTTTGCAAAGCGCTTTTGTAAATCTTGCATGTGCTCGTTGGCGCGCTCGAACTCGGCTTTGGTTTGCCTAATTGGCATCGTGATACATATCGTTGGTGCGCCTGTGAGTGCGCAAAGTGTAGAGGTGACTGCGGAGTCGATTCCGCCGGAAATACCAATTACAAAACCTCTGGAATTAGCGCTTTGAAGGTAGCTATTTAACCAAGAAACAATATGAGCAGCAAGTGCATTCATTTAGAATAATAAGGTCAGTTTGAGCTGGGCTTGATTGAGCGTGGCTTGGTTTCGAAAATAATTTTGGACAAGGGTGGTTTCGTCAAGGGTGAAAAGGGTATAATTTTGCTCTTTACTCGTTAGGTGGAGAGGCATGAATCCGTAATTGTAGCCAATTTCTGCAACCAAACAAGTGGAGCCCGAGAAATTCCATTCCACGCCAGCGCTTAAACCAATACTGGCATTGTAGAAAAACAAGTCTTTGGATACGCTCATACCAATGTTTTCTCTTAAGTCTGGTGGTAGGCCACCTGAAATATCTACTACCGAACCGATATCACTTACTGTGTTGGTCAATAAAAAACGATTGCGCAAACCAAACTTGAAAAGACCACGGTAATCGCCGATGAAATCGGTTCTAAAGGTTAATCCTATTGGAAGGGTGAGATAGAGCGGCTCATAGGTGCGTTCCAATAAATTGAAGTACAAATCTGATAAAACTGTTTCGTCTTTGGTTTTGATTTGTTTGTCTGTGAAGCGGTAATAAACATCAGTACCTGTTACTTGATAATTGATTTTTTCAATATCAAACTCCAGACCTGCTGTTAGAGCGATGTTTTGGGATTCTTTGGAAGCTTTGGTGAAACTCACACCAAAAGAAGAAGAAAAGCCACTTGCACTACTCAACAAATTGGTTCCCATTTTAGGGAAGTTGAGGCCAACAGACCCAGTGACGCCACCTTGTAACTTTTTTTCAGAGACAGCCTGTGCGAAACTAGAGATGTAATTTGCGAGAATTAGAGCACAAAATAAAGGGAGTTGAAAACGCAGTGATTTCATGTTGCCTGATTAATGTTAATTTTGAACAAAAATAACAATATTCATGATACGCAAGTTCAGTCTTCTACTCCTGCTCGTCGGTCTTTTTTCTTGTCAAGAGGACCCCTACAAGGTAGATTTAGAAAACGTCAAACATATTGTCCGCTACCACAACCTAGATTCTGCTTTTCGTTACGCACATAGCAACCAACAACGCAAGCTCATCACCGAACTTCTCAAAGAAGATTTCGACCTCTCGCAGTTTTGCTTCCCCTACGCTTTACAAGTCTCGACCAAAACAGACAGCGCATTTCTAAATGGCCTTCAGCGCACCTTTGCGCATCCTTTCAATAAAAAAGTGAGCCAAGCGCTCGACCAACGCAGCAAATGGCGCTACAAAACTTTTGCTCAAATTGAAGCTGGCTTGAAAAGACTACATTTTTTAGCCCCAAAAGCGCCTGTAGCCAAGGACGTCTACTTTACCTACACCCAATTTGCGGCAAGTGCTTATGCTTCACCTAAAGCTATTGTTTTGGGTCAAGAACGCTATTTAGGCCAAACGCATGGGGTTATTACTTCCTTACCTGCTCAACAATTTTACGGCTGGATCAAAGAAGGAATGGAGCCGCAATATGCCACCTCTGACGCCCTCCTTATTTGGCTCAGCACCAATGTACTCAAAACAACCGATGAAAACCTAGCCTCAGAAATGATCCGCTGGGGCAAGCTTCTCGCTATTCTTGAGCTCATCAGTCCGGAAGTGCAAATGCACAACCACTTGCGCTACACCGAAGCCGATTACCAATGGGCACTCAAAGCCGAACGCGG
Organism: Cryomorphaceae bacterium; assembly: GCA_027490665.1. Taxonomy (GTDB): domain Bacteria; phylum Bacteroidota; class Bacteroidia; order Flavobacteriales_D; family Crocinitomicaceae; genus UBA952. The sequence continues at coordinate 26,140 of JAIXXP010000080.1, read as the reverse complement.
TTTTTGGGAATATCTTGTCGACCAACAATTTTTATTCAAGACCGACCAAGAACTCAACATGAACCTGCTCAATGAAAGTCCTTACACCATTGGCTTGCCTCAAGAAAGCCCAGACCGCATGGGGCGCTTCTTAGGCTACCGAATCGTCAAGCAATACATCGAAGCTAATCAACCCAGCATTTCCACTTTGCTGCAAACACCTTATCACCAAATTCTAAAAAAATACGAAGTACCCCAATGAGTGACCAAATCGTAAAAACCTCCGAAATCAATATTCAAGTTGGCCTCAATGCCAACCAACTACCTTTGCGTATGCTTTGGTCGGCTAGTGATGGCCAAATAGACAACGCCGAAGCAGCAGCCTTCCTCCTTTCCCTATGGGATCCGAAGTCAAAAAACACCATGAAAATCGATCTCTGGACCAAAGACATGACCATCGAGGAAATGAAACAGTTTTTTCATCAAACACTGCTCACCATGGCAGATACCTTCGAGAAGGCAACAGGCGAGCACCTCATTTCAGAAGATCTCCGCGACTATTGCTACCACTTTGCCGACAAAATGAATATTTTGCCTGAGTAATGGAATTCGTCTTGACAAAGATGGAAACGCAACTAGAGGATCCAATCCACTATTTTCTTTCCACACCTGATACCAAAATTGCACTACATCCTTTCCTAGGTAAAGAAATCGCATTTCAGTTTACAGGACTCATTTATTGCCGCGATTGTAAAAAAAAAATCAACAAAACCTTTGGCGAAGGCTTTTGCTTCAGTTGTTTCTCCAGTGCCGCGGCAGCAAGCCCTTGCATTTTACACCCTGAATTGTGCCAGGCGCATCTTGGCCTTGGACGCGACCCTATCTACGAAGAAAAGCACCACAACCAACCCCATTTAGTGTACTTAGCACAAACCGACCAATTGAAAGTGGGCATCACGCGCAAAACACAGATGCCAACGCGCTGGATAGATCAAGGTGCCGCGGCTGCCATAGTACTTGCAGAAGTGCCCAACCGTTATTTATCTGGCGTTCTCGAGGTTGCCCTCAAAACGCAGTTCTCCGATAAAACCAATTGGCAAAACATGCTCAAAAACACCGCTTTTGACGGTCCTGACCTCCTCGATCAAAAATGGGAGCTCGAAGAAACCCTTCCCTCCGACCTTACGCAATATTGGACCAACGATGAAAAAGTTTGGCAGTTCAATTACCCAGTATTACACTATCCTTCCAAAGTGAAATCTTTATCTTTGGACCAAACGCCACTCATCAAAGGTACACTTACAGGCATCAGAGGTCAGTATCTTTACATAGATGAGTCGTTTGTGATCAACATCAGAAAGCATACAGGTTATCAAATACAATGGGAAAGCTAATTCGAAAAATACTCGACCTCTTTTACCCGCTGTTTGCCCGATTTTTCGACAAACAGACGTACTATTATGCAGCCTGTGGAGGTGCTAATTTGGTATCGAGTTGGGTTTTCTTTTATTTGTTTTATCAATACTTATTCGAAAAACGGATCTTCAATATTGCTTTTGCAACAAACACGTACGTAGTTTCTGCATATACGCTAAGTTCCATGCTTTGCTTTTTGCTTGCATTTACACTTGGGTTTATCCTTAATAAATATGTGGTGTTTACCGAAAGCCAATTGATGGGTCGTGTTCAACTCTTCCGCTACGCGGTAAGCGCAGGATTTTCTTGGCTGGGCAACTACCTACTTTTAAAGATTCTCATTGAAAACCTGCAATTTTACCCTTCTATCGCAAATGTGTGTGCGAGTGCTTTTGTGGTGCTGCTTTCTTATTTTTTACAGAGAAAGTATACCTTCAAGTAACTAATTACAAATTACCGTATCAAAATAAGGCGAATAAGCGACCCAAATGCCGAGTGCTCCACCCGTTAAATTGGTAGGAATATTTGTGGGTACTGCAAAAGGGCTTCCGCCAGAATACATCTGATTGTATTTTTTCTCAAAGTAGTTGTATTCGTTCATGCCTAACTTGGAGAATTTTACTACGATGGTATCACCTTGTTTAAAATAGCCTCGGTAAGGATTGTTCGCAGTTGGGTCTTCAAAACTCATAGGGTTCTCGTAGGCAAATTCAAATGAAAGTCCGTTAAAGAACTTATCATTGAAATAAGGGTTGAACGTTTTGGAAAATTGAAAATCTTGCAGGTATTTGACTTCCCACAAATAAGCATCGGCTGTACTTGAAGGATCACTGAGCATGGCCCAAGAAAAACCTCGGTCTGTGAAGTTTCCTTCAGGCTTCCAATAAGTAGAGTCTAGAGCTACTGGTGTTTGAATTTTAGAACTTGCCGAATATTGCTTGCCATCATGGGCAATTTGGAGCGTGTAGGTTTTGCCCACTTCGCCAAGCATATTCATCGAAACATAAGCGCAAAGGTGCAAGTTGACTAAAATTTCTGCAGGAATGCCAAAAATACCTTCCGCCACTTGCTCCAAGCCTGGAGGGAGGTCGTCGGTACAAATTTTTGTAAGGGTATCGGTTTGGGTGCCGTCAGACAACACCACAATTGCGTCGTCAACAAAACTATTTAAGTACGATTCAAAATTGGTGCTCGAATACACATTTGCACTCTTGGAAAGCAATACGATAGCAGGCTGCCCAGTTTCGATACGGCCGTCAACTACCAGCTGTTCTTTGTAGCCAGGGATGTCTATTTGTACTTCTTTGGTACAGCTCCATAAAAAAGAGAGCACCAATGCAAAACTGCTGTATTTTAAAATTCGAAGTTCCATGTGACACTAGGTATTATTGGGAATAAAGAGACTTGTTTGACACTTAAAGAGAAATTGCCACTCATGAAATCGCCGTCGTTGTCTACGTAGAGAAAGAACGGATTGAGGCGATTGTAAACGTTGTAAATTGAGAAAGACCAATTGCTGCGGTAGGTTTTTTTAACTTGAATTTCTTGACCGGTTGCTGGATCCGTTTTGGTTTTGTAAGCTTTACCGTAACGAGTGGCGCTGAGGTCTAGGCGGTGGTAAGGCGCCATGCGTGTGGAGTTGCGCGGACCATATTGAAACAAAAGGTTTTGATCTTGCACGTACCAGCTTGCAGGCAGCGTAAGGGTGTTGCCTGTTGCGTAGATAAAACTTGCGCCGAAAGTCCAGGTGTCGTTTGGTTTGTAGGTACCTACAAGGGTGAGGTCGTGGCGGCGGTCGTATTTGGCCGGATACACATTGCCTTCATTGATATCAGGAAAACGACGCTCCGTTTTGGCCCAAGTATAGCCGATCCAGCCAGTGAAGGCACCTTCGGTCTTTTTCAAAAAGAATTCTGCCCCGTAGGCCCAGCCATCACCGTACACTAAAAGGTTGTCTGTGTTGTCATTGACGTTGTCTCCAGGCAAGGCGCCTTCTTTGAATTCAATGAGGTTTTTCATGCCTTTGTAGTAGACCTCAACTGATGCTTCATAGCGGTCTTTGTCAAAGTTACGGAAGTAGCCAATTGAGGTTTGGAAACCGCGCTCTGGTTTGGCTTGATCGGTTGTCGGGAACCAAATGTCGGTTGGCAAAGAAACCGCACTCAGGGTTACGAGGTGAACATATTGGTAATTGTAGGCATAACCCGCTTTGATGGAGCTGTTGTCGGGCAACAAATAACGAAAAGAGAAGCGTGGCTCTAAACCTTGGTAAAACGCAATGATATCCTTTCTTGTGTAAGATACAATGCTATCCGGCTTGGAAATGCCATCGCCTTTGATGTAGCGGTCAAAAGGACCTACATGTGCAAATGTGCTGTAGCGCAATCCAGCATTGATGCGAAGCTTGTCATTGAGATCGAATTCATCGAGGGCATAAAGCGCGGTTTCGTGAGAATACAAATGCTGTGCCGACCCCGTATTGAATACAATGGTGTCGTTTTGAGCGGAAAGACTCGTTGGCGTAAAGTCGTGGTAAGTGTAGATCCCACCCCACTTGATGCGGTGCTTAGGGTTAGGGAAATACGAGAAATCAACTTTAGCGGTGTAGTCGCGGATGCCGGAGGTGAGCGCCACACGGAATTCGTCTTGGGTGGAGGCAAATTCAAAGTTGTAGTCTGAATAAGAAAGAGTGGTGTTCAGGAAAAGCTTGCTTGTGAACAAATGGTTCCAGCGCAAGGCAGCGATGCCATTGCCCCATGGCATATCGACTCTGAAACCGCCATTCTTGTCTTTAAATGAAAAGATGTCTTTTCCGTAATAGGCGCTCAGATAAATGCGGTCTTTGTCGGTGAGTTTGTAGTTGAGTTTGGCATTGAGGTCGTAAAAGAAATAACCCGAACCCGCAAAAGGTGAAGTGTCAGAAATAACAGCTTTAGCAAGGATATCGATGTAGGTGCGGCGGGCAGACACCACAAAAGAACCGCGGTCTTTTTTGAGTGGCCCTTCCACTGTTAACCTTGATGAAATGACACCGATCCCGCCTTTGACTTTGAATTTTTTGAGGTTGCCTTCGTTCATGTTGACCTCTAAAACAGAAGAAAGCCGACCGCCGTAGTTGGCAGGCATGCCACCTTTTATTAAGTTGACGCTATTGATGGCATCGGCATTGAAAACCGAAAAGAAACCAAACAAGTGGGCAGCATTGTAAACCACACCTTCGTCTAGTAAGACTAAGTTTTGATCGGGGCCACCGCCGCGTACATAAAAACCCTGGCCTCCTTCCGAAACAGACGACACACCAGGTAAAAGCTGCAATGTTTTAACGACGTCAACCTCGCCCATGAAAGCCGGAAGGGTTTTGACCTGATCCATCTTGAGCTCCATTTGACCCAATTTAGCAGAGGTGACGTTCTCGGAGCGTTTACCCGTAACTCTAACATCTTGGGTTTCTTGCACGGCCATTTCGAGCTCCAGACTAATGGTTTGATTGCTTTTTAAATCGATGGTTTTGAGAACTGTAGTAAATCCATCGCAGCGGTATTCGACCTGGTAGTTGCCGAAAGGTATTGTTAAACTGTAGAAACCGTAATTATTCACAACGGTTCCGGTCTTGAGTTCTTTGACAAAAATGCGCGCTGTGCCAAGTGCTTCGCCGCTTCTTGCATCTGTGATGTAGCCACTTATTGTTGCTTTTGTTTGGGCAGAAATCAGAAAGGAAAAGCTGATAAAAAGGAGAGTAAAAATCGATTTCATAGGAGAATAAGTCTTTTGAGACGCTTGCGCGTTGCAAAGGTAACACCTTCATAACAACAAATACCGCCAAAAGGTTGGATTTAATGAATGATTCTTACAGATGTTTGTAAATTTGAAGCATGGAACCGACTTGTTTTTATTGGCACCACCATCAATTAGGCCCTGTTTTGGGTATTGGTATGGCCAATGAACTCAAACTTGACCACCAATTTGACCAAACCCAGGTGCAAGATTTTTTTACTGCCAACCACGGAAATTATATTTTTGGCCACCTCTCCTACGAATTAAAGAACTCCTTTGAAGCTTTAACCTCTGCAAATCCGGACCACCTTCACTTTCCTGTACTTCATTTTTGGGTGCCCGAAAGCCTTTATCAGCTCAAAGATGAGCTTCGTTTAACTTGGGGTACTCACATTAATGAGCATGAAGTTTTTGCCAACAATTTTTATGCTTTATTGGATGAAAAAAATGCAGGCCTGACCTCTGATTTCCAAGCAAGAACATCTAAAAAAAGGTATTTCAAGCAGTTTGAAAAACTCAAAAACGCGCTGCAAAGAGGCGATATATATGAAGTGAATTATTGTCAGGAATTTCATCTGGAAAATGTGGCCTTAACAAACCCAATTGGCCTGTTTGGTCGCTTAAACGAGCTTACCAAAGCTCCGCATGCGGCTTATATTCAGACCAACGACCATATTGTGCTTTGCGCAAGTCCCGAAAGATTCCTGCAAAAGAAAGGCCATCTTTTGCGCTCAGAACCGATCAAAGGAACGGCTCCGAGGTCAAAGGATAAAGCCCAAGACCAGCATTTAGCAACAGCGCTGCAAAACAATCCAAAAGAACGCGCTGAAAACATCATGATTGTAGATTTAGTGCGCAACGACCTCTCCCAAATAGCGGCCAAAGACAGCGTAAAGGTCGACGAACTTTGCGCAATCTATAGTTTCGAGACCGTACACCAAATGATCTCTAAAATCAGTTGCCAATTGGACAACTCCGTTGGGTTTACAGCTATTTTAGAGGCCTGCTTCCCAATGGGCAGCATGACTGGCGCACCCAAAATTGCCGCCATGCAGCAAATTGAAGCCCATGAAGATTTCAAAAGGGGGTTGTATTCTGGCAGCATTGGCCTCATTGAACCAAATGGCGATTTTGATTTCAATGTCGTGATCCGCAGCTTGCTATACAACCGCAATTCACAGTATTTATCTTGTGCAGTAGGCAGCGCCATTACCATTGGTGCCAATGCAGAAGACGAATACCAAGAATGTTTGCTCAAGGCAGAAAAACTGATCCATGGCCTCAGGTAAATCAGCCTTACTCCAACAAACCCTCCAAGAATTAACTCATTTTTTTGGGCAAAATAACGCAACAACATATTTAGTAGCGGTAAGTGGCGGCCTAGACTCTATGGCTTTGTGTGCGCTGCTGCTCGAACTCAGACTGCCCATTCAAATATTGCACGTCAACTACGGTTTGAGAGGCACTGAAAGTGACGCAGATCAGGCATTTGTTAAGGCTTATTGTCAAAAACACAAAATCAAACTAGAAGTAATTGAAGTTGGCTTGAAAAACCAACTTGCAAACAACAAATTGAACCTCCAGGCCGAAGCCCGACGCATCCGATACGCATTTTTCCAGGAGGTGCAAGCGCGAACACCCGATAGCCTCATTTGCACCGCGCATCAGGCCGATGATCAGATCGAGACTTTCTGGCTTCAATTGGCACGCGGAGCAGGCCTCAAAGGCTTGGCAGGAATGGCGCGCCAAAGCGAACATCTATTGAGACCACTGCTCAACTTAACGCGAACAGAAGTTTTAGAGCTCGCTAAAGAAATGAAAGTAACTTGGCGCGAAGACAGCAGCAATGCCACGCTTAAGTACCGACGCAACCTTTGGCGCCAGGAATTACTGCCTTTCTTAAATTCAAAACTTCCTGGATTGAACCAAGAAATTGCACGCATCCAAAAGGTTTTTTCCCGAGAAATTGAGATGCAGCAGGAACAATTAAAACAAGCCTTTCAAAAGTTCAAAGTTGAAAAAAGCATCAGTTTAAATGACATATCTCAACTATCTGCTTACCAGTTTATTGAACTTTTTAAATTAACCGGTGTTCCAACGCATATCATCCGAAGAATCAGCGATCTTTTTCAAGCCGAAAACGGAAAATACCTGAGTTGGAAGGATGCAAAAAATAATGCGTTATTCTTTCTAGTCAAACACAAGCAACAAATTACACTTTTTACTCAGGAACAGTCCGAATGGTGCTATACCTTGCAGCCAGCTTCGACAAATGAAGTTAAAGAACAGCAAAGCATGTTGGTGGATGCAGCTCAAATCAATGGCCAACCCTATTTCAGACAAGTTCAAATGGGCGACTCCATTCGCATTTCAGGCATGAAAGGCTCCAAAAAAGTCTTGCAAGTTTTAAAAGAAGCTGGCGTGCCTGCGCCATTAAGAAAACAACAACTTGTCCTATGCGACGACCAAAAAGTGTTGGCCATTCCTTCGCTACAAATCAATGCTCAAATCAAAGCCCAGGCTAACACGACCCAATTTGCCACGCTGTGCTTCTCAAAAAAGCATTAATTTTGAGAATGGACTCCTTACCACTAGACTTCATTGCACGCATTCAAGCAGACGACTTCATCCCGACTTCCTTGCTAGAAGCACTAGAATTGCCGGCCCCTACCTCAGTACGCCTGCACCCAATGCGCAAAAATAATTTGACAAACACCACACCTGTGCCTTGGAATTCAAATGGCGTCTACCTCGACAAACGCCCAAGTTTTACCTACGATCCGCTTTTTCATGCAGGCGCCTACTATCCGCAAGAAGCTGGCTCTATGTATTTAGAACAGGTATTACAAACCCTAGATTTACCTCAAAACCCTGTTGTACTGGACTTAAGTGCTGCACCCGGTGGAAAAAGCACACTCATTGCAGGTTTTTTACAGCACCGCGGCGTACTGATCGCCAATGAAATCAATCGTTCTAGAGCGTATATCCTCAGTGAAAACCTCACCAAATGGGGTTATTCCAATGTTTTTGTGTGCAACCACAAACCTTCAGAGCTCAGCGCTTTAGCTGGGCAGCTCGATGTTTTAGTTGTTGACGCGCCCTGTTCAGGAGAAGGTATGTTTCGCAAAGACCATCAGGCCAGAGCCGAATGGAATTTAGGCAATGCCAGTACCTGTGCTGAGCGTCAAACAGACATATTAGAAGAGGTTTGGCCATTGCTCAAAGAAGGTGGCTACCTTATTTACTCTACTTGCACTTTCAACCCCGAGGAAAATGAGCAACAACTCCTTTCTTTTTTACAAGATGGCAGCGCTTCCAGGGTTGAACTCCCTGCATTTGAGGGCATGAAGCCAGACCGAAACAACAGCGGCTTTTACTTTTTACCCAATCAGATCAAGAGCGAAGGGTTTTATATTGCAGCATTGCAAAAAACAGAAGCTAATGTTCCCAAATCGAAACCAGCCAAAGCTCAGCTTCAGACCGGACTGCCAAGCGAAATAGCACAACACCTCTCCTTCCCTAGTGACCTACAATTTTGGCAAGAAGAAGACAAAATTTTTGCAACAACCACCTTTGCGCTCGACTTTTATCCTCAGCTTAAAAATTTAAAGTTTCTGAAAACGGGAACCCACGTTGCTACAGCCAACAAAAAAAACTGGACACCAGGCTACGATATGGTTTACAGTCTGTTCCTGAAATGGGAGCTCCCTATTAAAAAGGTTGAACTGACAGAAGCCTTGCAAATTCTACATGGGGAAAGCCACCAATGGACTGCTCCGGCAGGTTTTTACTTCATTGAGTTTGAAGATCAACGCATTGCAATGGTCAAGCAAATTGGGCAACGCTTCAACAATATGCACCCCACCGAATGGCGCATCAGGCACCTACCAAAATAAAACAAATGGACGCGCAATTAGCATATCAAAAACTATTCAATTACATGAGCCAACGGGTGCCGCTTTCAGCTGCGGACTTCGAGCTCATGAAGCAATATTACCACCTTCGAAAAGTCAACAAGAAGGACTTCTTTCTCAAAGAAGGCACAAAGAATTTTCACCAAGGCTTTGTGGCCGACGGAACACTCCGTGTGTATTATACCGATACGAAAGGCAATGAACACGTACTTTACTTTGCGTTTGCCGATTGGTGGGTAGGCGATTTATCTGCCTTTCATTTCGACGACGCAGCAACGCTCAATGTGCAAGCTTTAGAAGAAAGTTACATTTTAGAAATTGGCAAAGACGACCTCGAATATCTTTTTGAGCAAATCCCGGCTTTGGAGCGTTTATTCAGAATTATGGCCCAACGCACTTTAGCTGTTTTGCAAAAACGCTTCCTGATGACTGTCTCTGCACATGCCGAAGAACGATATCAAGAATTGCTACAACGCCACCCCGGAATTGAGCAAATTGTAGCCCAACATCAAATCGCATCTTACCTCGGCATCTTGCCAGAAAGCCTGAGCCGCATGAAAAAAAAGCTACTCTCTTCGAAGTAGCACGAATTAACGTTGCAAATTGACGGCATTCATTGTATCTTCGCCAACCAATATTCTAATCATGAAACAATTCAAACGTATTACACTTGCCCTGTTCTTATTTGTAGGGATTTTTGTCCGTGCCGATGAAGGCATGTGGTTTTTGATGTTTATCGATCGCCTGAACCACCGCGACATGCAAAAAATGGGTCTTCAGCTTACTGCAGAAGAAATTTACAGCATCAACAATTCTTCTTTGAAAGATGCAGTTGTGCAATTCAATGGCGGCTGTACAGCAGAGCTCATCTCAAAAGATGGTTTGCTACTCACCAACCACCACTGTGGCTACGACGCAATTGCCGAACTCTCTACTCCTGAGCACGACTACCTCACCAACGGTTTTTGGGCCGCAGACCGCAGCCAAGAACTCAAGCCAAAATCTTTATATGTACGCTTCTTTGTCCGCATGGACGACTGCACCAAGCGCATCATGGCTAAAGTTTCTGATAACATGTCCGAAACAGAGCGCGACAAAATCATCAAAGAAGAAATCGCACTTATCGAAAAAGAAAACAGCGAAGGTGGCAAATATGTCGTTTCTGTCCGTTCTTTCTTTCAAGGCAACGAATTTTACTTCTTTGTTTACCAAGATTTCAAAGACGTACGTTTGGTCGGAACTCCTCCAAACAGCATCGGTAAATTCGGCGGCGACACCGACAACTGGGAGTGGCCGCGCCACACCGGCGACTTCAGCATGTTTCGCGTTTACGCAGATGCAAACGGCAACCCAGCCGACTTCAGCACAAGCAACGTTCCATTACACCCAAAACACCACTTGCCTATCAATTTGAATGGTGTCAAAGAAGGTGACTTCGCCATGATTATGGGCTACCCAGGTCGAACCAACCGCTGGTTGCCAGCAGGTGGCATCGATCAAAACGTAAAATACGCCTACCCTGCTTGGGTTGAAGCTTCCAAAACAGCTATGGATGCCATGAAAGTTCACATGGATAAAGACGCCAACGTTCGTTTGAACTACGCATCGAAATATGCACGTACCGCCAACTACTGGAAAAACCGCCAAGGCATGATCGACGCCCTCACTAAGTTCCAGACTGCCGCTTCTAAAGCACAAAACGAAGCTAAGTTCAATACTTGGGCAAATAAACCTGAAAACAAAGCTAAATATGGCAATGTCGTCAGCACAATCAATGCTTTTTACGCAGCTACCAACGATAAATCAAGACACGATAACTACCTCTCTATTTTAGTTCGCAACTCTGAATATGCAGGCATTACACGAGGCTTAGGCGCACAACTAATGGCCTACGCTAAAGCAGATGCAACGAAACGCGAGTCCATGAAAGGTGATTTAAAAATGGCAATTAATGAATTTTTCAAAAATACATCTATTCCAGCAGAGCTCGATATTTTAATTGCCGGCTTGAACCTCTACGGCCAAAAAGCAAATTATCAATTATTTGATGGCATGCAAGCAATGTATAGCGACAAGGATGTCAATAGCGAAATCAAAGCAATGTTCACTACTTCTATTTTAACTTCCAGAAATGAATTGCTTGCATTCTTAGAAGCTCCTAGTGAAGGCCAATTGAGCAACGACCCTTTATTTAAATTATCTTCAGATATGTTGACGCAGCTCATGAAGCGCTCCGACGAACTCATCAAACTCACCGACGACTACAACCGTGCTTACCGCCTACTTGTTGCAGGTTTAAGAGAATCTGGCATGAGTACAATTTTGTATCCAGATGCAAACAGCACTTTGCGTTTGACTTACGGAAAAGTAAGTGCGCTTCCTGCAGACAAACGCAACGACGCAAAAATCAACAACTACACTACGCTTCAAGGTACTATTAACAAATACAAGCCAAACGACGAAGAATTCGATTTGCCTAAACGCTTGATCGAACTCAACGAGAAAAAAGACTTTGGTCGCTATGCTGACAAAGCAGGCTACATGCCAGTCAACTTCCTCACCAACAACGACATTACCGGTGGTAATTCAGGTTCGCCAGTATTGAACGGCAAAGGAGAACTCATTGGTTTGGCCTTTGATGGCAACATCGAAGCCATGGCCGGCGACGTCATCTTTGACAACAAATTGCAAAAAACCATCAACGTAGACATCCGTTACGTATTGTTCATCATCGACAAATATGCCGGTGCAAAACATATCGTAGACGAAATGACCATCGTTGAATAAAGCATTGCAAGTTGGTGCTTCCAACTAGCTTGTAAGGAAAGGGCCTCTTCGGAGGCCTTTTTTTTATGCAATAAACTATTATGAACAGTAGCCTGAAATCACTTTCTCGAAAACCTCGAAAGCTAACTTTTGGTCGAAAAGACAAGAACCGATTCGAGGCAATAAACAAATGCGAACCTCGCCGTTGTCATTCTTTTTGTCTTGTTGCATGAGTGCCCAAAGACCTTCTGCATCGCTTGGGATTTGAAGCGCACAAATACTTTTGATCCGAGTTTCTATCGATAGAAATTCTTGTTTCGATAAGGTAGCTTGCTCAACAGATAATTTACTTTCCAATAAAAGGCCAAGCGCCACTGCGTGCCCATGTGAAAGCGGTGTTGCGGTGTTTAAATAATAGGATTCGAGCGCATGGCCAATGGTGTGTCCAAAATTCAGAATTTTGCGCAATCCTTTTTCAGTAAGATCTTGCGCAACGATTTCCGCTTTAATTTGAACCCCTTGCTGGATGGTTTCTAATTGGAGTTCTTTTTGAACATCTTGAATGTAAGAAAGATCTTGCCATAACTGAACATCTGAAATTAGGGCATGTTTGAGCAGCTCAGCAAAACCATTGGTCCATTCTTGGCTTGGCAGGGTATGCAAGAAACCGGTATCGATGTAGGTAACCTGCGCTGCTGCGAATGTTCCTATTTGATTTTTGAAGCCGGCAAAATCGATTCCTGTTTTGCCACCAACAGCGGCATCTATCATACCAAGCAAACTTGTTGGTACATTGATGAAGGCCAGGCCACGTTTGTAAACCGAGGCTACAAAGCCGCCGAGGTCTGTGACCATGCCGCCGCCTAAATTGATCAGGAGGTCATGGCGACCGAAACCAGCTTCTGTAAGGGTTTCCCAGACCTGAAAACAAACTTCAAGTACTTTGTTTTCTTCGCCTGCCGGCAGCATAATGACTTCTGCTTCAGCCAAAGCGTCAAAGCCTGTGATTAAAAATTCAAGACAGTGGTCGTGGGTGTTTTCATCGACGAGAATGGCAATTTTTCTAGTTGCAAACGGTGCAAGAACTGAAGAAAAAGTAGAGTTGAGTAGTGGGCCCCATTCAATTGGACTCAGCTGTTCTGAAAAAGAAGCCGTATGCATGGTTCAAATTTACGAAAAGAGCTTAATTTTGGTGCATGATTTCTTTCGACAACACCGAAATTGCCTTTCGCTCCAAAAACAAGCAAGACCTCCAACGCGCTTATTTGTTATTCAAGATCATTGGTGCACCAAGTATCGTGAAAATTGGAAAGGTCCTTACTCCGCTCGCCCTACGCATGCGTCTTCCGATCAAAGGCCTCATTAAAAACACTATTTTCAAGCAATTTTGTGGCGGCGAAACGATAGATGAGTGTGACACCGCCATAAGCAGTTTGCATGCATTTGGCATTGGTACCATCCTAGATTACTCCGTAGAAGGTAAAACCGAAGAAAATGATTTCGAACAAACGACGCAAATCATTATTCAAACAATTGAAAAATCAGCCACAGACAAACGCATTCCTTTTGCTGTTTTTAAAGTCACCGGTATCGGACAACACGACCTTCTAGAATTGGTTTCCGAACAAATCAGGGCCACCAGAAAACAAATTGCTTTCAGGTCATTCACCACCCAAGAAAACGAACAAATACAAGCCATTATTGACCGCATAGACCGCATCTGCGCTGCAGCCGCCAAACACCAAACGCGCTTGTTTATTGACGCCGAAGAAACCTGGATCCAAACCGCTATAGACCAATGGACTTTCGACATGATGCGCAAGTACAACAAAGACGCTTGTATTGTGTACAACACAGTTCAGATGTATCGCCATGATCGCTTGGCTTATTTACACAGCGAATTGGAACGCGCAAAAGAAGCCGGGGTTCAGTATGGCGTCAAATTGGTACGCGGTGCTTACATGGAGAAAGAGCGTGCAAGAGCGCAAGAACTCGCTTACCCCTCGCCTATTCAGCCCAACAAAGCAAGCACAGATAAAGATTACGATGCAGCGCTTGACTTCTTAGTAGCGCACAAGGATGTTTTCTCGATTTGCGCGGGAACCCACAACGAAAACAGCTCGATGTATTTAGCTAGCTTACTGCACCAAGATAAAGTGGATCCTAAAAACCCGAAGTTTTACTTTGCGCAGCTTTTAGGGATGTCTGACCACATTTCCTACAATTTATCAGATGCAGGTTACCAAGTAGCTAAATACGTACCTTTCGGACCCGTCAACGAAGTATTGCCTTATTTGCTCAGACGCGCAGATGAAAACACATCTGTGGCGGGCCAAACGAGCCGTGAGCTAGGGCTCATCATTAAAGAAAAAGCAAGACGAAAAGCTTAGTGCTTGACTACCGGATAAGCACTCCCGTTGATACAAACGTAATAAACACCTTGCGGCCAATTGCTGAGGTCAATTGTTTGGGCTGGCGTCATGGATTCTCTGTGAAGTAAATTGCCCATCATTCCATAGATTTCGATTTGTTTCGGTTCCGAACCTTCCCAATTCAAATGCAACACAGATTCAACTGGGTTTGGAAACATCAATACTTCACTACCTTCAAATAATGGACTCAAACCCACCAATTGCTGGGTCGTAAAAACGGTATCGGTCTGTACATAGGCCGAACCATTGCCATTCACTTTCAAAACAAATACGTTACTACCACCATTGAGCTGATTTTGACCGTCAACGATTACTGAATTCATGCCTGTCGCAATAAAACCACCGTCTAAAGTTGGGCGGATGTTTCCGATATAGTCATAACCTTGATTAATGACCATTGTGTAGGGTAATCCTAACCAGTAACCGAATAAGGCATCAACATAACCAAAATTAAGATCAAAGTACTCAGAAAACGTACTGTCATTCTGAACCTGAATACCATATATAGAACGATCTTGTTGTGCTAGATAGGCAATTTGTTGGCATTTGTCATCAGAAATAAAAGTACCATCTTGAGGCGCATTTTGATTGATCAGAAGTCCATTAAGCGAAATAGAACCTGAAAAAACATTATGGTTTTCTGGTGAAAAAGTATGATGACCCGCAAATTGAATTCCAAATGGCGTTTGGGTAAGATCTGATACCGCAAAATCGCCACTCAGATGACCCAAAGTGTCGAACCATTGAACAACACCTTGATCGTTGATTTCCATGGTAAACCCCTTTGTTGCACTGGAGTCAGCAACGTACCACTCACCACCAACAACATATAAACTATCCGAAACACGTATGACGCTATTGGCGCGGTCTGCACCAGCTGTTCCGAGGGTTTTTGTCCAAAGTGTGTCGCCGTTTTTGTTAAGGCGCATGAGCAATATGTCGGCCTCTGCACCCAAAGTTACTTGCCTTTCACCAACGAGCACAAAGCCGGTGTCTTTGGTCTGGACGCCATCGTGGATGCGCTCCCAAGCTGGGTTTTGATACGTTTTGATCCATTGTTGATTGCCCGCTAGATCGGTGAAGATAAGCATGGGGTCATAGTTGCCATTACTCCAGGAATTCGACATGCCCGCAAGATAATAACCCATACCTGGCCGGTGAAAAACACGTTTAATTTCTTCGGTTTCTTGCGCGCCATAGGACTGACTCCAAACATAAGCCCCTACTGAATCGATTTTCATGAGAAAACCTTGTGCGTTCTCCTCCCAGCTGCCACTGCTTCCGGCAACAAGAAAGGTAGAATCAGGCAAGGCCAACACATCTTCGCCTTTGTCAAAACCTGAACCTGAATACAATTTATAAAAGCGCGATTGCGCACTGACTAATTGTACAACTAACAAGAAGCTGAGGATACTTAAAAATCGCATCGGAACTGAAGATAAAGTGAAGCGCCATTTTGCAGCGCAATGTTGTCAGAGCGCAATAAAAGCTGTGAACGCTTGAAATGAAAAGCAGAATAGGCTTGTACACGCAAACCGCCAAAGCCACCGTAGGCCATTCCGAGACCCGTTTGCCATGCTTTTTTAACCTTGTAGTGTGCACCAGCGTAAATTAGTGGTGTGTAGGTTTGGCGCAGCATAAACTGAGCGCCGTAGTAAGCTTCTAAACGCTGCGGACTTTCCCAATTGATGACCTTCGCCAATTGAAACTGTGCGGGTAATAAAATCCAACTGCTTACTGCGCTTTTTTCATAACCTAAAGAATCTAAAAAAGCATCAGAAAGCTCATTTACAGTAGCTTGCTGCCATTGTGCAAAAGAATAACCGGCATATTGAAAGCCACCTGATAGATTGTATTGAGTCGTTTGGGTACTGCGCGCTATACCAAAGTTTTGAACCTGAAATTGAAATTGTTGAGGTGCTTCATCGTTTTCCGCAGATCCAAAACGGTAGTCGAGGTCAAAAGCCACACCATAGGCGGCCGGAGATGCCCCACTAAATTGGGCTTCGCCTTGAAGCGTGAGGTCTATTTGAGCACTTGCAGGGTATTGCAACCATGTTCCTTTCTGAAGTGCAGCTGCGATATGATTATGAACGGCCACAAAATGAATAAGAAACGAAGATTGGGTACTGTTATTCACCAAGCCAAATCCCAGCTTAGAAAAGGTAGTCGACTCTACCCTGAGGTTACTTATATCGAGGGAATCGCCCATATAAGGTAAACCACCTTGAAAAACCAAACCGAAAAGATCTTTGGAGAAGTGAATGCCGCCGTATTGGTGAATGCCAGCACCCAGAACCCAGCGGTAGCTAGAACTCCAATTCTTAGCGTCTTTAGAAAGCGCCCACGGTGTTTGCCACTGCGCATTGAACCCCATTTGCAAACCAAAAGCATTGCGCGCACTGAGTTTGGTGAGCGATTGATTGATTTGACTAGAATCTATTAAGCCTCCATAAAAAAATGCATCGGCAACCTGCCTGCGCACACCAGTGCTATTGTAATGACCATATGTGTCGAGCACGATGGTTTGCTGGGCCTGTGCAAATTGGGTGGCTACAAAAAAGAGGATGAATAAACAGCGCATTAGGGTCTGATTTGAGTTTGCAATTGCATTTGAACTTGCAAAGCCAAAAAGGCATTCGCTTGAATAGCTTGCTGGACTGCCAAGCCTGTAGTTGGGTCAGTGGTGGCAAATGCTGCACCAACTGCCACTTGATTGAGGACTTGGAGGTCGGCTACCAACTCGGGCGGCAGCACAATTTTAATTTTACTTTTCTTTTTAAGCAAACCATCTTGAGGATCAATTTGCCCTAAAGCTGCCGAGGCCAATTGCGCATCAGCAACAACCGTGTGCATAATTTGACCATCTTTCATGAAATACAAAACGATATCGCAAGCCACAGGAAAGGCATTGGTTGCGTCTAGAATTAGCGTTGCTCCGGTAACGTGCGTTTTGTTAAGATCTTGCGAGAGGTCGAGGGCAAAAGTATCTTGTAGCGTGAGCGCATCGGCATTGAGTGCCATTGGCATTTGTGCACTTACTTTTAAGCGGAGTCGGCTGTTTGCAAATGCTTCGTCGTGCCCAGCCGAGGTGTTGCCCCAAGGGTTGGGTTGCAATTGGTAGGATATATTTTGGTAAGCTCCGAGGTTTTCTATATAATTTTTGATATTGCTATTGTTCGCGTCAAAATGGAGTAACAGTGAACTTGGCTGTAGGTTGTTCCAAGAACCAACGGCGGGTGCCAAGAACATACTGGGGCCAATACTCGGTGCGTTCAAAGAAATAGACTGACCTTGGGTATTGGTGGCGTTCATCTGTTCAATTTGAGCGCGCAAGGCCATTTTAAAACCATTTTCAATTTTGACATCTAAGCTCAGGTCTGGCAAGGAAAGTGATCCGCCTGTGATTTTGTCTAGATAAGGAAGCGTGAATTGTTGTTGGTCGGCAAGGAGCGTAGAGCCAAAATAACCTTTTGCGTAATCGAAGCGCAGGTTTTCAAACGTGGCCTCGTATTTAAAGACCTGATTGTTGAAGATGGAAACCGTCTGACCATTTGGGTCGGTTTTGAGGGTGAGTTTGGATTGTATTTTATTGAACTCTAGGCCTTGTTGTCCGGAGAGGTCTATTTCGTAGCCGCTTAAGTTAATGGTTTCTGTAGCGATTGATGGATTTTGGACGGTTCCGGCTGCAACCGTATAGTTTTGAACAAAAACTTGGCCATTTTGCGAGACACCAGGAAGTTCAATTTGATAAAGAACTGCCGTATTGAGCGGATTATAGACCTTGAGTTCTATCTGACCACTTTGCACGCGTACCTTCTTGAGTAGAATATCGCCGAGGTCGAGTGCATGGGTTTTGACGCTATTCACAAAAGTAAAACCTGGCGACACATTGCTAACCGTAAAATTAGACTGGTATTGCTGAGAAATAGTGGTGTCTGGGATCTTGACTATATCGGAAAGTCCGATATCGAGCAAAGTACGACTCAGGTCGATATTGATTTGAGCACCACTGATACTGAGCGTGGAGTCGTTGTATAGATGAGCTAAAGAAAGGGTGTCGGTCAGAATAGGCAATACCCAATCTGACTGCCAACGCGTTGCTTTTTTCTTACACGAAGAGAAAACTATAGCTACGATACCGAAGTAAACAAATAACCGCATTTTAAACATTTTCGATGATTGCAGCGTAACCCTGCCCTACACCAATACACATAGTAACGAGTGCAAAACGTTTGTTGCTGCGTTTGAGTTGTCTTGCTGCGGTCAAAAGCAAGCGTGCTCCAGACATGCCGAGCGGGTGCCCAAGGGAAATGGCACCGCCGTTCGGATTGATGCGCGCATCGCGGTCTTGCAGACCCAAGGCGCGCGTACAAGCCAAAACTTGCGCCGCAAACGCTTCGTTGATCTCGATGAGGTCCATTTGATCTAAAGTGAGGCCTGCGCGTTCCAATGCTTTTTGGCTTGCCGGAACCGGGCCAATGCCCATGATACGTGGCTCAACCCCGGCCACTGCTGCTGAAATAATTTTAGCCATTGGTTGGAGCTGATGAGCGCGCACCCCTTCCTCGTTGGCCAACAACAACGCAGCAGCGCCATCGTTGAGCCCCGAGGCGTTGCCAGCTGTAACGCTGCCGTCTTTTTTAAAGGCCGGACGCAAATTGGAAAGCGTTTCTAAGGTAGTGTTGGCTCTTGCAAACTCATCTTTATCGAACACCAACGCCTCCCCTCTTTTCTGAGGAATGGAAATAGGTAAAATTTCTTCAGTATAAAAGCCTGCAACCTGTGCGGCGGCGGTTTTCTCTTGGCTCCAACATGCAAAAGCGTCTTGATCTGCGCGAGAAATATTGTAGTGTGCTGCTAAATTTTCGGCGGTCATGCCCATGCTGTCTACGCCGTACAGCGCTTCCATTTGCGGATTGATAAAACGCCAGCCAAAGCTGGAGTCGAACATTTGGGCATCGCGGCCAAATGCAGCAGATGTTTTTGAAATGACCCAAGGGCCGCGTGTCATGTGCTCGACGCCGCCGGCCACATAAACATTGCCGTCGCCTGAGCGCAGTGCGCGTGTGGCGTTGATGGCAGCTGCCAAACCCGAAGCACAAAGGCGATTGACGGTTTCGCCAGGCACCTCTATTGGATAGCCTGCTAAGAGTGAAGCCATGCGCGCTACATTGCGGTTGTCTTCACCTGCCTGATTGGCACAGCCAAGTAATACATCTTCAATGCTGGTTGAATCGAGGTTGGGATGACGCTCGAGCAAACCTGCCAACACTTTTGCAGCTAAGTCGTCGGCGCGTAGGGTGGCTAAACTTCCGCCGAAATTTCCAATAGCACTGCGGATTCCGTCAATTAAATATACTTCTTGAGACATTGTTTCGATTTTCTATTCAAAGATAAAATAAAATGTGCCGTCGGCAAGAATTCACCAATTTTAGTTATGTTCGCATTCATGGAAAATATGCAATGTCCTATCTGTCATTTTTCTGACACCAAACCCATTTTTGACAACACCCTTTTGAAGTGTCAAAATTGTGGGCACGGCTGGGCCAATCTGCAACTAGACCACGCCTATTTACAGCAACTTTACGCCGAAAACTATTTCAAGGGTGAGGAATACGCTGATTACTTAGCCGATAAAGAAATACTACAAATGAATTTTGGCAAGCGCGCCAAACAAATTGCAAAAAATGCGCCTGCACCAAAAGACATTCTCGAAATTGGTTGTGCGTATGGTTTTTTTCAGCAAACTATCTCCCAAACATTCAAAGGTGTAAACTACCAGGGTTACGATATTTCTCAGGATGCCATCCAATACGCGAATCAACATTTTGGACCTCATTTTTCAGCCGAAAACTACCTTGATGTAGCCAATTCCATGACCTACGATGCCGTTTTCATGTGGGATGTCATCGAACATTTATCAGATCCGGGCGCCTTTATTGCAAAAGCACAAAAAGAATGCAAGCCAGGCGCCATGCTCTACCTCACCACCGGAGACTTTGGTGCGCTTTTACCTCGCTTACAAGGCAAAAAGTGGCGCATGATCCACCCTCCCACACACTTGCATTACTTCACCAAAAAATCCATGACGGCCCTTCTCGAAAAGCACGGCTTCGAGCCCGTATTCTTTAAGTATCCGCCTGTTTACCGTTCACTGGGGCTCATTTACTTTGCATTGTTTATCCTCAACAAAAAACCAAGTAGGTTTCATCAATGGATGTATAACAAAATACCTAAAGCCGCTGCCATTCCTATCAATACGCGCGATATCTTTTTTGTTGGCGCTCAAAAAAAGAAAGCCTAATGTACCACACCATAGAACAACAAGACCTCGATTTCTTTACGGCCTTACTCCAAGACCGCTGTAAGTCTGACCTCGACACCCGCGAGGCCTACAACCACGACCACACCGAAGACCTACACTTTACGCCAAGGGTAGTTTTACTACCTCAAAACACCCAAGAAGTTTCAGAAATTCTGGCTTATTGTAATTCAAACAATATCCCGGTAACGCCTGCAGGCGCAAGAACGGGCCTGAGTGGCGGCTGCTTGCCCATTCATGGGGGTGTTTTGCTGAGCTCCGAAAAACTCAACCGCATCATCGAAATTGATGAAAAAAATGCGCAAGTCATTACAGAACCTGCCGTCATCACAGAAGCCTTGCAAAATGCAGTAAAAGAAAAAGGCTTGTTTTACCCACCTGACCCTGCGAGCAAGGGGTCTTGTTTTATTGGTGGAAATATTGCCGAAAATTCTGGCGGCCCAAAAGCCGTTAAATATGGGGTCACCAAAGATTACGTCCTTAATTTAGAGGTTGTGTTGCCCGACGGCACCATAATGTGGACCGGCGCCAACGTACTTAAAAACGCCACTGGCTACAACCTGACGCAATTGGTAGTGGGCTCTGAAGGTACGCTTGCTTTTGTCACCAAAATTGTACTCAAACTCATTCCTCACCCGACCCATACACTCCTGATGCTTGTACCTTTCTACGATGCGCAACAAGCTTGCGAAGCGGTATCTGCTATATTTAATGCGGGCATTACACCAAGTGGGCTTGAATTCATGGAACACAATGCCCTCAAATGGTCGCAGGCTTTTTCTGAAGATTACAGTATTGAAGTCAAGGACAACCACGCCGCACATCTACTCATTGAGGTAGACGGCTTTGACCCCGAGCAACTCTTCAAAGAATGCGAAGGGATTTTAGCAGTTTTGGAACAATACCAAACCGATGAAATCTTATTCGCTGAGTCTGAAGCCCAAAAAAACACCCTTTGGAGCTTGCGCAGAAAAGTAGGCGAAGCCGTTAAAGTACAATCGGTTTACAAAGAAGAAGATACCGTGGTACCAAGGTATCAGCTACCACAATTATTGGCAACCGTGAAGGCCATTGGCCATAAATACGGGTTTGAGTCGGTTTGCTACGGCCATGCCGGCGACGGTAATTTACATGTGAATATCATCAAAGGAAACCTCAGCGATACTTTTTGGAACGAAGAACTAACGGTTGCTATACGTGAGCTCTTCACAGAGGTGATCAAAATGGGCGGTACTATTTCAGGTGAACACGGCATTGGGCTCGTTCAAAAACCATACATGGACCTCGCTTTTAGCCAAACTGGCCTGGAACTCATGCGCGGTATTAAAAAAGTTTTCGATCCGAATGGAATTCTGAACCCCGGAAAAATCTTTTAGTCTTTGAGCCAATGAAGGTTGCGGCTGTACATGAATACCCAAATTCCTCCGTAGATAATTCCAACAATGGTCAAAATTGTTGGAATACCCGTAATCGGATTGAAAAAGTAAGGTAACACAACCAAACCTAGGGTGTACAAAATATAAAAATGAAAGCCCAACTTCTTGGCTCTGTACATCAAAATAACTCCCGCAAGGCCGAGCACTAAAAACAAGAACTGAAAACTGTTGTATAGCTGAAAATGCTTAAACATATTGAGCGCAACACCTTCCATCTGATCAATGATATAAATGAAATCTTCCGCATTTCCTTTTTCGAGTTGCTCGCGCATGTTCGCAAATTCGAGCATTTCTTTCTTGATCATGTCCTTATCGGGTTTATAACCAAGCATGCCACTCAGCGCACCAAGAGTACTTATGCCGATATTAATGCTTGATAAAATCACCAAAACAAGCAGGAAAACTGGTCTTTTTGAAACGGTTTGCGGATCTTGTTCGTCGGTGAAAAAGTTTGGGTGTTCTTCCGGAAAATTGCTATCAGTCATGTTGAATATATTGTTGGATAAACGCAACACTTTTGGCCATGTCAGCGGCTAAAATTCGATCGGTATCTAAAGCAGGAACCACCGCTCTGAATTGCGCATATAGTTCTTCTGTCCAGACCGCTGCTTGCAACGGTCTTCTGAATTCAAGACCTTGCGCAGCATGGATGAGTTCAATGGCCAAAACTTTCTGACAGTTGTCTAGCACGCGATACAATTTAGTGGCTGCGTTTGCGCCCATACTGACGTGGTCTTCTTGGCCGTTGCTACTGTCTATGGTGTCTACAGATGCTGGTGTGCAGAGTTGTTTGTTCTGGCTCACAATTGATGCACTTGTGTATTGCGTGATCATGAGGCCAGAATTGAGCCCTGGGTTTTGCACCAAAAAGGCCGGCAAGCCTCTGGTTCCTGAAATCAGTTTGTAAGTTCGGCGTTCAGATATACTACCCATTTCAGCCATCGCGATGGCGAGGAAATCTAAAATAAGTGCCAATGGTTGTCCGTGGAAATTACCTGCCGATACAACTTGATCGTCGTCGGGGAAAACCGTTGGGTTGTCGGTAACGGCATTGATTTCTCTAGTGACAATTTGCGCCGCGTGGTCTATCGTGTCCAGAGTTGCGCCATGCACTTGCGGAATACAGCGAAACGAATAAGGGTCTTGGACATGCGCTTTGGCTTGCTCCATGATCTGACTGCCTTCTAGTTGAGACCTGAACCAAGTGGCAACACGAATTTGCCCCACCTGATTGCGAATTTCATTGACGTTTGCCGCAAAAGGTTCTTTACGGGCGTCGTAGGCTTCGATAGATAAAGCCGCAACCTGGTTAAAGCCTTCAAACAAGCGATACGATTTGTCTACCGCATAAGAAGCATAGGCGGACATAAACTGAGTTCCGTTAAGTAGAGCAAGTCCTTCTTTGGATTTTAAAATCAATGGTTTTAAATTGAACTTTTTATTTAAGTCAGCAGCGCTTATCTTTTGATTATCAAGATAAACATCCCCTTCTCCAATTAACGGAAGAGAAAGATGTGCAAGCGGAGCGAGGTCACCAGAAGCACCTAAACTGCCTTGCTGGTAAACTACTGGGTAAATTCGATTGTTAAAGAAGAAAAGCAGGCGTTCAATTGTTTCTAATTGCACACCTGAAGCGCCTTTAGACAAGCCCAACACCTTTAAAAGCAACATTCTGCGCACGATTTCTTGCGGTACTTCCTCACCTATTCCACAAGCGTGAGAACACACGAGATTGCGCTGTAGTTCCTCGAGGTCCGCAGTACTAATTGCGGTGTCACACAAAGAACCAAAACCGGTATTGACACCGTAAATGAGCTGCTCACTATTTGCTACTTTTTGATCGAGGTAAGCCCGACAAGATTGAATGCCTTCCTTTAATTCTTGAGATAAAACAAGGGGTTCTTTGGTATTTAGTAAAATCTCAAATTCTTCAAGACTGAGATACTGAGAAGTAAGCTCTATTGGCATGGTTGAAACAATTATGAACGCACAAACTGTGCAAAATCTTTGGCAAAATAAGTCAGGATGCCATCTGCACCCGCACGGCGCATACTCAAGAGCATTTCACCAACGGCGCGCTCGTAGTCGAGCCAGCCGTTTTTAGCTGCAGCGTATACCATGGCACATTCGCCGCTGACGTTGTAGGCCGTTATTGGCAAGGGAAAATTTTCTTTCAGCAAGGCGATGACATCTAAATAACACAACGCAGGTTTCACCATCAGCATATCGGCGCCCTCTTCAAAATCGAGCTGTGCTTCGAGTAAGGCTTCGCGCTTGTTGGCCGGATTCATTTGATATGTTTTTTTATCGCCTGATTTTGGTGCGGAGTTGAGGGCATCGCGAAAAGGCCCGTAAAATGCGCTCGCATATTTAGCCGTGTACGACATGATCGATACATCGGTAAAACCGTTTTCGTCGAGGGCGCTGCGCAAAAAACCAACACGGCCATCCATCATGTCCGAAGGGCCAATGATATCTGCGCCAGCTTGCGCTTGCGCGATGGTCATTCTGGCTAATATCGGTAAGGTTTCGTCGTTGAGGATTTGACCGTTTTGCACCAAGCCGTCGTGGCCGTCAGAAGAATACGGATCCATGGCGACGTCAGTCATGATAACTACTTCCGGAAAACGCGCTTTAATTGCTGAAATAGCGTGCAAATAGAAATTATCCGAAGCCCAACTATAGCTGGCCATTTGATCTTTGAGTGCTTCGTCTACCGCAGGGAAAATATCGAACGTTTTGATCCCTAAATTGAGACAGGCTTCTATCTCAGGCAAGAGCATGTCCAAAGACCAACGGTAGTTGTTGGGCAAAGAAGCTACTTCGTCTTTGATACCTTTGCCGTCTTTGAGAAAAATCGGGTAAATGAGGTGCTGAACACCTAATTGCGTTTCTTCCACCATGTAGCGGATAGCGCTGTTCTTGCGGTTGCGTCTGGGGCGTATGGTGTTCATAGTTTACATGAGCATGCCACCGCAAACATGTAGCGTTTGGCCGGTGATGTAAGCAGACAGGTCAGATGCCAAGAAGACGGTTGCATTGGCAACATCTACTGGCTGGCCACCGCGCTTGAGCGGAATGCTGTTGCGCCAAGAAGCCACAACGTCTTGATCGAGTACTTCGGTCATTTCGGTTTCGATGAAGCCAGGTGCAATTGCGTTGCAACGGATATTGCGCGAGCCAAGCTCAGCTGCAATCGATTTGGTGAAACCTATTAGGCCAGCTTTAGAAGCCGCATAGTTGGACTGCCCAGCGTTTCCTTTGACACCAACCACTGAACTCATATTGATGATAGAGCCTGAACGTGCTTTTAGCATTGGCTTTTGCACGGCTTTAGTCAGGTTAAATGCAGATTTTAAATTGGTATTGATGACTTCATCCCACTGTTCTTCAGTCATGCGCATCAGGAGGGTATCGCGGGTAATTCCAGCATTGTTCACAAGGACATCAACCGTTCCGAAAGCAGCTACAACGTCGTCTACGAGTTGTTGAGCTTCGTCAAATTTAGAAGCGTCAGAGCGAAAACCTTTAGCAACACCACCGTTGGCAGTGAGTTCGGCTTCTAGCGCACGTGCTTTTTCTTCAGAAGATAAATAGGTGAATGCAACAGTTGCGCCTTGTTGTACGCAAGTTTCTGCGATTGCTTTACCGATGCCGCGTGAGGCACCTGTAATTATTACCACTTTGTTGTCTAGTAATCCCATGTTATTTTTTGTTGTTATTTTGATTCAAAGATAGAAAAGTCTTGTTAGATATGATGCGCAAATCTTCACGGTGGATACCCTTTCTTTTAAAAGTGGTGTCGCAAAGCGAACTGGCATAATGCGGAGTAACCTCCACCCTGCCCGCTTTGATGATTGGAAAGACTTCTTCAATTTTTGGCGCGCTGCAATATGGTGTCTCGCGCTTGCGCAAGGCCACCTGGATGTCTTGTAAAAGCCCTGGAGAACCTTCTAATTCCAGTTTAGAAATCTGCTTACCCTGAAGCGTGAATAAATAATTGACTATTGTTTTTCGAGGGCCCTCAGACATCGGGCAATCTAGCCAAACTTCTTGATTCATACTGAGTACTTTGTCTGTAGCCCAAAGCACTTGATA
>JAIXXP010000135.1 GCA_027490665.1 Cryomorphaceae bacterium | reverse complement strand
CTCGTAGCGATCAAAAGTGACGTCCATTATGGGCAGTACGGGCGCAGATTCTTCATAAGGATCTAATTGGATGCTTGCTGCACTGACTAATTGGTAATTGATGATTTGATTTTTATGATTTAGGGTCATGCGCACTTGGCTGTACTCGCTACCTTGCGGCAAGGTCAACTCGTATCTTACAAAATCTTTTGCGAGCCATTGTTTCACTTGCAATTGGCTGAGTAGCTCTTCGGGCATATTGTAAAATTGCTGTTGATCTATCCGAAAAGTTGTTGGTTCTTGAATCATAATTTTCTGATTCAAGGTGTCATATAGGACAACCAATTCTTTTGTTTGAATGCCCAGATAACTGAACTGCTGATAATTGAGTAGCTGCGTTTTTGAATTATAGGTCAGAAAACCATCAGCTTTTTCTAAAGTATCATTCGTGAGCTGATCAATAAAAGTATAATGGCAACTGTAAGCATAACTTGACTCAAAATTGGTCACCTTTTTGACCTCATCAAGCGCTTTGATGTACTCAGAAGGCGCAACAGTAACCCATTGTGCCATAGCAAACACAGGAAGAAATAAGAGTAGGAATTTCATTAGTCTTGTTTTAATATGTTTTCTCTATTTTCTTGGATAGTCATGATGCCTCGTTCAGTTTCCTTTTTCACCCGCACCAATTTTCCTTCCTCGTCATATTCGTAGAAAGTGGCGTAATTTCTTTCATCTAATTCTGCCATCAGTCTGAGACTGATCGGGTCATACACATAACTCATCATGCTGCCATCCTCAGGGAAAAAGCGGATATCATCGAAGAAGGCATCTGCACCATTCGTTTTCAATTGAATGGACATGTTTGTTGCAGCGGTTGGAATATCAATCAGCCCCTCAATTCTTTGCCAACCGTCAATAATGACACCTTGGGGTACAAGAACATTGACTTGTGTAGAATTCGCATAGCTAATTTCAATGTATGGACTAGTGTATGAGGTTGTTCCGGCAGGAGCTTGGTCTTCTTTGACCCAAGCAGATACCACATATTTACCTGCGCTCGGTGAAAAAGATGTGATGCAATCTGAACATTTAACCTCATCATCACAGTACAAACGGGCTCCTTGTTGGGTAATTATTTGAACGGTTCCGCTACAAGTTTGTGGCTTGACCTTTAGAATGTAGTACTTATTTGAAGTACTGCTAATTGTGCAAGTTGCGGAGCTAAAATCACCGCTTGAAATTTGGTTCAAATAAGAATCGACTAACTCGCAATTGGTTAAAGCACTTGTATTAAATGGGCCATAAGTTTCCCAGGTACCTGTAGCATTGATCAGATTCACCTGAAGACCAGGGCCATTTCCTGCGAACTGAAAAATATAATACAAAGTGGTATTTCCACAGGAGGCATCATTACCTGCATAAAAGTCAAAATCTTGACTCATTGAATTACATACCCGCAAGGCAGCTGCGCAACTTGTATTAAAACATGCAGGACTTTGCGCATATGAAGGAGAGCAGATTACCGTAGTCAATATCGCTACTACGATTCCTAAATATTGTTTGAATTTCATGGTAATGCTTATAAATAGATAACTTTTTGACAGCCTTTCGAATCAGTGATGATGATTTTCACCTGATCTGTTCCATTGGTGTTTTTTTGAATGCTCAAACCAAGACCATTGGCCATTAAATCGACCACAGGAGACCCTCCAATAATTTCAGTTTCAATTGTGAAAGGAGCATTTGAACCCATCGGAGTCAATTCGTAAAGGACCTGACTTTCACTGACGGTGCTACTGAGCACTTGAACTTCTATGTCGCATTCTTTTTGCGCACAAAGTTCATCTAACACCACCGAAAGTTCAATTGGGTTATTCTGTGAAACTTTTACTGCATAATGTCCTGAATGTGCTTCATTATGCACTAGGGAGGTGCCTCCAAGTCTAAAATGATTGTCCGAACAATTTTGAAAAGCATAATCTTCAAATCCATCAAAGCCTAATTGGCGATACCTTGAATTTGCAGCAACGGCAACTGGTAAGGTCTGATTGTAGCCGTACACAGACGAACTGTAGCGATTGAGCGCATCTATTGTTTCTAAGGCTTGGCCAAAAGGACTAAAGTCAACAACCGAAGAAGTATAGGTCCAGTTTTGTCTATCGATTAACCATGCATTTTGATAGCGATAGAACGGATTGAAAGAAGTAAACATGCCGTCTTCTCTGATATTGGTATTGTTGTTTTCTTTTGCTTGACTTCTGCCGCTTAAATGCACATACGATGCCTTAGGGCGCCAAATGCCTTTGTTACCCAAAACATAAGGATTGATCGTTGTACTTGTGCCTGTCGTGTCAATGAAACACTCACAAAAAGTTTTCCAGTCATCAGAAAATTCAACAGCCGATGCCTGCAATACCTTCGAGAAGATATTTTCATGAATATTTTCCAGCGGATTGCTACGCAGAACTACCGTTCCAATTGGCGTGTTTTGTAAATTCCTTCTTCCAGATCTTAGTACTTTCAGAATCAAGTTGGCTCCAGAAAGTGGCGTGCCATCCATTAGTTTCACCT
>JAIXXP010000045.1 GCA_027490665.1 Cryomorphaceae bacterium | reverse complement strand
TTCTTGGCTGCGCCAATGATGAACCAAGGATCTGGATTCTTCAGAAGAAATCCAGTTGATTCCTTTTTGTGCGTCAGTTCGTAGGCGGTCTAGAAAACCATCCTTGGTTTGCGCCCACTTAAGCACCACATGCGGTCTTTGTTTTTGATGGAAACAAAAAAAGCGCTTATTGAGTTGTTTGGCGGCGGCTTCCAGAATGCCAACCTCCACTTGAATCCCCGCTTTTTGCAATCGTTCAATGCCTTTGCCGGCAACTTTCGGATTTGGATCTTTGCACGCAACGATGACCTCTGCTACTTTTTTATCGATCAAAAGGTTGCTACAGGGTGGTGTCTTGCCAAAATGTGAACAGGGTTCCAAACTGACATAAACTGTTGCTCCTTCTAGTTCGTTTTGATCTTTGACAGCTGCAATGGCTACAACTTCTGCGTGTGGTCCGCCAAATTCTTGGTGGTAACCTTCGCCAATAATTTTGCCGTTCTTGACAATAACACAACCTACCATAGGGTTGGGTGACACAGATCCTTGACCTAAGACCGCTAGGTCAAGACATCGTTGCATGTAGTCTTGAGGCTTCATTAAGTCAAAGTTACTGATTTAAGGTTGACGGCTGCACCCAGCGAAAGGTTAAATTCAGCCGGGCTTGCGCCAAACCTGTCATTTTTGGCAACTGGTGTTTGTAATGATGTTGAATAGCGCCATGCATATGCAATAAACTTCCGTTGGTCAATAGGATTTTCTGTCGCGTACCATTGGTCAGGTGTTTGAACTCAAAACGCCTCGCAGCGCCAACGCTTAAAGACGCAATGCTCGGATTTTTACCTAAAGATTTTTCGTTGTCGGCATGCCAGCCATTAGAATCTTGACCATTTCGATAATAATTGATCAGCAGTGCGTTGTAAGATTGCCCTGTTTTTTGTTCAACGCGCAGCCTTAGTTCATTGAGATAGCTCGGAAAGCTATTGACCGCAAGATTTTGGCCTGAATAGCCATAAGTTTCTCCGTTTAATGCATAATAGGCCTCTAACCTTGGCACTTTTATTTTCTTTCCGAAAAGTACAATTTGGTTTTGATCCAATTTTTCTGTGCTACAGATGCGCTCAAATAGATCTTGACTTTCCCTTTCTGTTAAAAATTGAGGGTAGAAGTCAACGATACCATCGGTTGTAATGAGCTGAATTTGATCTGAATTTTCGTACTCGCTAAACATTCCTATTTTTGTGGTAAAAATACGATATGCACTTCATCGAAACGCTATTTGACCTCAAAACCGGAGATTTTAGTAAAGTCATCTTTTCTTTATTGACAAATGTCATCATTGCCATCATTATTGCAGTGGTGGGTTTTTGGCTTACGGGTGTCCTTACGCGCTTGGTTAATCGTATTCTGCGAAAAAGTGACACTGATGCTGGCCTTATTTCTTTCTTGACTAGTTTTTTATCGATGTCCTTGAAAATCATGGTGGTTATCACCGCCATTACACAGTTGGGCGTCGAGATGACCTCGTTTCTTACTTTACTCGGTGCTGCAGGTATTGCAGTAGGTATGGCATTTTCTGGTACGCTTTCAAACTTTGCTGGTGGAATCATGATCCTCGTATTGAAACCTTTTAAAGTAGGCGACGACATTAAAGCATTGGGTGAACAAGGTGTTGTTTCTGAAATTCAAATTTTCAATACTTATTTGAAAACAGCTGATAATAAAGTATTGGTTTTCCCCAATGGTCCGCTTGCAAATGGCACCATTGTCAATAATACCAGAGAAACAACGCGTCGCATTGAATGGACCTTTGTCTTCGATCATTCTGCGCAAATCACCGATATTCAGCAAGTTGTTGGCGTTGCTTTGAAAGCAGACAAACGGGTGCTCCAAAAGCCAGAACCTATTGTTGGTGTTCAACAACTCACTGAAGCAGGCATAGAAATCAGAGTAAAGTGTTGGGTTAAAAATGCAGATTACGTTATGGCCTTTCATCAGACCCAACAAGCGCTTATCGAAGCAGCTCATGTTGCCAAACTCCCTTTTGCGAAATCTTAAAGATTTTTGTTAATTTCGGAACCTAACCCATCTTCACGTTTCTTAATGTGAACCTAAATTTACGTAAACATGCTACTCACTATTTTACTTTTGATCTTTACCGTTGTGGTTGCACCACTCATTTGTCTCAACTTTGGTTATACGCCAAGCGTACTTCAATACGACATCTTAGGCCAAATGTATTTGCCTGTTGGAATTGTCATTGCCTATTGTTTTGTGGTCGGTGAAATCTCTCGCAATAACTCGCAAGTCGACAAACTTTGGAGTATCGTGCCCATTTATTACGTCTGGCACATGACTTTTTTGGCCCCAGAATTGTCAGAACGCATGGTTCTCATGGCTATTTTAGTCACAATTTGGGGTGCACGCCTCACTTTCAATTTTGCCCGACGCGGTGCTTATACCTTGCGCTTTTGGGCTGGCGAAGAAGATTATCGTTGGGAAGCATTGCGCAATCGTCCCGGTTTTAACAATAAGTTTATTTGGGGACTTTTCAATTTGTTCTTTATATCAGCCTATCAAAACATCCTGATTTTTTCATTTACAGTTCCCATTTTAGCTACGTTATCTAAGAATACCAATCAACAACTGAACATGATCGATTATCTCCTGGCTGCACTGATGTTGTTGGCAGTGGTAATTGAATACATTGCTGACCAACAGCAATATGATTTCCAAACAGAAAAGCACCGCCGTATCAAAGCGGGTGAGCCTTTAGGCGACTACGAAATAGGGTTTGTATCCACAGGCTTATGGAGTATTGTGCGCCACCCTAACTACGCCATGGAGCAAAGTATTTGGGTTATTTTCTATTTGTTCAGCGTCAATGCGACAGGTCAATGGATCAACTGGACCATCGGTGGGTGCGTCCTTTTGTTGATTCTTTTCAAAGGCAGCTCTGACTTCTCCGAGGAGCTCTCTGCCAACAAGTATTCGGCCTATAAAGATTATCAAAAACGCGTTCCGAGGTTTATTCCATTTTTGAAATTTGGGAAGTAAAGTTGCAATTTTCCAAACTGAGCTCTGATTTTATTGCTAGTTTCAGTTTTGGTTTACACGTTCCATTATCATTTTTGCTAAAAATACTTAATGTGAAAACAATCTTTTTCCTTTTAATTTCCTATTCTGTTTTGAGTCCGATTCATGCACAGAAGTTTGGAATGGGTTTGCAGTTTTTTGGACCTACAGTAATTGGTTCAGCCTATTTTGATTATGAATTAAATAAGAATCTGCGTTTAGAATTAGGAGGTGGTTTGGTGGGCGCATATGGAGGTCTAAAATTATACACGAATACGCTTAATAGCAAACAAAATTTCCGGATCTATTCGGGTGCACATTTTAGTGGTTTTTCTTTACCTGATCTTTTTGGTTCAGGTGGTTGGAATACAATGTATGGCATTCACATTCCTTTTGGGATACAATGGAGAAATACAAGTGGTTTTTCATTTGCTGCAGAACTCGGTCCATTGGTCGCATGGAATTCAAATTATATAGCAAACAATTCAAGTTATAAAACGGCGGCTCCAGCTTTAAGATTTGGATATTATTTTAAATCGAGATGACATTCGTCAATTTAAATTAAAAACTTCAAGACACTAAAAGCTAAAGCAAAAAACACCACAACTTGCATGAACCATTGTGCGCTACTTTTGTGTCCCTTGGATTTAAGGTAAAAGTGATTGAGGGTGCCTAGTGTAAATCCTATAGCTAAAGCAAGTAAGAGCGGATGACGCATCTAAAATTCTTTTGTTAATGAAAGTTCCAAAAGAAAGCCCAGCTAGATCAGGCCAAATTGTTCAAAATGGTGCATAAAGTGCTTGGTATGTAAGCGCTGCCATTGCGCATAGGTGAGCTGTCCGTAAAAAGGGTGGAGGGCTGTACGGCTGGCGTCTTCCTCGTACCATTCTTCAAATGTCAAGAAGGCATCAGTAAACTCATCAATTGCGGTTTCGAGTTCGTCGTTGCGCAATGGTGTTTCTGGTGTAGCAAAAGTCACTTGAACATCTTTAGCCATAGGTTTGTCGGTTTCTAGCCAAGCTTGCATGCGTTCAATGCGGTCCGCAGGCACCTCTAATGAATAATCGCCTTTGCCAATAGACATGTAGAGCGCATCTGCAAGATGTTCTACCATGCGTTGGGCATTCATTTGACCCCAGGAAGGTGTGGTATTTTTGTTGAGTTGAGCAAGTTGGGCCAACATGGCCTCGAGTTCTAATTGAAAGGGAAGAGCCATTATTTTTGACCTACGATGATATGAAGTGAGTGCGGTACGACGCGCACATTGAGTTCGCGCATGACGGTAATTGGTTCGCCGTCGTGATGTGCGAAGCCATTCGGCAAAGAAATTTTAGCATTCTTAAAAGAGATCACCTCTGCGTAGCTCGATTGATCTGAGCGACCTGTGAAAAACTGAAAAATCATTTTTGGAATGCCAAAGAGAGAAAAGGGCTTGAGCAAAAAGAGTTCTAGCTTGCCGTCGGTGGCATCTGATTTTGGCGATACTTTAAAGCCATTGCCGAACTCAGAAGTGTTAGCAATGGTGCAAAGCACGACCGGAAGTTTTTTGATTTGCCCGTTGGTATCGATGGAGATGTTCATAGGGTTGTAACGGAAGAACTCCTTGAACACATGCTTGACGTAGGTCCAGAAACCGCGTTTGTGGTCTTCGTCGAACTTTTTGGCAATAACGGCATCAAGTCCGTAACCGCCAACACCAAGGAAGGGTTGGTCATTGACCATGACGGTATCCATGATGATTTGTTGGTTGAGGTTGATGGTTTGGATCGCTTTTTTGATGTTGCGCGGTATAAACATGTGGCGCGCAAGTCCGTTGCCTGAACCAATTGGTATGACGGCAAGGCTTGTATTGGTGCCGATGAGTGTGGTGCCGACTTCATGAACCGAGCCGTCGCCGCCTACAGCACAAACGATGTCGATGCCGAGTTGAACTGCCTCTTGTGCAATTTCAATGGCGTGACCTTTGTATTTAGTGTATTGTATTTCGAAAGCGTAGGTGTCGTGGTCTAAGAAACGACGGATGAGCGCAGGGATGTCGTCTTTTCGGCGTACACCTGAAATGGGATTGATAATAAACCAAATGCGCTTTTTCATAGTTAGGGCGCAGTAAGATGCGCTTTTCTCAAAATTAAACATTTTTTGGCAATACAACTCAAAGTTTTATAGACTTTAGCGCCTAAATTCCTGTATTTGCGCTATTTTTATCAACAAAAATAGTGCCATGAAGAAAAAAGTCACAAACGATCCAATCGCTACTAACCGACAACACCTCATCGATATATTGTTACACAAATCAGCGCTCAAACAAGATATCGCCGACGACATCGAACTTGTGTTTGCACAACTCCGTACTTTAATCGATCAAGAGTTGGTTGCGCTCAAGACAGTAATTACAGATGAGCGCGTCAGACTTTGGGTAAAAGACAGAGGTGACCACGAATTTCACGTTTACATCGGAAGCGATGTGCTGGTTTTCAATCTTCATCACAACGTTTTTCGTCTTCCTGACTCCAATCCGTTGTGGGGTACGGCTTACTTCAAAGCTGATCCAAACAATGGTTATTTTGGAACTATTCACATTTACAATTTTTTAGCGGAGTCGATGCAGCAAAATCGCCTAGACGACATGGGGAATTTAATTGCGCGTATTTTCGTTAATCACGAACGTCATTTTTTCATTGAAGGAAAAGGATCTTTAGGCGCCACCTTCAGCGACCCACAGCACATGGTGCTTTCCGAGCAACTATTGCAATTGATTGCCCAAATGGCCTTTGCTTATGCCTTGCAATTCGACCTCTATATTCCGCCTTTTGAATACATGGATAATGTGAGTGTTGGTCAGATTTTTATGATGGGAGAGCAGCTCAAACTTAAAACAGGCAAGCGTCTAGGTTTTAAAATGAGTTCTGACGACCCAGAATTTTCTTAAAAAAAATAGCAAGCGCCCTTGCGCTTCAAGAAATTCCTACTATATTTGCAATCCCAAATTCTGGGGTTTTGACATTTTGGCCCATTCGTCTAGTGGTTAGGACGCAAGGTTTTCATCCTTGAAACAGGAGTTCGATTCTCCTATGGGCTGCCAATTTTTTGGCCCATTCGTCTAGTGGTTAGGACGCAAGGTTTTCATCCTTGAAACAGGAGTTCGATTCTCCTATGGGCTGCATTTTTTAATGAGATTAATTATATAAACAGCTATGGCAAACCATAAATCATCCATCAAGCGCATTCGTTCAAATGAGTCTAAGCGCGTATTGAATAAATACCAGCACAAAACCACTCGTAACGCGATGCGTAAATTGCGTGCTACCAAAGACCGCAAAGAAGCTGAAGGTTTATTTCCTGCAGTTGTAGCAATGTTAGATAAATTAGCAAAACGCAACATCATTCACAAAAACAAAGCTGCTAACCTTAAATCTGGTTTGCAATTGCGCATCAACGCGCTCTAAGCTCCTTTTTTGTATTGAATTCGAAGGGCTACCTCTATGAGGTGGCCCTTGTTTTTTTAGTAAGTTTGTAACATGCGTCTGAGTTTACTGCTATTTTTTGTAATCAGTTTCGTCCATGCTTCATGGGCGCAATTATTGGTTGCTCCAGACACGCTGCGTTCTTCTAATCGTGTTGTTGGGCCAGCAGATTCCTTGTTGCAATTCATGGACGGTTTTTCTTCTCCGTTTTTTATCAGTCCTAGGCAAACCCAACCAGGTCTTTGGTCTATATTTAAGCCTGGCTTGGCGCCGCTTTCTACAGCTGCGTTCAGTCACCAAAACCTTACTTTCAGTGCCTTGCCGCATCTTGGTTTTGCTTACGGTTTTGGCGCACAAGGGTCGCAACGCTTGCGCCTAGACTACCAACAAGCGTTTGCAAAGCACACCTTATTGAACTTGCGCTATGATCGCCACCAACAAGTGGGTTTCATTAGGGCAAGCGAATTGCGCATGAGCTCATTGGAGGTTCAGCTTGCACAGTATGGCAAACGCTATCAAGTACTTGCTTCGTTTTCAAATCTGAGCAATGACCGCCAATGGTCGGGTGGCTTGGCCAGTTGGTCTCAAATAGGACAAATCTCGTCTGAACTTCTACCCGTGGTTAAAACATCTTCCTTTACTTTTCAAAATGGGTATCAAGCCAAACTAGATGCGGCTTATACATTAGGTTCAGATAGTCTCAATGGTATAAGAATAATTACCAGAAACACCTTTCACAATCAACTTCGCCGCTTCGAAGAAACCGATTCATTAGAACTTTATTATTCTCAACTTAACTTTTATACGGATTCATGTAGAGATGTCTTTGCTACCCAAATTTGGCAGCATCAAGTTGGCTTGGCTTATGTGCAAAAGAAACTCCTTTTGAGCTCCGCATTGGAATTGCGCAGGATGTTTTGGCAAGACAACCAATTTAGTTACGACACCACTGAGCTCAATTTGGTCAATGAGGCCAAATACCAATTCAAAGCAGGTTTATTACAGCACAATAGCACCATCAATTTTGTGGGCGCTGGCGGCGGTATACAAGCGGATACACGCTTTGAGTCAAAACTACCATTAGGAAAAGTGCATATTCAGCACGTCTTTTTGCGCACTTGGCCTGAGCTAATACAAAGAACATATTTTAGCAATTTGACGAGTTATCAAGTGGTTCAGCCACAACTTCAACAAAGCATGCTACTTGATGCTAAATATACCGCCCAGCTTGGTTCAATCCAAACCTGTTTTTCATTGGCGTACATGCGCAATCAAAAGGTGTATCGCTTTGACAGTCAACAGATGAATTGGCAACTTGCCGGTCCGCAAAGTGCTTATCAGGCAAAACTTGATCTGGTCTACAAGACAAAAGGATGGCGTTTTTCTGCGCAAACGGCTTACACCAATTGGCAGTTGTTGGACCAAAATATATTGCCACCACTTACTTCTGAGCTAAGTGTAAAATGGGGTGGCGGCGTATTGAAGAACAAACAATTAAAGTTAGTTGGTGGCGCAGGAGTGCAGGCTATGTATGGAGGTTCATTTTCTCGATTGTCTTACTTGCCCTATTTAGAAACACTTGATTGGCAGGTGTATGGCAATACTGCGCTTTATCCTGTTGAGCGCATCTTGAATGCAAAAGCTGAACTTCTTCTTGAAGTAAAGACCTTCCGCTTTTTTATCCAAGCTACTAATATGCTTGGTTTCATGGATCCAAGTGCAAGTTTGTATCAAGGCATTCCTTATCCGAACATGCAAATCAGGATAGGCCTCAGCTGGGACTTTTGGAATTAAAGCCCTTTCTAAATTAAAATTGAAGAAATGAAGTGCTTAGTGTGCAAGTACTTCTGCCATTTTGGCGCCAATTTGAGCTGGAGAATCTACAACGTGAATACCACATTCGCGCATGATGCGTTTTTTGGCTTCAGCGGTGTCGTCGGCGCCGCCAACGATGGCACCAGCATGACCCATTGTGCGGCCTTTTGGAGCAGTTTCACCTGCGATAAACCCAACTACTGGCTTAGTGCCGTTTTCTTTGATCCAACGTGCGGCAATTGCTTCTAAGTTACCTCCGATTTCACCAATCATGACAATTCCTTCGGTTTCAGGGTCGTTCATAAGGAGTTCAACAGCTTCACGTGTTGTGGTTCCGATAATTGGATCTCCACCGATACCGATTGCTGTAGTGATGCCCATTCCGGCTTTCGCTACTTGGTCAGCTGCTTCGTAGGTGAGTGTGCCAGATTTAGATACGATGCCGATTTTACCCTTTTTGAAGACAAACCCTGGCATGATACCAACTTTTGCTTCGCCTGCGGTGATGACACCTGGGCAGTTAGGACCAATTAAACGTGTTTCGAATGCTTTGATGTATTCTTTGGCGATAACCATGTCGTTGACAGGTATACCTTCTGTGATACAAACAATCACTTTGATGCCGGCTTGAGCTGCTTCCATAATGGCGTCGGCAGCAAAGGCAGGTGGTACAAAAATTATAGAGGTGTCGGCTCCGGTTTGTGCAACTGCATCTGAAACGGTATTAAAAACAGGGCGGTCTAAATGAGAAGTTCCACCTTTTCCCGGTGTAACACCACCAACCACGTTTGTGCCAAATTCGATCATTTGGGTGGCGTGAAAGGTGCCTTCGCTACCTGTAAAACCTTGTACAATTACTTTGGAGTTTTTATTTACCAATACACTCATAATATCTTGTTTTTTTGC
>JAIXXP010000030.1 GCA_027490665.1 Cryomorphaceae bacterium | reverse complement strand
GTCATTGGAAAGTTAAAAAGCATGTATTCATTGACCTCAACATTGCCTCCAGCACCACCGCGTTGGTTTTTTTGCATTTCACCATTTCTTTTGACCTCAATTTTGTGCGCTTTAAAATATTTAATCGACAGCTCAGAAGTTCTAGCCCCTGTGTCAAATGTAAATAACAGCGTATTCTTTTTCGAATGCAACTTAACTACAGGTGTTAAACCTTCAAAAAACATATTTTGCTCCTGCTTATTCGCTACCTCTTTCGGAATAAATATATTCCCATTTTTTAGCAATTGAACCTCTCCCATTTGATCCATTACGGGAAAGCCAATAATTCCTTTAATCGCATAATTGATCTCGGGGAAAGTCAATTGCTCATCGGGCATAACGATAAATACAACGTTCTCAAATAAAATGTCGCCAATAAACAAACTATCAGCGACTGCTAATTTAGACTGAACAATATTTTGCGTAGAGGAGGCAATCGCCACACTTTGATCAATGAGCTTGAGTTGCATTTTTACAGCTTGACTTTCTGTTATGGTAGATAAGTTAGCTCCGGTATCAAAGATGAACTCTTCCTGTATTCCGTTCACAGTCACGGGTGTCATCATATGATTGAATGCATTTCGATAAGAAGGAAGCAAAACCTCCTTTGACTTATGTATTTTTTGAGGCGGAACAGCAGCCAATGAACCAAATAAGCTTTTTATATTTTGATAACTTTCGATGCTTGAACTATCCAATAATTTCGAGTAGTTCGTTAGGATAGCACCATAAACAGACGCCGCTTGCTGGTATTCAAAGTAATGTAAAAAATTATTAGCTTGTGCCTCAAGTAGTTTTAGTGTTTCGAGATCATTGAGTTTGTCGGGGTATTTCTGAAATAAGATGTCTATCGCTTGGTTGGATTTTTCGTTTTGTCCAAAAGCTTGAGAAAGATAAACTTCATAGTATAATTTGCGCGCTTCGTTCAGTTTACTTTGGTTTTTGGCATATTCCATTTTTAAAGCGAAGAAATCCTTGCTTTCAAGTAAGTCATTGAGCTTGTTATCGAGCATTAGATTGCTTGTGCGCTGCGCTTGTGTTACGCCGGTGGAAAGAAAAATAAAGAAAAAGAAAAGTTTGATGTTGCTCATGATGATGGATATGATGTGTTGAGAAATGTTGAAAATACAAATGACAGGAATATATTTAAATTGTAATGAATTGAAACAAAAAAAGCCAGTCAAATCGATTGGCTTTTCTTAGTAGCGGGGAACCAGACGATCCGCTATTTCATTAAGGTTGCACAAAAAAATTACTGTTTAACCCTGTAAAAAGTT
Source organism: Cryomorphaceae bacterium (assembly GCA_027490665.1). Taxonomy (GTDB): domain Bacteria; phylum Bacteroidota; class Bacteroidia; order Flavobacteriales_D; family Crocinitomicaceae; genus UBA952. Next base: position 10,236 of record JAIXXP010000030.1, on the reverse strand, counting down.
GAATCTGATGAAAGGACCTATGTTTAAGTTTAATTGTTTTGTCTGAAACATTTGTTGAGTATCTAAACCAAGGCCAAACTGAATGTAGTTTAAATAATTGGCACCGATTCTTATGATTTGCGCTGATTCAATTGGATCAATTGAAAATATAATTTGAGAAGAAATCCCCCAATTTTTAGACAGTTTTGGAACGTATCCGATGAATCCTAATACACTTGGCCCTATCTGTTTTTCAAAAAATCCAATTGTAGGATAAAGTTGAATAAAAAAGTCTTCACGGTCATTTGCATAGGACAGGCTTATTCCTAGAGTGGGGATGAAAAACCCGCCGTAAAAACCGCCTCCTGTGGATAATCCAATCCATGGTTTGAGTTGATATGTGAGTTGTCCTTCAATTGACACGGTGTTAAGGGCGTTGTTGTTATAGTTTACAGTAAATCGATTTAAATTAAAGTAATTCCATTTTGCTGTGCTGTCTATATCTTTATCGGTGTAACTAAGGTAATGCGCATAATTATTACCTGCCAGTCCTTCGATTGTTATTTGCGCACTGACGAGCATATTTAAAGAAAGCAATAAGATTACTAGTAAACATTTTTTCATTTTTTAAGAATTTCTTAATGAAGTATTTTCTTTAGTTTGCTCTTGAATTGGCAATAAATCTTGTTCAGGAACAGAAAGTAAATTCAAGTCTTCAGTGTATCTTTTTATGTTTTTTCGTTCAAAGATTTGTGCGTGGCGGGTTTCATAGTCTTTAAACTCGGTGCCCATCCATTTGTCCCACCAAGTAAAGTATAAAGCATAATTCCCATTGAATAATTGGTGATGCATATTGTGGTGTGTTGATGCAGTTTTGAATTTTAGTATTGGTAATTTCACCCAGCCTTTTGGGTATATTTCATAACCTAAATGTGCGAACACATTATTGAGCATAGAGAAGATTTGCCAGGCAATAATGACCCCGAAATTTAACGGGAGTAAAAATGGTAAAATAAAGCCCACAAAGTATTCAACTACAGCTTCTGTGGGATGAAAGGCAAAAGCAGTTAGTGGCGATGGGTCGGTACTTTTGTGATGTACCTTATGAAAAATTTTATAAAACCTGGGTAAGTGCATTGCCCTATGGCTCCAGTAAAAAAACATATCATCTAAAAAAAGGACAAGAAAGAAGCTCAGTCCTAACCACAAATAACCGTATTGGCTGATGTCAAAATAGACTTTTGTATAGCCTTTGCTATCCAAGTATAAAATACAAATGTCGAAAATTGCAAAAATGAGTAAAGAACTTACCGAGTAACTAAGGTCTTGTTTGAAATGATGCGACTTTGCCCTTTGAGTTTCTTGAATTCTTATCTTTTTAAAATACTTTTTTCCTAAAATCCAAAAGACGAAGAACAAAGGAAAAGCAAATCCTGCATACCAAAAAAGTTGCTCTAAAAAAGCACCAGTGAAATTTTCAATTATGGTTTTTATTGTCATTTTAATTCAATTTCTGTGTTTAAAATTGTACACTGCGAAATTGAAAAGATCAATTCTCTTATTTTTTGATATACATCAAAAAAGGTTAAAACTTGCCAGCCCTAATTCTACTTAAAGTTTCTTGTGTGATATTTAGATAGGACGAAATATTACCAAGACTTATGCGATTGGTAATTTCTGGGTAAAGATTTAGCAATTTTTGATAACGCTGTTTGGCATTGAGGAATTGTAAATCTGCTATTCGATCTTCTATTTGAGCTACATAGTGTTGTTCAATCAACTTGATATACCAAAGTGCAAATGAATGGTGTTTTTGAAGCAAGCTTTGTAAAGCACTATACTCAATGGAATACATTTCACTATCTTCAAGTAGCTGTATATTCTCTTCAGAGGGTTCTTGGCTCACAAAACTTGTGGTATCAGCAATTACTTGTGTATCTAAGCTAAACCAAGTATTCATCTCTTTTCCTTCTTCGTTGGTATAAAAGTATTTTACAGCACCTTTTGTCATAACCCAGAGGTGTTTACACGTTTTTCCTTGTTGAAGCAATAAATGGTTTTTAGGGAATTCTAAATACTTGAAATGACCTAAAACATCTTCCAAGATATCGTTGGGCAGCATGTAAATGCTTTGTATGAAGTTTGTAATTTTTGTGTCCATATTATTTATCATCGAGCCCAATCCCAAAACCTAACAAAGCAGCCACTATAGCGAGATGAACAATTAAAACTGCTTTTTGCCAAATAGGGCGCTCATTCCATTTTTGTTCTGGGTTGAAAGGGTCAAACGCCATACCAATTCCTAGCGAAGAGGCGGCTTGAAGATAATCATGGTTCGCTATTGCTTGGTAAAATCCTAAAATGACAAAACCAACGTATAAATATTTGTTAAATGCTGTTTTCATGGTGTTATTGATTTAAAGTTTAAAGACATCCACACCAATTGCAAATCCATAGACTGTGCCAGTAGCGTCTTTATAAATTCGGATTTTGTTGCAGGCACGGCCTAGATCAATTGTTGACCAAGTTTTGCCGCCGTCTTTGGTTTCGTAGCCGCTGTTCATGGTGCCGACAAAGCCGTGGTTTTCATCGATAAACCCGACGCCAAATTCTCGTGCGCTTGCATCTTCAACTAAATTGATTTCCTGCCAAGTTTCGCCTCCATCTGTGGTTTTGGCAACACGCTGTTGTTTTGCATTCGGATCAGGATTGTAAGATTGGATGGTGACATAACCTACTTTTTCGGTTGGGAACGAAACTTTCCAAGTTGTTTCATATGGTCTGTCGGATTGATATACATTTCGCCAGGTTTTTCCGCCGTCGTTTGTTTTTAGTATCAAGGCATTGGATTTACTTATATCATCAGAACTTGCACTGCAAGCGATGCCATTTTTGGGGTCAAACATGTCAATATCAAACAACATTTTTCCATTTGTTATTGGCGTTGACTTCCAAGTTAAACCGCCGTCATGAGATTCCAGCATATTGGCAGGAGAACCAACTCTACCAACGGCGTAAACATGAACTTTATAATCGGTTTTTCCGTGATTAATGAACTGTTCTTTGACGATATCGATAGCGCAGAGTCCTTTCACGTAAGGGCCTTCATAGGAAACAGGACTCCATGTTTTACCACCATCCGTTGTTCCATACAAGGGAATCGTATCCGAGACATTTGGAAAATAATCTGTGCCAACTGTTCCAGCGAAACCGTGTAAGCTATCAATAAAACCAATGCAGCGGAAAAACGTCCCTTTTTTCTCGATTTGCTTTTCCCAAGTGTCGCCGCCATCTTTTGTGTGGTAAATGCTTCCGTAGCCATTGACGTACCAACCTTCCTTTTCATTGATGAACGCAATGTCGTCTTGCTTGCCAGGGTAGCGTTCGGTTTTGAGTTTTTCCCAGCCTTTTTCAGTGGGTAGATTACCCTCCTTTCTGGCTAGTATCTCATTACTCCATCTGACGGCCGACAGCCCCACCTCAGGGTTGTATTCATCGAATAATTGTTGGATCTTCCCTTCCCCAAATTTATCGTAGGCCTCTTGCATGGTGCCTGATTTCGCAAAATAATGATCCGTTGATGGGTAGGTCATCAATGTTGCATTTCCTGGATGAAAATAATTTACGGTATTCACGATTTGCTGGTGATCTGCTTTTGAAAAGGCTTGAAAATCAGATTCGCCAAATTGAACCAATACTTTGGCGGTGGTATTTTTCCAGTTTTCGAGGTGAGGGTAGTCTTGAATTTGACGCCAGTATTCAGCGTTGCGGGAGTAAATTTTACCGTTGCCATCATATTGCCAAAAAGTGCGCAACACGCTGTCCGCTTTTGGGTCTTTGGCCAAGTCTTCGAGTTTTTCTTTCTTCACGAAATAGCGGTAGTTTAAGTCGTATTGTTCAAGTACAGATTGTTCTACTTCAATCGGATTCATGCCTGCTAGCGCATTTTGAACCCGGTACATTTCGATTTGGTATTCAAACCAAGATTTAGCAGTTGTTCCATAAACAATAACACCCGCCACTTGATTTTTAGCACTTATTGCCGGCGCAATGATACCGCCCATTGAATGTCCAACTATGATGATTTGATTGGTATCTACATATGGCAGCGACTTCAATTTTTTAAGCCCCACTTCAAAGTTTTCAATCTCATCCAGTAAATCGCAAGACTCACAAGGCGGCGTGTTTTTGCTGTCGCCCAAACCACTTTTTTCGATGCGCAGCGTTACGTAACCCGCGTCTACATAGGCGTCTACTATACGTTTGTACGGATGATCGTTCGTTAATTCGTCAATGCTCGAACACGTATAACCTGGAATAAAAAGCATGGCAGGCATTTTATTCTCCTTGAACGGTTTGTTGATGATTACCCGAAGCTGCCCACCTTTGTATGGCGCTTCATCGTAAATGACTGTAGCATTGTCATCTGTTTCGTAAGGCCGAGCCACCACTTTTGCTTTGAGCGTTAGGTTCTTTTTGCCACGAAGAACAGAAAGTTGAACTTCTTTGCCTGGTTCGTAGCTTAGAAATTGCTTGATGAATTCATCTGTAGAGGTAAAGGTTTGTTCTCCAATTTTCAAGATGAGGTCGTTTGCTTGTAGTTTTAAGTCAACACTCGTGCCCCGCACTACTTGCACCACCTTGCAACCTGAATTGCCATTTTCTGTAGCGTATTCTATGCGTGCCCCAAGTAAGGCTTTGCGCTGAAGTTGCGCACTAAGGCTCCAAGAAATACAACAAACTAAAAACAAAGAAAGCAGACGAAACATAGCAGTTTTTATTGCAAAAAAACGAGCTCTGAATGGGTTGGTGTTGTCAAAAATTGCTTTTTTTCACGGCCCCTGGTGTAACACCAAATTGCTGTTTAAACGCCTTTGAAAATGTAGGTGTATCCGCAAAACCATAGCGTATGGCCGTAAACAGAATTTCTTCTCCGCTCAATAGGTCTGTTTTAGCTAGCTCGAGCCTTTTGCGTTTTTGATATTGATAGGGCGATATGCCAAAAGCGGCTTTAAATACACGAATAAAGTGATACTTAGAAATGCCAGTTTCAAGCGCCATTTGTTCTAAAGACAAATTATCAGTAATGCGCTCATCGACAAGGAGTTTGGCCTGCAGAATAGCTCGAAACACCTCTTCATTTGTCACATTCTTCTTGAAGTCAAGGTTAGACAGATGTTCAAACACAAAACGTTGGTCTGTAATGATAGACTCCGCAAGGCTATAGAACAACTCGTTGTGCTGTAAGTCATTTGAGAAAATACCAGTTTTTATCTTTTGATTGATCTCATGTAGCGAATACCCTAGACTTGTATTCTTCACGTTGTAACGGTTCACAAAAAATTGGTCTGAGAGCAAAAACTCCTTCAATTCAGAACCATTGACGTCATGAAATTCAGCTACTTCAGCAATGATATCTGAAGAAATATCTATACACAAACCCTGCACAGCTTCAGCGCTATTGATCTGAACAAGTGATTTGGTAAATTCATTGCCGATGATGTAATCACCCACCTTGACCTTATACTTTTTCCCGTTCGCGTAGTAAATTTCTTCACCAGCGGCCACGTATTTGACACCCAAACCCGTAAATGCACAAGACGCTTCTAACTTCTTAAAGTTCGAAAAGCGAATGGCATTTTTTTCTGTATCGGTGTAGATGGTGTGGTTCATTACTCAAAGTCAATGTACATGTGTTCAAAGTTAATGATAAGGCTATTGAATTTCATAAATACGTCTTGCCCTAAATTGCCGTCGAAGTAGGCGTTGAACCAATATTCTTCCATTGTCACCGGGATTTTTTCTAAGCTCAACTGATGCTCACCAATTGTCATTGGAAAGTTAAAAAGCATGTATTCATTGACCTCAACATTGCCTCCAGCACCACCGCGTTGGTTTTTTTGCATTTCACCCTTTCTTTTGACCTCAATTTTGTGTGCTTTATAATATTTAATCGACAGCTCAGAAGTTCTAGCCCCTGTGTCAAATGTAAATAGTAGCGTATTCTTCTTTGAATGCAACCTAACAACAGGTGTTAAACCTTCAAAGAACATATTTTGCTCCTGTTTATTCGCGACCTCTTTCGGAATAAATATGTTTCCATTCTTTAACAAATGAACCTCTCCCATTTGATCCATTACAGGAAAGCCAATAATTCCTTTAATCGCATAATTGATCTCGGGGAAGGTCAATTGCGCATCAGGCATGACGATAAAAACGACGTTCTCAAACAAAATGTCGCCAATAAATAAACTATCGGCTACTGCTAATTTAGACTGAACAACATTTTGTGTAGAGGATGCAATCGCTACACTTTGATCAATGAGCTTGAGTTGCATTTTTACAGCTTGACTTTCTGTTATGGTAGATAAGTTAGCGCCGGTATCAAAGATAAACTCTTCCTGTATACCGTTCACAACCACGGGTGTCATCATATGATTGAATGCATTTCGATAAGAAGGAAGCAAAACATCCTTTGACTTTTGCATTTTTTGAGGCGGAACGCCAGCCAATGAACCAAATAAGTTTTTTACATTTTGATAGCTTTCAATGCTTGCACTATCCAATAATTGCGAATAGTTCGTCAGGATAGCACCATAAACAGACGCCGCTTGCTGGTATTCATAGTAATGTAAAAAATTATTTGCTTGCGCCTCAAGTAGATTTAGTGTTTCAAGTTCGTTGAATTGGTCAGGGTATTTTTCAAATAGGATAGCTAAACTTTGATTAGATTTTTCGTTTCGTCCAAAAGCTTGAGAAAGATAAACTTCATAGTATAATTTGCGCGCTTCGCTCAGTTTACTTTGGTTTCTAGTATATTCCGCTTCTAATGCGAAGAAATCTTTGCATTCAAGTAAGTCATTGAGTTTGTTATGAATGATTTTGACACCTGACTTTTGTGCTTGAACCAGTCCGGTGGAAAGGAGGATGAAGAAAAAGAATAGTTTGATGTTGCTCAAGGTGTTGGATTTGCTCAGGTGAGAAAAGTGTGAATCTGTGAAATTAAAATCTAGGCATGTGTTTATTTCAAGCGATCCATTATTTCTTATTAACTCACAGTTTTATGCCCAAACCGCAGCCAATTTGCCAATTGCCATTAGTGCTCGCCGTTTTAGGATTGTAATAAAGCGGCACCTGAAACACGAATCTTTGATAAGAATAGGAAAGTCCGGCACCGAGGGCTGGGTAAATGCGCGCATTCACTGTAGCACCTTGATCTACTTTGTAGCGTAGGGAAGGCAGCATTCCAAGCAGCAATTTAGATTGCCCTTTTTGCCAACTGATGTTTGGCCCCGTAAAATTTAAATAGGCTCCGTTATCCACGTAGCCGGCCACAACGATGCCATTAAAAATTTTCGCTTGTGCTTCGATCTGTGCATTTACACTAAAGGTAATGGCGAAAAGGATGAGTAGGAGGGTGGTTTTCATGAAGGACTTTTTTCAAATTTAAATAAAGAACCAAATATCTTTATTGCTTCAGTATAAATAAACTGCTTTTCCCAGCTGTCCAAATGGTTAATTTGTTTTTTGTCAATTGAAGGCTGTCATAATAGGTATCTAAAGGCCTTTCTGGGTTTAATGGATAGCTGATCAAGTTCTTTTTTCGGCTCTTTAGATTTTCAAGTACCAGATGAACTTGGTCATTCAAAACCGTATCTACATACAATACATTATTGGTAGTTGAATCTGTCCATTCGATGTCTTTGTCAATGTAGATGTAAGCTTTCAGTTGCTTGCCAAGCGGGATGAATAGGTTGCGCGCAAACGGCCCAGACCACCAAGTTGAAATACAAACGAATTCTTTATTTACCCAAGATACTTCAGGGGTTTTAAAAGGAATATGCAGCGCATTTAAATCAAGGGTCAACGAATCATTGTTTCTTGAAATATGTACACTAAAGTTTTCCATTTGATGGTTCGTGATGTCAATGCGCAAACCATCTTTGTTGTACTCATTAACGGTCCAAGAATTTGGGTCTTCTTGTTTTGAAGGTGGGTTTGTGCAAGCTGCTAAAAGTAAAACTGCGTATGTGAATAGGGGGATCTTCATTTTTACTTTGTTTTGTTAATTAAAGGCTGTTGTCACCTTAAAAGCATTCTTGATCCAAAAGCGAAATATAATAGAAAATAAGGGAAAGAGATTGTTCTATAGTCCCCTTTGCCGGTGAACCATAATGTCCAAATACCAACTGGTATAATAAATAACAATACTGATCCAATGAGAGTGAATGTATGATCATTGATCACTTTTGATCAGTCACTAAAATAACTCCAAGACCAACTAAAAAGGCCAATGAAGCCCAGCCTACATAAATTTGAGAGGCCGATTTTGATATAGGAATGGTCGAATAAAATCCCGAAGTCTTTTCCATAAATAGTATTGAACTTACTAGCATACAACTAATAAAAAGGATATAAACGAACCACCCATAATTATTTGCTCCAGCGTACTGTGAGCCCAAATTCCCAATACAGACCAAAAGAAAGAGCAAGGTCGTGGTATTACTCCAAAATGCTGAATTGTACGTTTGGTAGAAAAGGACTGACTGTAAGATCCATATAACAAACCAAATAATAAATACCCAACTCGGAGGGAAAAGCGTAAGTTTTTCTAGTCGATTAAAAAGCTCTGGGTTTGGTTTGGTGACAATTAAGTTGCCAATGATATGCGCAATAAAAACAATTAGTGCAATCCAGAAATTTAAAAAACTATGAGCCATGAAGATTGATTGTTGCGTTTATTCAACCAAAATACATGGAATTTTTTCATCAATTCGATTGAGAGTGGTTTTTATTTAAGAATCTTCTAAAGAATCTATGGTGAGACCACTCTTTTTATTACCCTTAGGAACAAACATTAAAGCATACTCTTTAACTTTTTTCATCTATCACAGCTTGCTTCAGTTTAAGCCAATAAAAAAACCTGAGTCTTTTGACTCAGGTTTTCCTTGTAGCGGGGACAGGACTATCCTTCACTTCGTTGCGGATGGACCTTGGGGGAGGGCTTTACTTAATAGCGGGGAAAGATCAAATTTATAACTTCCAGGGAGGGTATGAATTGGTGGTTGATTTGTGGGAAAAAGGCTGAAGAGGGTGTGTAAATCTCTAAATAGGTGCAGTAAATAAATGGGGATAAATTGTTATTTTTAGGTGCAATTAATTTTAAAATACATCTGTAATTGCAAAAAGAATAGAACGAAATAGAGTTTCGCATATCACTCCATTATTGTATGGCTAAGCGAAGGTTTGTTTCGTGTATATTCAAGTTAGCAGTAAGCCGAAAACATCATTCAACAAAATGCAAAGTATAACAGAAGAAATAAAAGAAAATCTAAAAGCAACCGTAGCTCGATTCACAGAACCGACAATAGGTGAAGAATGCCCAAAAAATCTTTGTTTCTGTGCATGTTTTCCCTTACTATTGTTTTTGAAAATAAACGACATGCATTGTTCGTTGACAGGTGGAGACTATAACGGCATACGACACTTTTGGCTTACAGTAAATGGGTACGAAAATATCATTATTGACCCGACGATAAGACAATTTAAACCACAAGTTGAACCTATTTATATTGGTTCAATGACTAGCGAGTATACTCCTGACACTACTTCATTTAATGAAACATTTTTATGGGCATTTAAATTTTGGGCTGAACCAATATTAGATAGACCAAGATCCCATCAAGTAAAACCAAAATGGGTTGAAGAAAGAACAAATTTCTATAACGTTAAGTTTGCCATGGTTCTGAATCAAGAAATCTCTCAAAAAAAATCTGAAACAATTACTATGTTTCATAATAGACTTTGCAAGTTATATTTTGGTACGATATTAAAATTCTTAAAATATAAAACACAAAACGACCAAGATTATATTAGAAATTTACGAGCGACACTTCCACAAAACTTTGAAAATTTATTAAACCAGACTAATACGGACTACTGCTAAGCGCGATCTTTCTTTTTTCATTTCAATCCACTTTTGAAAGTAAACAGGACTATCCTTCACTTCGTTGCGGATGGACCTTGGGGGAGGGCTTAACAAGGAAAACCAAGTCGCTGCGCAACTTCTTTTTTTATTGACTTTCCCTCCATACAAGCCTTCGGCTTGCTTCAGTTTAAGCCAATAAAAAAACCTGAGTCAAAAGACTCAGGTTTTCCTTGTAGCGGGGACAGGACTCGAACCTGTGGCCTTCGGGTTATGAGCCCGACGAGCTACCAACTGCTCCACCCCGCAATATATCTTGAAACGTGTTGTTT